>JBFYTF010000479.1:0-6290 GCA_041300865.1 Anaerolineae bacterium
GGCTGCACGCCGGCCTGCCATTCGGTAATGACGACGGAGAATAACCGCTCGTACACAGGCCGTGTCTCCGTCAGGGTCAAGGTGTCGGTGATGGTCGTGATGGGGTAGTGGAAGGTGACGGCCTCGGCGGCGTCGATCCAGTAGCCGTAGCCCGGCGCCATGTAGGCCAGAGTGTTGTAGCTCGGGTCCAGGTCGGGATAGGTGGACAGGGCAGTGTGCTCGAAGCCCAGCACCGCGCTGTACTGGCCGGCGATGCCCTCCAGCGCCGCCGTGACGGCCAGCCGCTGCCGCGGCAGGTAGCCGGCCAGGTTCCAGCCGGCGGCCAGGGACAGCGGCCGATCTTCGGGCAGGATCTCGCCGGTCATGCGCCAGGTCGCAGCCGTCTGGAATCGCAACGTTTCGGTCGCCGGGGACGTATGGACCCAGTAGCCGTGCAGTGCGTCGACCGTCTTCAGGTTGCTGCCCTCCGGGTCACCGAGGTCATAGGCCAGCGGGCCGCCGTCGTAGCCCAGGATGGCGCTGTAGGGGCCGTCGATGCCCCGCAGCACAACCTCGATGTCGGCCTGGCCGGGCTGCAGCTGCGGCGAGATCAGGCTCCAGCCAAAGGCGAGCGCGGTGTCGCGCAGCGACACCGGGAAGCGTGTCGTGGGCGGCGCGACGCACAACGGGCCGTCGGGCAAAACGATGCCCTGCCCGGCCGTCACGCCCAGCTCATAGTCCCTTCCGCCGCTCGGCCCCCAGACCATGCTCAACGCCTCCCACTCGCCAGCCGCCAGCGGCATCGTAGTCGTCACCCGGCCGGTGGGGGTGATGCCCTCGGCGACGACGATGGGGATGCCGGCCGGCAGCCCCGCCGGGCCGGCATTCGAGATCACCACGGTCAGCGTCAGCGACATTGGCGACCCAGCCACGGGCTCGACGGCCAGGCTGGTCACAGCCAGTGCCGCGTCGGTGCAGGTGACGTCCACCGTGAACGGACCTGCCGTGGTCACGTTGCCCGCCGCGTCTTCGGCGTCGGCCCACAAGGTGTGCTGCCCCACCACGGCCGCCGGCAGCTCAAACCGCCATGTCGCCCCGTCACTGTTGGCCAGCACCCGGGTGAGGTCGCCCTCCTGGGGTGGCTGCACGCGTACCCAGACCCGCACGGCCGGCCCGCCGTCGGTCACCTCGCCGCTCAGGACGGTCTCGGCGCTGCCCACCGGCACCCGGGCCAGCAGCTGACCGGCGCTTAGCACCGGCGGCACGTTGTCAAAGACCAGCGGCAGCGATAGCGGCTCGAGGAGGCTGTTGCCCAGGCGGTCGGTCGCCGAGATCGTCAGCGTCCTGGTCAGATAGTCCATCGCCCCGGGAGCCCTCAGCCAGCGGGACCAGCCACTGGCGCTCGCCCCAGGGGCGCCCAGGTCCGCGGTGCGGCAGGTGTCGTCCAGGCAGAGGGTCACGGTTCCCAGCGCATGGTTGTCCAGGGCATCACCCACCAGCCGCAGGGTGTTACCCTGTACCAGGCGGCCGGCATAGATGCCGCTCAACTCCGCGGGCAGTGTGACACTGGGCGGCTGAGCATCCACCCGGACGGAACGCGGCAGGCTCCAGTCGCTGGTTTGGCCCAGGCGATCGGTGGCCCGCAGCCGGACCGTGAACTCGTCGCCGTCGGCCGGCCGCATCCCACCGTTGGCCGCCGTTGCATCCCAGGGGCAGGACCAGCCGCCTGAGCTGTCCTCGGGCAGCTCGCAGATCAGCGTCGAGATCGCGCCCGAGGGCGAGGTGACCTCGATCTCGACCTGGCTGACGCCCGACTCGTCGCGGGCAATGCCGGCCAACCGGCCGGCACCGGGTCCCACAACCACTTCGGTCTGATCGAGGCCCATCTCCTCAGGCGCGCCCTTGTCGACGCGATGGAGGGTGACCAGCCATTCCAGGGGGCTGTCTCCGTTGTTGGTGGCGTACAGTCGGGCCAGCACCGCCGCCAGGCCGTAGGGTGACAGGTTCCGGTCAACTGTCCCCTGGAACGTGACGCTGCCCTCCCCTCCGGCCGGAATGTCCCCCAGCTCCAGCGTATCGACGGCAAGCCGCAGGGCGCCAAAGGCCGACAGGGCCAGCCGAGCGCCTTCCAGCGTGTGGCTGCCCTCGTTCCGGTAAAGGATGGTGTAAACGATCTCCTGGCCGTCGGGCAGGGGCGGCCGGGTTGTGCGCAGGAAGCCAAAGGTCGGTTCCTCGGAAGGCGTCGCCGCCAGGATGGTGGCCGGGTTGGCCTCCCAGAACAGGCCGCCCGACATGCCGCTGGCAGACGCGCCGGGCGGGTTGCTCTCGACGCTCAATTCGATCACGGCGTCGTTGTGCTGCTCGGCCGCCAGCACGCCGTTTGTGCCGTTGGGACACACGCCGTCGTCCAGGGCTGCCCAACGATAGGCGTGGAACAGGGGCAGCGTGCTGCCGGCGGGCGCGAGCCCGCGCCGGATGTTGACCCGCTCGCTGTTCAGCGGGTTGGCCAGGGGCAGCGTGGCCCACACCTGCAGCCCTACGTCAGCGGCCGGCTCTTCGCCGGCGAAGGCCAGCAGGCCCAACGGCGCACCGGCTGTTGTGCCCAGCAGATCAAACGGCAGGTACAGGTCGGCCTGGCCGCCGTTGCGTCCCCCGTCAAAGCGGTACTGGGCAGAGGAGAGCGACGTCTCAAATGCCCACTGGCTGCCGTCCCATCGCATCAAGCTGGCAGTGCTCGCATCCTGCACCCAGACCAGAACATCGGCGGCCAGGTCCGCCGGCAGGGTGATCAGGGTGCCGGTGACCGCTACGGTGTGCGGGGAGAAGGTCGTCGTCGTGCCGCCATCCTCCGTGTCCAGGTAGACAAACAGGTCGCCGTCACCGTTCCAATGGGCGCCGGTCCAGGCTAGCCGCAGCGCGTGGCTGTCCCAGGTGCCGTACAGCCGCTGCGCTGTCCAGCGGCCGGTATTCGTCCGGCGTGCGATGCGCCGGTCGGTGCCCAGCAGGGTGCAGGCCGAGCCGGTGATGTCGGCCCCCTCCGAAAGCGCGCAGTAGTCAGGCGTCAGTGGACCGTCTACGATCACCGACCCGAATGCCTGCAAGCGTGTGTTGCCATAGACGTCCCGGGTGGCCAGCCCGACGCTGACCCGCTGCGCCTCACCGGCGGTCGCGTGCGCCGCCCGCGGGCCGTCCGGGTCGTGCAGGCTGGTTTGGATCGTGGTCGTGTAGGCGTCCTCGAAGCGCCAGGCGGCGATGTACGGTGCCAGCCCACTGCCGTCGGAGGATGCCGTCCAGGTCAGCTCCAGGCCGGCGCCCGGCTCGCGGACAGGGTCCCGGAGCGAAGTGGAGCGGATGACCGCCCCCGGCTCGACCGGCACGCCATCCGCGGCCAGGCTCAGCGTGACCGGAGCGGGCCGGAGGACGTCGGCGGTCAGCGCGCGGTTGACAACCGTGGTCCGCCCGGCCATGTCGGTGGCGGTGACGACGGCGGTGTGGGCGGCGCCATCTGGCAGTGGAGCGCCGCCCTCCAGGTGCCAGGGGAAGGTCCAGGTGACGGTGTAGGGCTGCCCCGCGGCAGGCGCAGAGAGGATGGCCGGTCCGACCTGGCCGCCGATGGCCACCTGCACGCTCGCCAGGTCGTGGTCGCCGGCGCCCGGCTTGCGGTTGGACGTTACCTGGCCGGCGACGTCGATCGTCTGCGGCTCATAGTAGTGCGAGGCCGTGACGATGGCCGGCACGATGATCTCATAGCCGGCCGGGCCCGGCTTGGCGGCGGGCGCAGCAGCGGCGTCCAGGGCCACCTCCTGCCCGGCTTCCAGGCCCCCAGCGGCGGCCACCGCAACGGCCGAGGTGGTGCAGTTGTTCGAGTAGTCGCAGGTCGTGCAGTTGCCCAAGCTGTCGCAGATCGTGGCCGTGGACGGAGTGCCCGACAGGTCGCAGACCGCCGTCAGCCCGAACAGCTTCTGGCTGGCCCCACTGCCGAGATACCACGGCGACTTGTAGTACTCGTCGGTGTAGGTGGGTGTTACGCCCGGGGCGCAGGGCGAGCTGTAGGTCGCCTTGTCCAGGTGATAGTCCTGGGCCACCGCCGTGTAGCGGTAGGTGCTGCCCGAGAGCAACTGGCGGCTCAGCGATAGGCGCGGTGCCAGGTTGTCCGCCTCGCCGCTCCACAGGAGCGAGGGTTCAGCCATCACCTCGACGTGGCCGGCGGCATCCCGGCCGCGCATCTCGACCTGGTAGGAGCCCTCCAGCCCGCCCGGCACCGTTGCCGTCCAGCCCATGCTCTCGATACCGGCGCCACTTACCGGCGAAAGGCTGGCCGCCCACCAACCAGCATGGTACAGATCCGCTACCTCCAGCCTGGATAGGGCGCGCCGGTAGATGCGCAGGCCGTCCAGGCTGCCCTGTAACCGGTACAGCGCGCCTCCCTCGTTCTTGCCCAAGAGAACCGGTCGGTCGTTTGCGACGACATCGTCTCCATAGGACCCCGTGGCCATTGCCACCCCGTCCAAGTAGCCTGTGATCGTGCTGCCGCTCCGCGTAAAGGCATAGTGGTACCAGCGTCGGGTCTCCCAGCCCCCCCAGGGTACGGCGATGGCTGCGCGGCCATCACCATTCAAGTATAGCCTGATCATGTGCTGGTCCGGAATCCCGGTTACGGCATTGACCATCACCGACCAGCCCGGGCCGTTCCACGCGCCCTTGCCGACGGTGGGCTCCCAATAGACGGTGGTGGGGGCCAGGGTGTCCAGGTAGAACCACTGAGCAATCGTAAAGTCACCCAGACCGTCGAGCGCGTCCACGTCGCCCAGGCTGACATAGTCGTCCGTGCCGTCAAAGCTCAGCGCGTAGGTGCCGACCTGCCCCGGCACTGCCTTGTTCAGGGCGTCGGCGGCGTGTAGCGTGCCGTCGTGCGCCCAGCCCGAGGCGTCGGGGAGAACCGTGCCATCCGTTGCCCACGACTTCTCAAACGACAGGTCCAGCAGCGGCCCCGAGCCGAGGTACGCTGCTCTGATCTGATCCGGAGTGAGTGCGCGGGTCAAGATGCGCACATCGTCCAGGGAACCTTTGAAGGAGGTACTATTCGCGAAAAACCAGCCGGCGTACAGGTCGCCGGAGCCGTGATAATCGCCGGAGCCTGTCGGCCCCCTCGTGGGCACGCTGACCCCATCACGATAGATCGTCCTGGTGTCCGTCGCCGCGTCGTAGGTGCAGGCCCAGTGATGCCAGCCCGTGTCGGTGTAAGCATTGGTGGTGTCCACGTCGTTGGCGCCAAAGGCACAGGTAAACAGGTTGTTGTTCCTGAAGCCGATGTGGAGCTGCTCGTTCGTGGTGGACGTGCCCTGGCTGAGCGCAATATCCCATCTGCCTGCCGCATCTCGTCTGGCCCAGAAGGCGGCAGTGAACGAGGCATTTGCCAGATCGATCCCCCTCACGTTCACAGAGTCGTCCACCCCGTCGAACCAGGCCGCGTTGCCCGAAGGGCCGGCCTGTCCGAGGGCGGGGCAGTTGGTGCACGAGCCGTTGAGGCCCGAGTCAGAAACGTCACGCAGCACCAAGCCGCCGTCGGAGGTGGGGGTGTCCTCGAACGGCAAGTGCACAACCTCGTCCTGCAGCGGCACCTCGTTGAGGAAGGCCGATCCCGGCAGGACCGACCTGAGGGCCACGTTCACCCCCTGCACGCCGGCGACGGGGAACCCGCCAGTGCCGTACATGTCTTCGATCTCGTCCGCCGTCATCGAGTGCCGGTAGATACGCAGGTCGTCGAGCCTGCCCGGCCAGGAGTAATAGCCGCTTTCATGCACGCCCACGAGAACCGGGGCACTGTTGCCTGTGACCGCGGTCGCATAGCTGGTGCTGCCTGCCTGCCCCACGCCGTCCAGGTAGCTTGTGATCGTGCCGCCGCTGCGCGTGAAGGCATAGTGGTACCACTGACCCAGCGCCCAGCCTCCGGCCGGCGCCGGGATCGACGCCCTCGGCGCTCCATTCAGGTAGAGGTTGATCCTGTGGCCGGCGGGGTTGCTGCTATCGGTGTTGACCAGCACCGACCACGCGGGGCTGGTGTTAAACCTCCCCTTGCCCACTGGGGCCGCCCAGCCAGTGCTGGATGGGCTCAGCCTTTCCAGGTAGAACCACTGGGCGATGGTAAAGTCACCCAGACCGTCGAGCACCTCCACGTCGCCCAGGCTCACATAGTCGTCCGTTCCGTCAAAGCTCAGGGCGTACGTCCCGACTTGCCCGGGCACCGCCTTGTCCAGGGCATCGCCGGTGTGTAGTGTGCCGTCGTGCTGCCAGCCCGAGGCGTCGGGCAG
>JBFYTF010000481.1:0-6200 GCA_041300865.1 Anaerolineae bacterium
CCGGGTCTGAACGCGGTCATTCGCGCGGTGGTCAAGACGGCAACCGGCCACTTCGGTTGGCAGGTGGTGGGCATCCAGGACGGCTTCGAAGGCCTGATCCTGCCGGGCAAAACCCGGGAGCTGACCTTTGCCGACGTGCGGGGTATTCTGCCCCTGGGGGGCACCATCCTGGGTACGAGCAACAGGGCAAACCCCTTCAACTACCCTGTTGCTGGGCAGGATGGGCAGCTTGTGTGGCGAGACGTGGCGCCCCAGATGATCGGCAACGTCGAGGCTCTCTCTCTCGACGGGCTGGTGGTCATCGGTGGAGACGGTTCGCTGCACATTGCCCAGCAGTTGTACGAGATGGGACTGCCGCTGGTGGGCGTGCCCAAGACGATTGACAACGACGTGGGAGGCACGGATGTCACCTTTGGCTTTGACACGGCCCTCGACACGGCGACGGAGGCCATCGACCGTCTGCACACGACTGCCGAGAGCCATCACCGCATCATGCTCGTCGAGGTCATGGGCCGCGACGCCGGCTGGCTGGCCCTCGAGTCGGGCCTGGCCGGCGGAGCCGATGTCATCCTGTTGCCCGAGATCCCCTTCGATGTGGCCCGGATCAATGCCAAGGTCGAGGCCCGGGAGATGGCGGGCAGCAAGTTCAGCATCGTGGCCGTCGCCGAGGGGGCGCGTCCCGAGGGCGGCGAGCAGGTGTACCAGGATGCCCGTGAGGCCGCCGCGGCTAGGCGGCTGGGTGGGGTGAGCCACGCCGTTGCGGAACAGCTGGCAACCCTTACCGAGCGGGAAATCCGCGTTACGGTGCTGGGTCACTTGCAGCGCGGTGGCTCGCCCACTTCCTTTGACCGTATTCTGGGCACCCGTTTTGGGGCCGAGGCCGTCGAGCTCCTCGCTCAAGGGCGCAGCGGCCAGATGGTGTCGCTGCGCGGCGAGAAGATCACCCATGTGCCCATCGCCGAGGCCATTGCCCAGCTCAAGACTGTGCCCCTGGAGGGGGACCTGGTGCGCACCGCCAGGCGCATGGGCATCAGCCTGGGTTAGCCTCGAGGCTCGCTAGCCAGGCTGGTCCAGCAGGGCGAGGGCCATGTAGGCCACGGTCGCCTCGAGCAGTTGGTCGACGGCCAGCCGCTCCTCGATGGTATGCACCAGCGTGTCGTCGCCCGGACCCAGACCCAGGACAGTCGAACCGGCAGCCGCTAGGTGCCCACCATCGGTGGCAAAACGCCACACGCCGACCTCCACCTCTCGTTCCAGGGCCGTCTCGAGAGCCTCCCTGGCCGCAACCAGCCAGGGGTGATCGGGCGGTGTGCTGAACGAGGCGAACGAGTCGTCATAGCGCATGCGCAAGCCGGTGTAGGTCACCAGCTCGCGGCTGCCAACCTCAATGACCCCCTGGCACCCGGGCTCCAGGCTCCGGGCGAGTAGGTTCTCCAGCTTCTCCACCACACCGGGCAAGTCCTCGCCTGGCACGTTGCGCCAGTCGAGGGCCAGGCGAATAGTCGCCGGCGTGATGTTGCTGCCCTGGGGCTCACTGCGGACGAGGGTGGGCGCCACGCTTGAAGCACCATAGTCGGGTGCCGTCAGCATGGGCAGCTCGCGCAGGCCCTGGACAAAACGTGCTGCCGAAAAGTGGGGGTTAACGCCAAGGTCGGGCATGGAGGCGTGTACCGAGCGCCCCTCAAAACGAGCCTGCATCTCGACACGGCCACGGTGGCCGCGCCGGAGTTGGTTCCCGCTGGCCTCGCCGATTACAACGCGCATCGGCGGCAGGGCGTCTGCCAGGTGTCGCGCCCCCAGCCCGCCTATCTCTTCCTGGACGACGGCACTGACGTACACGTCGCCCGGCACAATGCGGCCCAGCTTCTTGACCAGCCCTCCGGCATAGACCATGGCTGCCAATGCGCCCTTCATGTCGGCGGCGCCCCGGCCCCAAAGCTCCCCGTCGTGGACCTCGCCGCCGAAAGGGGGATGGGCCCAGCGCGCGGGGTCCCCGGCGTCCACGTGGTCCATATGCCCGTTGAACATCAGCGGTGCCCCCGGCGCGCCGGCCTGGCGGCCGATGGCGTTCCCGGCCTCGTCGATCCAGGCCTCGTCGTAGCCCAGGCGGCCCATCTCGTCGCGGATGAGGGCCGCCACGTCCCCTTCCTCGCCCGACTTGCTGGGCGTCCGCAATAGCTTCTGAGCAAAGGCCAACAGCTCGGATCGGTGGTCCTCGACCGCGCGCCACATGCCGTTCTCATGCATGGCTGAACTCCTTCCTATCGGTTCAAGGTGAGCCGCTCGGGACAGGTGCCCGGCGCGTCCTACATTCGCGGCCTGCCGCGGCGCAGACGCTGCATGATGACCAGGCCCAGGAAACGGGGCAGGGCCAGCTGCCGGCGCCACCGCCACGGCTCGCGGAGTAGACGATGGAGCCACTCCAGGCCGGCACGCCGCATCCACGGCGGTGCGCGGCGGGTGATGCCTGCAACAAAGTCGAAACTGCCTCCCACGCCGATCATGACCGGCACGCCCAGGTCGTGGCGGTGCCGGGCGATCCACTTTTCCTCGGCCGGCACGCCGTAGGCCACCAGGAGCAGGTGCGGGGCCGCGGCCCGCACTTGTTCGACTACAGCGGCGCTCTCCCCGTCGGCAGGAGAGCCGCCGTAGGTGCCCGCCACCGTCAGGCCATGGTAGGCCGCCGCCAGGCTCTGGGCCGCAGTGTCGGCTACTCCCGGCCCTGCCCCCAGGAAGTAGACACGGTAGCCGCGCTCTGCGCTGTGCCGTGCCAGGCGATAAATGCCGTCCGAGCCGGTTACTCGCTCGCGAAGCGGCCGGCCCAAAAGGCGCGCGGCCAGCATGATCCCCACGCCGTCGGCGACGTTCAGGTCCGACTCGGCGAGGTTGAGGCGAAAGGCCGGATCCTCGTGAGCGGCAATCAGCATCTCGGGATTCAGGGTCACGATCTGGTGCGGCCGGCCGCTGGCCACATAGCGATCGACCGCCGCCAGGAGATCGTCATAGGTCGCATCGTCGACGCGCACACCCAAGATCTGGATAGAGTGCACCGCGTCCCTACTCCACCCCGGCCGCCTCTTCGAGCACGGCCAGCGTCTCACCGGCGCAGCGGCGCCAGGAAAATCTCCTTGCCTGCCGGAGGCCCCGCGCCGCCAGCTCGTCGCGCAGCCCTGCGTCCTTCACGATGCGCAGCATGGCCTGGGCCAGAGCCTCCGGGTCGCGGGGGTCTACGAGGAGCGCTGCGTTGCCGGCCACCTCAGGCAGCGACGAAGTGTCCGAACAGATCACGGGCGTGCCGCAGGCCATCGCCTCGAGGACGGGCAGGCCAAAACCCTCGTAGAGGGAGGGAAAGACAAACGCTAGCGCGCCGCTGAGCAGTGCCGGCAGATCCGCTGCGGGCACATAGCCCGGCAGGAGCACATGTTCCTCGAGCCCCAGCTTCTGTACCTGGCCCAGAACCTCGTC
This sequence comes from Anaerolineae bacterium, assembly GCA_041300865.1. GTDB lineage: Bacteria > Chloroflexota > Anaerolineae > JAAYZQ01 > JAAYZQ01 > JAAYZQ01. The sequence continues at coordinate 3,466 of JBFYTF010000481.1, forward strand.
GTAGAGCCAGCCCTTCTTGCCGGCGAGGACGAGCCGGGGCGTAGGGTCCGGCTGTGGCTGGCTGGCGAGCAGCGACCGCAACCGGGTGTAGGCCTGCACCAGCCGCTTTAAGTTCTTGCGCGGCTGCAGCGTGCCGACGTAGAGCAGGTAAGGGCCGTTCAGTCCGTAGCGCGTCTGCATACCGGCCAGAAGCTCGGGCTCCGAGACTCGAGCCAACCCTTCGTCGAGGCCGGGGTAGACGACGGTGACCTTGGCCGGGAGCGTGCCGTAATAGCGCACCAGGTCACGGCGCGTCGCCTCGGAGTCGGCCAGGATCCGGGCGGCGTTGCGGGCGTTGTGCCGCGTCGACCAGCGCAGGTATAGGTTCTGCCAGGTAGTGTGCGCCTCGGGATGGTAGTGGTACCCGAGGTCGTGCACCGTTACGGCGCTGTGCCGCGGATGGACGAGGGGCAGCACGTGGGAAGGGACAAAGAGCAGGTCCGGGGGGTGGGCTAGCATCTCGCGGGAGAGGGCCAGGTGTGTCCAGAGGCGGGGAAAGGAGATGACCCGCTCTTCGTGATCCCCGCTGAACAAGCCGGCCGGCGGGGCCTGGCGAAAGTACAGGCGAAATCTATGCCCTTCGCTCAGCACCAACAGCTCGCGGATCAGGTGCAGCGCATAGTTCTCCGTGCCGGTGCGCTGCGCAGCCACCGTCCGGCTGGCGTCTATGCCGATCAGCATACTCATGCCCCTGGGAAGGCCCCTACTGGCGTCGTGCCACGCGCAACAGACCGCCCACGAGGCTGATGATCCCTATCAGGATCAACAGTAAGGGCCAGAAGCGCCAGATTTCGCTCGCGACCAAGCCATAGGTGATGGCCAGGCCGGCGATGCCGACGATGAATGCTGCGCAGCCGACGCCGAGCGTCCCTACGTCGCGCGTTCGCTGGGCAAAAAAGAGGGCGACAAAGGCCACGCCGCCGATGAGAGGAAAGACCGGCCAGAGTTGGCCCAACTGGCTCCACTCCCAGAACCCAAGGGAGAAGCCGAAGAAAAAGAGGCCCACGAGCAGGGCCGCGACGCCCAGGAATACCAGGCCTTCGTCTTTCGCACCCGTCAGCAGGTACGAGGCCAGGAAACCCAGGCCGCCCAGCACAAGAAATAGGGGCCAGATGCGATCCCACCCCACGAGCTGGGCAACCACAAAGGCGATGCCCAGGCCAATCAGGGCTAGCCCGGCCCAGACAGTACCCAACCTGTCTCGTTCCATCCGCTTCCTCCACACCGAGAGTCATGACGGCATTATAACACCTTGGCCAGAGGGCGTCAATCGGCCGCGGGCGCCGCGGTTTCCTTGTTCGAATCCCCCTTGACCCGCTGAACTTCTCACGCAACAAAAAGGCCTGAGCCGCTCTGGCCCGGGCCTTTTTGTCTCTAGATCATGCCTACACACAGAGCAAGGTCACACCTTCACGCTGTAGCTGAGCAAACAGCTGGTTGGCCGTAGCGATGCGTGCGCCGGCCGCAATGTGGGCCTCTTCCACCGAAGAGCACCCCCCGATCACAGCCTCACCGCGTATACCATATCCGTTCTGCGCGTTGATTTTGGCCCACGGTTAGTACCGCACCTGGACCCGCATCACCTCCCGCCCGGCGGGGTCGAGCAAGTGCACGGCACAGGCCATGCAGGGGTCGAAGGAGTGCACGGTGCGCAGGATCTCCACCGGACGCGCTGGATCGGCGACAGGTGTGCCGACGAGGGCTTCCTCCCAGGCACCGCGCCGCCCCTGCGCGTCTCGCGGCGAGCCGTTCCAGGTTGTGGGCACCACGCATTGGTAGTGGGCGATTTTGCCGTTTTCGATGCGCAGCCAGTGACCTAGGGCACCACGCGGCGCCTCGGTGGTGCCCCAGCCCGTGGCTTCAGCCGGCCAGGAGGCAGGATCCCACCGCTGGCCATTGTGCACCGCCAAGTCTCCGGCAGCGATGTTCGCCTCCAGTTCGTCGATCCAGCCCGCCATCTGCTCCACGATGGCCTGGGTCTCGATGCCCCGCGCTGCGGTGCGGCCCAGGGTCGAAAAGAGAGCCTCGGGCCCGATGCCCAGGTGTGCCAACACCTGGCCGGTGAGCTCTCGGATGCGGGAGTGGCCGGCAGCATAAGCCACAGCCACCCGCGCCAGCGGGCCGACTTCCACGGAGCGGTCTTCGTAGCGGGGTGCCTTGAGCCAGGAGTACTTGGCCGCTGTATCGAGGAAGTCAAAGGGCGGTTCTGGTCCGGTGTAATCCCAGGAGGTCTCGCCCTGCCAGGGGTGTTTGCCCACGCTGTCACCCTCGGCATAACGGTACCAGGAATGGGACACGTACTCTGCGATGCGTCCCTGGTCCAGGGCCTGGGGCGCATTGCTCAAGTTCCTATCCAGGACCAGGCCCTGGGGCAGCCACAGCGCCTCCGGGCTGCCGCTGCTGTCCTGGGGAAAGTCGCCAAAGGACAGGTAGTCGCGGACCCCCTGCCCCAGCCCGGCCCAGTCCTTGTAGAAGGAGGCCACCAGCAGCAGGTCGGGCAGGTAGACCTGGCTGACAAACTGCAGCGCCTTTTCACTGAGGGTGCGAAGCTCACCCAGGACGGCAGGGTTGATCGTCCCCGGCTGGCTGGGGTCCACAGGCGTGGCCATGCCGCCCACCAGGTAGGTCTGTGGGTGGGGGTTCTTGCCGCCCAGCAGGGCGTGCATCTTGATCACCTCGCGCTGCCAATCCAGAGC
>JBFYTF010000019.1:0-4330 GCA_041300865.1 Anaerolineae bacterium
CGGAAATCGCCCAAGAGATCAAAGGCAGCCTCGACATTCTGAGCGCGTCTGTGCGTGACCTTCCGGACCGGCATCGCAGCATGCTCGTGGTCTTTGACCACTCCTGGCGGACGCTTTCGGCCAGGGAGCAGCAGGTGCTGTCCCAGCTCTCGGTCTTTCGGGGCGGGTTTAGCCGCCAGGCGGCCGAGCACGTGGCCGGTGCCTCGCTGCCCGTCTTGTCCACCCTGGTCAACCGGACGCTGCTGAGGCGTGCCGCAGCCGGTCGCTACCAGCTACACGAGCTGGTCCGCCAGTACGGCGCCACTCGCCTGGCAGCGGATTCGGGCGCGCACGCGGCGGCGAAGAAGCGCCATTTTGACTACTTTCTGGCACTGGCTGAGGCGGCCGATCAGGGATTGAAGGGACGCGATCAGATGGAGTGGCTGCGCCGGTTGGAGCAGGAACATCACAATCTGCGAGCTGCGTTGGAATGGGCTCTCGAGAGCGATTGTGCAGCGCCGGGTGGGGATGAATGGGCGCTGCGGCTGTCAGGAGCCTTGCGTTGGTTTTGGCGGATGCGCGGGCATTTCCATGAAGGGCGCAGGTGGCTCACAGAGTCACTCCAGCAATGCCCGGAAAGACGGACAGCGGCCAGGACCGTGGCTCTGTTCGGAGAAAGCTTGCTCCTATTCGCGCTGGGAGACCTTGGCGCAGCGCGCCTGCCGGCAGAGGAAAGTGCGGCCGTCTTCCGAGAGTTGGGCGATCTGCATCGCCTCTCGGAGGCGCTTTCGTTATTAGGCTACACGTTGGTCTGGCAAGGGGAAGCGAGCCTGGGCCGGGCTCGGTTGGAGGAGGCACTGGCCATCTGCCGCCAAGCAGGTGACAGGTGGGGGGAGGCTCGGGCACTGTACAGGTTAGGAAGTTGCCTGTCGGATTATGGCGGCGATCCCGCAGGGCAGGCCATGCTCGAGGAAAGTGGCGCGATCCTGGAAGGCTTGGGGGAAAAGTACCTCCTCACCAGCGTGCTGGTTTCGTTGGGAATTGTTGACATGGGATTGGGGGAATACGCGGCCGCCCGAGCACGTTTTGAGCACGCCTTGGCGATTGCCCGCGAGATCGAACACCCCTGGGGAACGGCGGACGCGCTCACCAATCTTGGCTGTGTTTACCAGATTCTAGGGGAATACGCGACCGCTCAATCCCACCTTGAACAGGCGCTGCAGGTGTATCAAGAGCATGGGCGCAGCATATGGCGAACCGATGTGCTCTGCGCCCTGGCGGAAAACGCCATCTCTCAAAGAGAATTGACCGCGGCGCGATCCCACCTCCAGGCAGCTTGCGGTCTCCTAAAGACAGGCGAGCACAAATGGCTCCAGACGCTGCTGTGCTATTTCCGGGGTTTGCTGGCGCATTATGAAGGGGATGCCGTGGCCGCAATCAGGCTATTGGGCGAGACGACGGCACTGGCGCGGGAAGGTCAATACATGCCCGACCTGGCCCGGGCGCTCGTGGCCCTGGGTCGTGTCAAGTGCACGCTGGGCCAGGTCTTGCCGGCGTCCGAGCTGCTCATGGAAGGCTTGGATCTGTTCCTAGCGCTTGGCCACAAACTGGGCATCGCCACCGCGCTCGAGGAGCTGGGCGCCGTGAGCGCAGTCCAGGGTGACGGCGTGCAAGCTGTGATGCTGTTCAGCACGGCGCACGCCCTGCGCGAGGCAATGGGCGCCCCACTCCCCCCGGTGGATCGCGCGGCCCATGATCGTATCCTCGCCGGCTGCCGCGCCCAGCTTGGCGAGACGGCTTTTGCCGCAGCCTGGGCCCAGGCAGCAGGCAGGCCGTTTCAAGAGGTCGTGGAAGAAATATTGCAACTGCGCCGGGAATAGCCGAGTTGCTGTCGTGCGCCGGACTTCGGTGGCCACCACGTGACGAACAAGTTCCGCGGACGGTGCTTGGCGCGCCGTCCGCGGAACCTATTGCTAGCCGACCGTCTTTTCGTCGCCCGTGATTCAGAAGCCCGCTGGCTTGTTACTGCACAATAAGGCTGCTCCTTTCCCTACCGCCGTAGCTCGCCTTACCTGGCAGGAAGGTTGTACACGACAAGGGGAAGCCAAACTGCGAACGTTGACCCGGTGACGACGTAGCGGGGGCGAGTGCGGGTGTCTGTGCCCCCCGGTCCGCTCACTGTCAGCGAGACCGTGTAGCTCCCTTCATCCGCGTAGGTGTGCGTGGGGTTCTGCAGCGTGCTCGTCTCGCCATCACCAAAGTCCCAGAGGCTCGAGGTAAAGTCGCCGGTGGAGCTGTTGATAAAGCTCACCGCCAGTGGTGGCGGCCCGCTTGTCGGACTCCCGGCAAAGTCCGCCTGCACAGGATTATACACGGTGATATAGCCCGTGCGCGTGCGCGTGTCTGTACCCCCTGGACCGGCCACGGTCAGCCCCACGGTATAGACCCCCTTCGTCGCGTAGGTGTGCGTCGGGTTGCCGCAGCTCGTGCTTGTGCCACCATCACCAAAGGTCCAGGTGCACGTCTCATAGTCCCCGGTCGATTGGTTGGTGAACTGCACCGCCAGGGGGCTCACGCCGGAGGTCGGAGTAGCCACGAACTCGGCGTGTGGCGCTTGCACAACGTAGGTGCGCCCCCAGGCAGGGCGGCCGGCATCCTCAATGAGCTTGCGCAGGCCCGTGCCGTCGCGGTTGATGATGTACAGGTCGCTCGTCGGGTCCCACGGCTCCGTCGTCCACTCGAAGACGATTTGCTGGCCGTCGGGCGAGAGGCTGAAGGCGCGCGCTTCATTGTCGTCGGGGAGGTGGGTGACTTCGGTGATCTCTCCGGTGGCGAAGCTGTACTCAAAGATGTTGGTCCAAATCCCCAGATTGACGTACTTCTTGGTGTAAAGGAAACCGGACGCGTCAGGCAGCCATTCGATGTCGAACACCGTCTCACCCTCAAAGCCGACGATGTCCACGAGCTCTGTGCCACCGCCCGGGTCGGCCAGAGTGTTCAGGTAGATCCCGTCATCCCTTGCGAAGTAGAGATATAGATCGCTGTGCGCAGCATCCGGGCCCCAGGCAACCAGGTGGGCGCTGTACCAGGGACTACCGGGATCTGCTCGCCGGGGGAGCCGTAGGGCGGGTTGGCAGAGATCTGATTAATGCGGGAACCGGTGCGCATGGCATAGGCCAGGCCCGAGCCGTCGGGTTTCCAGGCAAAGTGGCCGGCGCCGAGCTGATAGATTCCCACTCCGGGGATTTCGACGCTGCCTCCGGACACCGTCTGATTGGGCTGGACGTCCGCATAGGGTGGATACCCCTCCGAACGCTGCTCCCCCCAGAGGTTGGTATAGATGCCGACTGCGCGTTGCAGCACCCCCGGCCCGAAATCGGCGACGTTGTTAAAGGTCATCGTACTGAACGTGGCAAATACGGCCCCCGGTGCCCCCTGCACGTAGACCATCCCCCCGGGAGTTGAGTAGATGCTAACGTCTACCGTCACCGAGCCTTTGGGCAGGCTGGCGAGCGCGGCGCAGGCCGGTGCGTTGGTGATGCGCCGGTAGCCGGTACCAGTGGGGCGAATGGCGTAGACATCGCTCTCGTAGTAAGAGCACGTCTCCTCGTGGTCGCTGGAGAAAGCCAGCTCGCCGCCGTCGGGCCGCCAGGCGAGCTCGTACGCCGGCCATGGCGACTGCGGTTGCGGAGCGGTCCAGAGCAGCCGGTCGCCATTGCCGTCCGGCGCGATGACGTGGATGTCGTGCGTCGACCGCTGCACGTAAGCGATGACCCCCGCGTCCGCCGCGAGGCTCTCAAGTCGCCCTTCCCGGGCAGCCGGTTCGGCCGTGAGGCCCGGGACGGTAGACGCCTGGCTGCTTGCGGGCACTGCCATCATGCTGACGAGCATGAAGGCCGCAACTACCGTCGAAAACTGGAGTCTCTTACACATCGATCCTCTCCTGCCAAGGGAGTTGATCCGTGGCGCTACCGCAGCACCAGCGGCAGATAGATAAACAATCTCGCGGCCGGCGATGGCACCTGGACGATCACCGTCGTCGTCGCGCTGGCTGCTCCGCTGACATCCAGTGTGATCGTGTGCGTGCCTTCCGACAATGTCACTTGACGCAGGTCGCCGGCGCCCAGCGCCCCATCCAGATCGGACGACCAGCTCAGGCTGTTCGACGCGATTGTGCCCTCTTCCAGGTCGACGGCGTATCCTCGCAGCTCGATCGGCTCGCCGAGCTTGAAGCGGGCACCTGCAGGCGGAGCGACGATCACTGCCACCGGCGGCTTGCCGGGCACGGTGAAGGGCTGGTCCGAAACGTCGCTGGTGGTGTGGAAACCGTCGGAGGCAAGCACCTTGATCA
>JBFYTF010000156.1:0-2905 GCA_041300865.1 Anaerolineae bacterium
CGGAGAACCGCCTGGTGGCCCGCACCCTGGAGCGGAACTGGGAAGAGAAGCTGCGCGACGTCGAAAAGGTGGAGCAGGAGTACGAGACCTGGGTGTGGCAAAGCCGCCTGGAATTGACCGACGAGGATCGCCGTGACATTCTAGCCCTGGGAGAGAATCTGCCGGGAGTATGGTCTGCCGCCAGCACTACTGTGGCGGATCGGAAACAGATTCTCCGGCTGGTGATCCAGGAGGTGGTCGTCGATCGGAAGCGGGAACAGGGTAAGGTCTGGTTTCGGATCTTGTGGCGGACAGGCGCGACGAGCGAGCATTGGTACACCCGGCCGGTGTTCGATTACGACGACTATGCCGGGCTGGAGGCCATCGAGCAGCAACTGCGTGCCTTGCACGCGGCAGGCAAGACGGATGGCGAGATCGCGGAGAGCTTGAATGCGGCCGGCTTTCGAACGGCTCGACAACATGCATTCACCAGCAACGTCATCCGCGGGCTACGCCGGCGGTGGGGATTACCGGCGGTCCATCATCGTCACCCCAATCCGGTGCAGTGGGCAGACGGCACCTATTCGCTGCGGGGCGCGGCGATAGTGCTGGGGGTGTCCAAGAGCACCGTTCATGGCTGGCTCCGTTCCGGGCGTCTGCAGGGTTATCAGGCAGGCGGAGAAATCGGCTGGAGAATCACACTCGCTCAGGACGAGATCGCTACGCTGCGGAAAACGCACGAGTCTGAACACCCACCCACAAAGGAGGCATTATGAAGGCTTTGACTCCACCCAGTGGTTGCTGGCGTTGGAGGTCGAGCCGTTGAGATAGTCGCGCACGTAGCGCACACTCCGCGGCGTGAAGCTGTGCGTCTTGCCCGCCGCCGTCTCGGCATACTCGCCCGAGACTGCGCTATCAAAGACCGTGACCCACGTGGTGCCGTTGGCACTGACCTGTGTTTTGGTGTTGTGGTAGGTCCGCCCGTCGCCGGCATAGTGCCACACCTTGACCTGGTCCACGGTGTAGGCCGCGCCCAGGTCCACTTGCACGTACTGCAGGCCCGTCTGGCTGGTGTAGGAGAACTCGCCGCTGGAGCTGCTGCCGCTGTCGGCCCAGGTGTCCTCGTTGGTCACGACCCCCGGCCAGATGAGGGTGGCGGCGCTCGTGGCAGGGGTGAAGGTGTATCCCCATCGTCCGAGGTATACCACAGCCACGCAGCTTCTGAACGCCGGCTGCCGGGTGACGTCGATCCAGAAGTTCCTGGGCCACAAGCGCCTCAACTCGACCATGTCCTATGCCCGAGTCCACGATCGAACGGTCGCCGACGATTACTATGCCGCCATGGAGCGTGTCGAGCAGCGGCTGCTTGTCCCCGCCAGGGGGCAGATTGCTCCTCCGGCGGCAGCAACGGAGGAGTGCAACGATGATGCAGCATTGGATGATGACGAACGAGGACAGCTCCTGGACCTGGCAGACCAGCTCGCCGGTCCCCGCCTGAGCGCTGAGGCGCGGATAGATCTCGTAGAAAGGATGCGCAAGATCCTGAACTACAACGCACTGCCTGGCGAGGACGAATCCCCTGAACAAGAAAACGGAAGACGGCCACGGGGACCCCACGGGTACCGTCTGGGTGCCTCTCCCGCCTTCCCTTGGTAATTACAGTCTAGCACGGATCTTGCAGCCTATCAAGATAGCTGTTCATATTTTCGGGGCGTTGTCCGTCGCTGTTCCGCTATAAGAGCTGCTTAAACTGGTAGAAACCAGCTGGGCAAGAAACCTTGTCCACATATTGTACGCACTTCTAGTGAGACCCCATCTGATCTCGCAGTTGTTCATACCAGCTAGGCAATGCATACTCCTTTTCACGCGCATGCTCGAACCGTTTCGAGACGGTACGGAATGGTTCCACGCGAGCTGAATCTTTGCCAACATCCAGCAGGACTGGTTGGCCTTTCATCTCGTCATCGTGCCAGACGCCGCCTAAACTTCGCCGCACTACCTCACCCGAGTATGCTCCAAAGGCTTGTACGGCAGTAGCAATCGTCTCATCATCTGCGTGAGGGCCGAACCCGGTCTGGATCAACCGATCTAGTGCGGCCAAACTCTGTGGACCGAAATCAAGATTTACTCCCCAGAACCGGCGAACTCCCTCTACACAGCCTTCGGCCTGACGCTGCATCTCGGCTGCCGTCTTTTCGCGGGCTTGGCGAAATGCCTCCTTAATGCGCAGTTTCATCTCTGCCTCAGCGGCCGTGCTGCATGCCTCAAAGGCAGCCAACTCCTCCGGCGCTGCCCGTTCGCTGGGGCTAAGGATACCCAAGTGGGCTTTGACACGGGCGATACGTTCCTGGGCTTCCGGGTCCAACTGCTCCAGGGGGCTCGCGGCGATGGTGAGCACAATGCTGCCGCCCGGCAGTTCCCACACCTGATGGGCAGGTGCGCTCAGGAGTCGATCTCGCCCAAGTCGCGGCGCGAGCTCGGGGCCAAAAAAGTTGGCCCAGGCAAGGTAACTTGGCTCGAGCAAGTCACGATGGACACGGTCAAAGGCGTTTCCATGGTTAATTGCACCATGTTCGGCAGCGCCGTACTGACCGTTGATGATCTCAAAAATATCTCCAAGGAGATGGAGGTAAGCCTGGACAAAGGCCGAGTCCAAAAGGGCCTCAGCACTAACAGATACGTGTGCAAGTGATCTGTCACTCGCTTTGGGTACATTGCGCCGCTTACCGTCCACCCTCTCTTTCACAACTTCACTTTGGCAGTTGAGATTCAGAACTATCTGCGTATCGGGGCGTTCTCCCTTCAATGAGATACAAGCACGAGGCTCTTCGACCAGATCTGTTAGCAGTATCTGCGGTGTGGTCTGCCAGTCGAATGCATCAAACCTGCGCCCAGAGTGATGCAGGGAAGCGTAGCGGAAGCTATC
>JBFYTF010000176.1:0-3293 GCA_041300865.1 Anaerolineae bacterium
GGCCTGGCCTTTGCCCTGGTGGGCTTTTCCCTGGACCGCATCTTTAACCCTAGACTGAGAGGACTGTGACGTCGATGTCCAACGATGACATGCTGCTCCGCGTCCAGGACCTGGTGCTCTACTTTCGCACCACGAAGGGAGTGGTCCAAGCAGTAGACAATGTGAGCTTTGATCTGGCCCGCAACGAAGCCGTTGTCGTCCTGGGCGAGTCGGGCTGTGGTAAGACGTCGCTGGCCAAGGCCATTCTGCGGCTCATACCCCGCAACGTCGAAACGTATACCGGCCAGATCTTTTTGAAGGACCAGGAATTGATGGGCCTCAGCGACGAAGATTTCCGCCAGCAGGTGCGCTGGGTCGAGATGTCGCTGGTCCCCCAGGCGGCGATGAACGCCCTCAACCCCGTCCTGCGCGTCGGCGACCAGGTCGCCGAGCCCATGATCGTCCACCATGGCGTGAAAAAAGAAGAGGCGATGGCCCAGGCCCGGACGATGTTCCAGCGCGTGGGGGTGCCGCTCGGCTTTATCAACCGCTACGCCTTCGAGCTCAGCGGCGGCATGCGCCAGCGAGTGGCCATTGCCATGTCGCTGGTCACCGCCCCCAGCCTGGTCGTCCTCGACGAGCCCACCTCGGCCCTCGACGTGTTGACCCAGGCCAACATCTTTAACGTGCTCAAGCGCGTCAAGCACGATCTGGAGGTCAGCTTTATTCTCATCACCCACGACATCGCCACCTCCAGCGAGCTTGCCGACCGCGCGGCCGTCATGTATGCCGGCCAGATGGTGGAGCTGAGCGACGCGCGCAGCTTTTTCACCGATCCGCTGCACCCCTACTCAAAGAAGCTGTTGGCCAGCGTGCCCAAGCTGCGGGGCGACCAGGAGCCGGACTTTATCATCGGCCAGCCGCCAAGCCTCCTCAACCCGCCAACCGGCTGCCGGTTTCAGGATCGCTGCCCGTCGCGCTTTGAACGCTGCGAGGAGGAGCCGCCCCTGTTTGGGTCTTACCGCCGCAAGGTCAAGTGCTGGCTGTACGCGCAGAGTTAGGAGCAGGACATGGATGTTGATACGGAGTTGAACCTACAGGGAGAGGACGTGTCGATCGGGGGCAACGGGCACGGGGGCTCGGATGAAGTGCTGCTCCAGGTCGAGGACTTGCACGTGTGGTTCGAGCTGCGGCGCTTTGGCCTGGGGCACGCCGGCTATGTGCGCGCCGTGGACGGCGTCAACTTTCTGCTGCACAAGGGTGAAGCCATCGGCGTGGTAGGCGAGAGCGGTTGCGGCAAGTCGACGTTGATGAAGACGATCCTGGGCATTAACCGGCCGACCAAGGGCGAAATTATCTTTGACGGCGACCGGCTGAGTGGGTTGGGGGCTCGCGAGATGCGCGCCTACCGCTCGCAGGTGGGGTACGTCCAGCAGGACCCGTACGGCGCTTTGCCGCCCTTCATGAGCCTGCAGAGCATTCTCGAAGAACCGATGATCATCAACGGCGTCAAGAGCAGGACGGAACGCATCCGGCGCATTCACAAGGTCCTGGACGAGGTCAAGATGACCCCCGTCGAGGACTTCTTGGAAAAGTTCCCGCACATGTTGAGCGGCGGGCAGCAGCAGCGCACCGTCATCGCCCGGTCGATGATCATGGAGCCCAAGCTCATCGTCGCCGACGAGCCCGTCTCCATGCTCGACGCTTCGGTGCGCGTCGAAATCCTGAAGCTGCTGCGCGGCCTGCAAGAGAGCCACAACCTGGCGGTCATGTATATCACCCACGACCTGTCCACGGTGCGCTACTTCTCTGAGCGCATCTTTGTCATGTACGCCGCGATGCTTGTCGAACAGGCCAACGTCGAAGACCTGCTGCGCAATCCCCTCCATCCCTACACCAATGCCCTGCTGCAAGGCACGTCTGACCCGGACTACAAGAATGCGCTGACCTTCAAAGAGGTGCCGCCCGGCGAGCCGCCCAGTCTGATCACGCCGCCGACGGGTTGTCGCTTCCATCCGCGCTGCCCTCATTTCATGGAGGGCCTGTGCGACGTCGAGGTGCCGCCGCAGTTTGAGCCGGAGCCGAACCACCTGGTGGCCTGCTGGCTGTATCGATGACGGGCATCCGGCCCGGGACGATCATGGCCATCGCGTTTGTGCTCCTCCTCGTCGGCCTGGTCGTCCCGTTCCTGATGATGATCGACATCATCCAGTCGAACCTTCTCCTGGGTTTTCTCTCCTATGCCCTGTCGACCCTGGGACTTTTCCTGGGGATCATTGGCATCGCCACCAGCTTTCCCCGCCGTAGGGAGTGAGCCCGGGGTAGAACCACTGAGGATATGAAGCAGATGAGGCCACTGATGGCTGCGAGCCATCAGTGGCCTCATTTCTTTCAGTGGATCAGAAGCTCTAGCCCACGGCGCCATCGCCCGGCTCGTCTACGAGGCTGAACAGATCCGCGTCTGGCGCGTTTTACTAAGAGAGGCTATTCGCTGCTCACTCTTGGCCGGCATGCAGGCGGGTGCGATGAGAACACGTTCATGAACCAACAGGAAACCCCAAACCCACTGAACACCGCCCGGGACCTCTTGCGGGCCGGCCGGCCAGGGGAAGCAGCCCCTCTTGTGAGCAGGTTTCTACAAGAGCAGCCCCACGACGAGCAAGCCTGGCACATCTTGAGCTTTGCCCTCTCCGATCCCGAGCAACAGGCCTACGCCCTGCGCCGCGTGCTCCAGATCAACCCCGGCAATCGAGCAGCGCGTGCGCAGTTGTCTCGCCTGCTGCGGCCCGTCCCTGTGGACCGGCCCCAACTCGCAGCTGTCAAAGCCCTTGCGCCGTCTGCGCCCGCCACGTTGCCCGCGCAGGCCACCCGGGAAGTCGTCGCGGCGCGCTCGGCCGGGCCCCTGGCTGCACGCAGCCCGAGTACCTTTGCCCGCGTGGGCCAGTACGTGGTGGTCAAAGGCCTCATGCTTTTTTTGACCGTCGCCATTGGCCTCTATTTCGCGACCACCATGATCAACTATGGGGGCTATGTCGACCAGATTTTTGAGGCCAACGTCGAGGGTGCGCTGCAGGGCGTTGCCCGGGGGCTGAGCGACGTCCCGCCCGAGGACATCCCCGCCATCCTGGAAAACGCCCGCCAGTCGATGCGGGAGGCCTATGGCCTGAACGAGCCGTTCATGGTGCGCAACTTTCGCTGGTTCCTGCACGGCCTGACCCTCCAATGGGGTGATGCGGAACGCCTGGCTGTGGTGGGCGAGTTGGATAACAGCGTCAGGGGTATTATCGCCCAACGCCTGCCCAAAAGCCTTTTGC
>JBFYTF010000174.1:0-11855 GCA_041300865.1 Anaerolineae bacterium
TTGCCACCAGGGCAGACATCTCCTGCAGGCCCTCCCCGGTGGCGGCGACACTGGGCTGAGCACAAAAGGACTTTAGCTCGTCCAGGAATCGCTGGCGGTTGGCATCGATGTAGGCTTGAAAACGTTGCATCTCGTCTCCTGACGGACCCGGTCGGCTTACTCGTCGCCGCCGAATGCTCCACCCCTGGCCAGCAGGCCGGCAAGGGCCAGGGAATAGACCCGCGCGCGGGGCGGGTCGGAGCGCGAGGTGAGTACCACTGGGGCAGTGGCGCCCAGGACGATCCCGGCCATCTGCGCCGAGGCCAGGTATTCGAGGTTTTTGGACAGGATGTTGCCCGCATCCAGGTCGGGCACGACGACGATGTCTACGTCGCCCGACACCGGGCTCTTGATGCCCTTGTCGCTGGCCGCCTCGGCCGAGATGGCATTGTCAAAGGCCAGCGGCCCGTCTACGATGGCGCCCTTGATCTGTCCTCTCTCCGCCATCTTGCTGAGGCAGGCCGCGTGCACCGTGGAGGGGATGTTGGGGTTGACCGTCTCAATGGAAGAGAGCGCGGCCACCTTGGGTAGCTCCACTCCCAGCATGCGCGCCAGGTCGACGGCATTCTGGGTGATGACTGCCTTCTTGGCGATGTCGGGCGTGATGTTGATCGCCGCGTCGGTGATGAGCAGCAGCTTGTGATAGGTGGGCACCTCCAGGACAAAGACGTGGCTCAGGAGCCTGTCAGTCCTCAACCCTGCGTCCTGCCGCAGCACGGCTTTCAGCATCTCGTCGGTGTGCAGGTAGCCCTTCATCAACACCTGGGCGCGACCCTGGCGCACCAGGTCCACCGCTACCGCCGCCGCCGCGTGGTTGGTCGGCGTGCCGACGATCTGATCGTCCCTCAGATTCCAGCCCAACGCCTCTGCTAGCTGGCGAATTTCGTCGGCGCGACCCACCAGGAGCGGCTCGATGAGTCCCAGGTCCACTGCGCGCTGCACCGACTCGAGCACCAGCTCGTGGGCCGCAGCGGCCACTGCCACCCGCGTGGGTGGGTTCTTGCGCGCCAGGTTGATCAACTCTTGCAGCTTGCGTATCAAGGTCTCCTCCTTACGTGCGGATCCGCCGCAGCGCCAGCGGCAGTCGGGCCGGCAGATCGCCGGCCACCATGCCCATTTCGCCCAGATCGTCGCGGGCCAGCTCGCCGGCCAGGCCGTGCGCGTACGCCCCGGCGACGGCCGCATCAAAGGCTTCGAGGCCTTGGGCTCGCATGCCGGCGATGGCTCCCGCCAATACGTCCCCGGTGCCGGCCGTGGCCAGTCCGGAATTCGCAAAGGGCTGGATCATTGCCCGGCCATCCGGCGCGGCGACGATGGTCAGCGCTCCCTTGAGCACCACCACGGCACCCCACTCCTGGGCCATGCGCCGGGCGATGCCCTCACGGTCGGCCTGGACGTTGGGCGCGGTGACGCCGCCGCCCATCAGGCGGGCCATCTCGCCGGGATGGGGCGTGAGGATCGTGCCGGGCGGCAGCACCCGCCACCAGTCGTCTACCCGGGCCAGCGCGTTGAGGCCATCGGCATCGACGACCAGGGCCGGTGGTGCCGGGTGCTCCTCCACCTCTGCCTCAGAGCGATCTACAAAGCCCAGCCGGCCCCGGCGCTCCCTGCGGGGCAAGCCCAGAAAGTTGTGCACAAAGGCGACCGTCTCGTCCTCCTGGCTGAGCCCCGGGCCCAGGAGCATGGCGTCGTAGTCGCCCATGCGCTCGCGCACCACCGGGACGGCCCCGGCGTTGACCACGCCCATGTCGTGGGGTAGCAGCAAGTACGTGGCCTCGGCCAGGTTAGCTGCCACGGCCGCCTGGATGGGCCCTGGCAGGGCCATGGTCACCAGGCCGGCCCCCACCCGCTTGGCACCGGCGCCGGCCAGGGCTGCCGCGCCGACGTAATTCACCGAACCGGCGACGACGAGAACCCGCCCAAACGTGCCCTTGTTGGACGACGGCGAGCGTTCAGGCAGCAAACCGGCGACACACTCGGCAGTGGCCATTTCCACGGTCACGTCCGCGGCCAGCTCCGCGGGAATGCCGATGTCAGCGACTACAATGCGCCCCACGAAGCTGGCCCCGGGAAAACGAAGGAGACCGGCTTTTGGATAGGCAAAGGTGACCGTCACATCAGCCCGTAAAACACCAGGATCCACCTCGCCCGTGTCAGAGTCCAGACCGGTAGGACAATCGACGGCGACGACGAGGGGCGCAACCCGCGCTCCGGATCCCGGCACGGCGTGGGCCAGCTCCCCAGGACCCCTCCGCCCATCCAGGCCCAGCCGCACGGCATCCAGCAGGGCGCGAAGGTTCTCGCGGAGGGGCAGCGAGGCGCCCACGCCCAGTAGTGCGTCCACCACCACGTCGGCTGCCGCCACCAGCCCAATGAGTGCCTCACCGTCACCATCATCCTCGGCCCAGATCACGGGCACACCACCCGCCTGCACGCGCTCAAGGTTGGGGTCCGCCGCCGCCTCGCGCTTCCACACAAAGCAGGTGACACGCCCGCCCATCTGCGCCAGGTAGTGGGCCGCCACCAGGCCATCGCCGCCGTTGTTGCCCGGTCCGACAAGGATAACCACGCGCCGGTCCCGAGGCGAGAGCAGCTGCTGGACGGCACGCGCCGTGGCGCGCCCGGCATTTTCCATCATATGCGCAAAGCTCAATCCGCCTTCGTCGGCCGCTTTTTCCAGTTCGCGGCTCTTCTCCACAGTAATGACCTTGATCGGTTTCATCCTTCTTGTCCTCACGTTCGCTTGTCCGACCTATGCCCTGCCCGACCGGCTGCTCCGATCTCGGGCGCGGGTGCGGCCTTGCCTATTGTCATCGATCAGATCCCAGCTCGGCACCTGCCCACAGCCACGCGACCAACGTGAGCGCCAGGGCCACCACAGTGGCAACAATGAGCAGATAAAAGCCTTGCATCGACGTCGATGTAGAGCCACCGATGGGATCGACCGGGTGCCGGATGGCCTGGGCACGATTCACAACCATCCACGGCGCAATGCCCATCAGAACCTGGGCCAGCGCCGTCAGGTCGGGGTGATCGACGACACGTACGACCACATTCAGTACCAGCGAGGCAACCAGGATTGCCGCAGTTGCCCGCACTCGTGGTTCGCCCCACGCAATCCACTGTCCCCACGTTAGCCCGGTCACGACCATGGACGACAGGGCGTACACGATCCACACCACGAGAGCCGCCAGCCCGGCTGCGCGGGCACCTCGCAGCCAGGGTGCAGCACGGCCGGTCGGGGGGCCGGTCAGGCGCAGCAGCAGCGCTACCAGCCCCAGGCCACCGGCCACGGTGAAGGTGAGCAAGCCGGCCCACACGAGGGCGCCGTGGACATAGACCAGCTTCACCACGTTGCCCAGTCGTGACTCAGCCGGAGACAACACGACGAACAGTACGAGCAGCAGGCTCAGGAGCCCGGCCAGCAGTGGCAGGAGGCGCTCCCGCAGCAATTCGATTCGGCTACGTCCTCTAGAGGTCACTGCATCTCCTTCGACGCTCGACACGCTCATGCCCCGCCCCCTTCCCGCACTGGACAGCGTGGGCAAAGTGAGGTACAATGCGCGCCATGCCAGCCAGGAGAGAAACGATGGGACCATTTCCAGAAACGTACGAACCCCAGCCAAAGCGGAGGTCGGCGGTAGGGATGGCTGCCCTGGCCGTCGGCCTGGTTGTCGTGTTGGCGCTGGGCTATTCGCTGCTGACGGGTCCCACAGCCCCGCCGCTTCCCGGGAGCGCCGTGCCAGCATTTCAGCTCTCGGCATTTGACGGCAGCTCCATGGCTCTGGGCGGGCAGCCGGGTCAGGTCTCTGTCGTCAACTTTTTTGCCAGTTGGTGCACCCCCTGCCGTGAGGAGGCCGGCGACCTCGAGGCGAGCTGGCAGCAGTATCGGGATGACGACGTCCAGTTTTACGCTATCGCCTACAAGGACGCTGCCTCCAAAGCCAAGGCGTTCGTGGACGAGTTTGGCATCACCTTCCCCAGCGGCGCCGACACGGGAAACCGCATCGCGCGCGCCTACGGGGTGACGGGCGTACCGGAGACGTTTGTCATCGATCGCGACGGGCTGCTGGTACACCACTTTCTGGGTCAGATCAGCAGCGGGGAGCTCGCGCTGGCCGTCGAGGAGGCCCTGGAGCGGCCATAGCCCGCGTCCCGTACGGCTCCACATCACCCGGTAGCCCCGCGGCGGCAGGGTTTCGCACGCCGGCAACCCCACGCTCCTAGACCTTGGCCGCCCAACCGCGGCCACCCAGGCGATGCTCAAAGAACGCTAACAGGACGTTGCGGAGGCGATTGGCGTCCATGCGCCGCACCATCCTGCCATTGTAAGCCACGGACACGATGCCCGTCTCTTCCGAGACGACGACCACCAGGGCGTCGCTTTCCTCCGTCAGGCCGATGGCAGCCCGGTGGCGGGTGCCCAGGCCGCTATATTGCGGGTTGTGGCTGGCCGGTAGCATCGCGCTGGCGGCAATTACCTTGTCGCCGCGGATGATGACCGCCTTATCGTGCAGAGCCGTGTTCGGATGAAAGATGGTCCGCAGCAGCTCGGCTTTGACGTCCGCGTTGAGCTCTACGCCCGATTCGATAAATTCCTGTAGGCCCGTCTCGCGTTCAAAGACGACAAGCGCGCCGTGCCGTTCGCCGGCCATACGGTGTACCGCCCGGGTCACCTCGTCGATGGTCCGTTCCATCTCTTCTTCCTGCTGCACTCGGAGCAAAAGCCCGCCGGTCCGTCCCAGCCGCTCCAGCGCGCGGCGCAACTCCGGCTGAAAGATGACGGGAATGGCGATCAGCAGAGCGGGGAGGGCAGTGCTAACCAGCCAGCTGAAGCCTTGGAACGGCAGGATCTCGCTGGTCAGGAACGCAACAAGGATGACCAGGACCATGCCGCGCAGCAACTGCACGGCCTGCGTACCCTGGGCCAGAGAAAAGAGCAGATAGAAAACCACGGTCACCAACAGGATATCTATGACGTCAGTAACCTGGATGTGAGACAGGACCCACAGAACATCCGACACGAATCAATACTCCCGTGCGTGTTCCTGCCACACCGGCCCCTGCTCTCCGAGGGCCGGCCGGCAACACAAGCTAGAGCTGCGCCAACAATTGACGATAGGCTTCAACGTTCTTGGGTTTGAGCGAGATGATGAAACGGACCGTCGCCATGGCCTGCTCTCGCAGCCCAGCGTCGAGCTGCAGCTCACCTAGCATGTCAAGCTCCTGGATGGCCTGCTCCGGGAGGCCGGCATCGATGTATGCCCGCGCCGCGCGGGCGCGCAGAGCCATTTGCTGCGGCTGGAGCCGCACGGCTTCCTGCAACAGAGCCAGGGCGTGGTCCATCGCGCCCTGCTGCCGGTAATAATCTACCAGAGCCACCACTTCGGCATCGGCCTCCTTGGTGCGGCCCAGCTTATAGTAAAGGTCGATGAGGTTCAGCCGGGCTCGCTCGTCATGGGGAGCAGTGGCCAACAGTTGACGGTAAAGCTCGGCAGCCTCGCGCCAGTTGGCCCGCCGCATGTGGATATCGGCCATCTTGCGCAGCAGGCGGGCACGACAGGCCTTTTCATCCGAAGCACGGGGCGTCAAGCGCAGCGCTTCGGCGTACTTTTCCAGGCTCTTGTCTACCTGGGCGATCTGGTAGTAGGCATCCGCCAGGGCCAGGTACTGCTCGAGGCTCTCGTCGATTTCGCCCGAGCTCAGGAGCAGATCGATGAGGCGCGAGCGCACGCCGACGTCCATCGGGATGAGCCGCAGCATCCGCTTGTAGACGCCAACTGCCTGGCGCTTTTCGTCGCGCACCAGGTATAGATCGGCCACCGCTTGGTACTTGTTCACCGCATCGTCGACTCGCCCGTCCTGGCCAAAGATCTCGGCCAGGCGCAGGTGGAGTGGTAGGTAGGTGGGCGCCTGCTCGATAGCTCTGTAGCAGACTTCGGTGGCCGCTGTGAGAGCCCCACGCTTGGCGTACTCCTGGCTCAACGACATGGAGGCGAGAACGCTCTCGGCACTCGGCGCAGCCAGGACCTCGGCCAGGCTCATGGTCACGCCCTCCTCCGACATGCTATCCAGCCGGTGCCTGGCCGTGCGGGCCTTATCCTCCCATCCCTTGGAAGACAGAAACTCGACGAGCGAGTTGGCAAAGGTCAGTCCGCTGGCGCGGTCGCCCTTGGCGATGTAAGATTCGGCCAGGGCGTCGTAGAGCTGCATCAAGTCGTCCGCCTGTTCGCGCTGCACGGTTCCCAGGTCCACGACCTTGAGCACCTCGACGAAATGCTCCAGGGCCTCATCGATGTGTCCCAGGGCTTTGTAGCACTCGCCCAGGGCAAAGTGGCTGCCCAGGCTGTACTGGGGATGGGCCACGGCTTTCTTGAGCTCGTCGATGGCACGTTCCAGGCGCAGTTTCTGTTGATACAGCAGCCCGAGGTTAAAGTGCGCCGCCGGCCGGTCCACGCCGGCGGCCATCGCCCGCGTGTAGCAGGCAATGGCCTCGTCAATCAGGCCCCGCGTCTGAAAGTCGATAGCCCTGGCGACCAGCGCGTCGATCTGCGGGCGACTGAGAGCCACCTTGGCCGGCGCCCGGTCCTTATCGCCTCTGCCCACCGGCTCAGCCGCGAGCTCAGTGGCGCTGTCTTCGAAGGGAATGCCTGCCAACTCTTCCAGTGCCTTGTCGCGCGCCATGTCCGCGGGGCTGGCACCCTCGTCCACGGACAGGGCGACGGCTTCGACCTTGACCGGCGGGACGCCCGTTTGCAGTGCCTCGGTCAAGGCCCGAGCCTCGGGATTCTTGGGGTCGAGCTCCAGGGCCACGCGGCACTGGTCCAGAGCTTTGTTCACCGCGCCTTGGCGTTGCAGGGCGCGTGCCAGGCCGAGGTACTCCTTGGCCGCCCGCTTGGGCTGGTCCAGCAGGCGAAAAACCTCGGCCAAGGCCAGGCGGGCGCGGACATGATCGGGGTAAAGATCGAGGGCACGCTGCAGAGTCTGGATAGCCTGGGTCCAGGCGAGCCGGCGGCGGTGGATCTCGGATGCCAAATAGAGGGCGTCGGCCGCGGCATGGCGCTGGCCCAGGCGTTCATGGATCGCGGCGATGCGCACGAGAGGTGCAGCTTCGTCGGGTGTCAGGCGGCTGGCCTGGCCATAAGCCTCCAGTGACTCGGGAAACCGCCCCAGCTCCAGGTAGGCGAGGCCCAGGTGGCCGTAGAGGACCGGGTCGCTGGAGTCTTGGGCGAGAGCCTTCCTGTAAGAAGCGACCGCCTTTTCCCACTTGCCGGCCCAGGCGAAATCGAGCCCCTCACGTATTGCCTTGTCGTAGGCCTTTCTATCGCCGGCCAAAATGATTCCTCCAGAGAAAGGGGGACAGCGAACAACCTCCCCACGCTGGCGCGCAGCACCAGCGGAACCCGGCCCGCTATTGCCTCTCTGCTATCCTCGTCTTGTACATGAACCGATTATAGCACAGATTGTGTTGGGCGCAAGTCGAGCGCCTCGCTGCCCTTCGGCCTGCGCGGGCAGGCAGCCACCCAGCGGCGGGGCGGGCTGGCAAGCGCGGGCCTGCTTGCCCGTGGCGGACGCGCGAGAGGAAGCAGATCTCCCGGCACTAGGCGCTGAGCCGAGAGAGGAGACCGCGCCCAGGCGCGATGAGGCGTTGGGTATCGGGCCCAAGGGACAACAGGGCGCAATGCAGGGTGTAGTCTGGTTGCCTTTCGACCAGCGACAAAAAGGCGCGCTCGTGGTCCAGCGGCGTAAGGCTGACCTCGAGCTGCACAGCGCGCATGAACTCCAGGGCGCGCGTGACGAGGCGCGGATCAAAGTGGTAGAAGCCGGCAGGTTCCTTGCACATCTCGCGGCCCTCAACCACCAGCTCAGCGCCGCGCAGACCCACGACAACGGCCAACTTGCTGCGGTGGAGCTGCCGCTCGACCTCGAGGGCCATCAGCTTGGCGGCGGCACCCAGGATGGCGTCTGCGATCTCCAGATGGCCGACCACCACAGGATGGGGAGGTGGCTGAAGCAGGCGACTGAGATCAGGCGGCACCGGCAACTGGCCAATCTCGAAGCGCCAGCGCAGCTCGAAAGGTCCGTCGGCGTCGTGGGCACTTAGGCTGACGTCGCTGCCATTGACCGCCATCCGCGCCAGGGCCGGAACCGGCGGCGCGCTCTTGCACATGTGGCTGGCGATCATGGGCGGGATGCCAAAGACGAAGGGTTCATCGACGGCCGGAGACAACTGAAAGTGCCACGATATGACCAGCCGGGCCTCGCGAAAGACGACCAAGGTCAGTTGCTCGCCCTGCGCAATGCTCAGAATAGGCTCCTCAGTGCAGGCCGACACCTGCCTGACGCCCTTCCACAGCATCTGCCCGTCCAGCGAAAACTGGGCTGTCGCCGGCGCCTGTCGCAGCATTGCGTCCTCCACGTGGCTACGGCCGGATCTGGAAAGCGGCACCTTCCCGGAGGCGCATTATACCACGAGTGCTCAAAAGTACAAGAAGCGTAAGGAGCGTGGTTAGCTCCCCAGAAACCGGCGGTACAGATCTTCGAAAGCCGAGGGTGCCAACGCGTGAACCTGCTGCAACATCTCCAGCGCCAGCGCGCGGATCTCCCACTGAGCCGCCCGGTCACAGCGCACCGTGAAGAAATGGCGCAGGGCGCGCAAGTTCATCGTCACGACAATTCGCGTGGCGGCTGCATTCGGCAGAATAAAGCGCGCATCCTCCTTACGCACTCCCGCCTGCCGCAAGCGGCGATATGTCTCAGGTACACGGGCCATAAACTCGTCCCAGGCGGCCAGGGCCTCTGGGTTCTCCTGGATGGCGGGCGGCACGACAAACTCGGGCGCATCCATCGCCACGTAGCGCTGGCTCTCCTGTGAATAGGAAGCGATGCGGTGGCGTACGAGCTGATGCGAGCAAGCCCGTGAGATTCCGCTGATCTCGAAGGTGACCGATGCGTGCTCTACGAGAGACTCGTGCCCCTCTCGGATCCGAGCTTGGAGAAACCTGCCCGGCTGCCCTCGGCCCAGGCTGCGGTAGCAGGTGCGCCCCGCGTGCTCCAGAAGACCCTCGGCCCCCCCCTCACCGGCCAGGTAATCTGTTACGGCAATGATTTCTACCTGCATGGCTCCGCAGCTCCTGTCCGTGGTCTAGTCGAACCCCTGAAAATCCTCATCGCCCTGCATCATCCGTGCGTTACGAGCCATTCTGGCCTGCAGTGCCTCTTCCTCGACAAAGCCCACTTCCGCATAGAGATCGGGCCCGTAGGGCCGGGCCTGGACGACAACGGGCATGGGAACCGCGTGGCCGAGAATCAGGGCCTGCTGGCGTGTGTCCAGGCGGGCGAGCACCTGGCGCAGCTCGTTCGCGCCAGACACTCCCGTCAAGACGGCCCGAATATCGGCCTCGTTATCCAGCAAGGCTGTCACCCGGGTGCCTATCTGGCTCATGACCTCCTCGTCGATGCCGCTCGGCCGCTGGTCGACGACGAGGAGCGTGACGTTGTACTTGCGCAGTTCGCGGGCAATGGTGCCAAAGATGGTCTGGCGGGCAATGGCCGGGTCCAGGAACTTGTGCGCCTCCTCTATCGTGATGACGAGGGGCTTCGGTTCGGCGGCCTGCCGGCCCAGGGCAGCCTCTTTGCGCTTCACGTAGCGCTCGTGAATGCGGCGCGTGAGATAGTTGGCCACGAGGATGTAGGCTTCCAGGTGGCTGCCGTAGCGGCCAAACTCCAGCACGACGTTTACCTCGCGGTCCAGGTACTCCATGATCTTGCCCACCACGTCTTCCTGGGCGCGAGGCACGAGAAAATCAAAACGGCTCAAGAGACCCAGTTTGCGCTGGATGGCGCCCAAGGTGCCACCGTGCAGCTTGCCCTCCTCCAGGAGCGAGTCAAGCTCCGTGGGCCCCTCACTGCCGCTCTCCTGCTCGTTTTCGGCCAGCAGCTTCTCGATCCAGGCCTTTCCCAGGCGGCGCCGGAGGAAGAATAGGGCGCCAACCTGCGTCTCTGTCAGGCCCATCAGGCCGCCGAGCATCTCTACGTCCTCGGGCTCGATCTGGTCGTAGCCAATCCGCACGGTATAGTCGATCTTGCTGCCCCGGCGCTGTGACGATTCTTGGTCCAAAGTCATGACGCTTACCTGGCCGCCGGGAAACAACTGGCGCAACCCCTTGACCCTGTGGCCGCCCTCGCCCCCGCTCTCCCAGCCATACTCGTTGTGCATGTCAAAGACGAGGTTCACGGCTGCGCGCTGCTTGATGATGCCCGCCAACAGCGTGCGAGTGAGAAAGGTCTTGCCCGTCCCGCTTTTGCCAAAGACTCCACTGGACCGTTCTACCAGGCGGTGGAGATCCAGATGGACACGCACGTTTTCCATGTCGAGGGGGGTGCCCACATAAAAGTGACCCTCACCCGCCGCGCCAAACACGCAATCCACGTCCTCCTCCGTGGCCTCGTACACCGGCGCGAAATGGGCCGGAACGGTCTTGACCGGCCGGGGCTCACCGCCCGCGACGTGCCTGCCATCACCCGGCGCGCCGGGAGGGTCGAGGACCAGCATGGGCGAGACCTCCAGGCGGCCAAACGTGCTGGTGCCCTGGTAAACCTGCGCCAAGAAGTTGTCCGTCGTATCTGGCGGCGACTTCTCGATGGCGGGATTCGTGCTATCGAGGGCCACGTCAGTGATGATGCTGAAGAAGCGGCGGCCCGTCTGGCCACGGATGACGACGTAGCGGCCAACGGCCATGCCCTCGACCACGGCGGTTCGATCCAGCTTGACGCTCAGCCCTTTGCTCAGGCTTCCGGCGACGACGATGCCCAGGCGCCGGGCCTCGGCCAGGGCCTGCGGCGAGGGAGCAGCCGGCAGTGGCCGGGAAAGAAGGCGGTCCAGTTCGTTTTGTTCTTCCATGATGCTCCTACTCTCAGTCCCCTACGGGGGGGAGCGGCCCTACCTCATCGGCTATCATAACGGCCGGATCCTGCGCAGGAGGGCGTCGAGGCGCGGCGGGTCGGCGGCGAGGAGCCGCGCCAGCTCGCGGCCGGCCTCTACCAGGAACAGATAGCCGGGGCCACCCGGCACCAGCTTCGGGTCTCGCGCCATTGCCGCCTCACGAAGGTTGGCCGCCAGGAGCTCGTCGGCAGGCAGGTCCCGATTGTCGAGGACGAGGCGGAAATAGTCAAATCGCCGCGTAAACTCCTGCAACTCGACCCCGTCGCAAGCCAGTAGGACGTCCAGGCTGTAGGGCGGCTGGGGCGGCAGCCGGTGGTAGATCTCGCCCCCGTGGCGATAGCCGACGACGAGCACGGCCACCTCGATGGGCACCTGCCGGTTGCGCCGCTGATCCTCGATGACCTCCCGCCGCGCTTCGCTTGCGGTGGCCATCTGGCGCACAAAAGGGTCATCCTCCATGCGCACGTCATAGATCAGGCCATAGACCTCGGCGTCGCCCAGGGCGCGGACCTTCACCAGGCAGCCAAAGGTAGGTACATCGGACTGCAGCGTCTCGCAGCCGACCGCAAAGCGCGTCGTGCTCGAGCGCACGATGCGTCCCACCGTCAATCCCATGAGTCTCCTCCTGCCTGCGTAAAGGTCTTTCGGTCCGCTCACCCGCCCGATCGGCGCCGTGCCTACTGCCAGGCCAACGCGCCGTGACGTGCTCGGGATCCTGCCGGCCCCCGGGCTTGTTTCAAACGAGCTTTACGGGCGCCGCCAGCGGGCTACCTTTTTCTGTTGCGCCTTGCGCGATAGCTCTGGGAGGGGCAGCCCGTGCTTGAGCATGGCCTGCATCAACATCTCTTCCATCACCCGGCGCTCTTCGCCC
>JBFYTF010000181.1:0-2529 GCA_041300865.1 Anaerolineae bacterium
CTTCGTCGGTCCACAGGACCGATGCTTCGGCCGCGCCCGGTTCGCGCCATTCGAAATGACGTCGATAGGTCAGCCGTTGTCTCTCCGTAGCGCGATCGGCTGGGGTGCCATCGTGCACGAAGCCAGTCCGAGCAGCAGGCAGGCGAACGTGGCTCCAGCGATCGGCAGCGTTGATTTCATGGCAGGTCACGAAAACCTTGACGCACGCGGCCTGCAATCAGCGTGCAGCAATTGCCGTGTCGGGGAATTCGCTGAATACGCCATCCACCCCCAGCCGGAAGAACTGCAGATACTCCGCGTGAGGGTCTCCCAAGTAGCTGCGTGCAAGATATCGGCTCTCGTTCCGGAAAGTGAAAGCGTGGACGAACAGTCCCACCTTGTGGGCATCATCGATGAGTGAGGTGGGATTCCCGGTGCTGGCGTCTCTCAAATCGACCTTCCCGTCACCGTTGATATCTTTCAGGTTGCCTGCATCATCCAGCTGGCCTTTCACTGGAACGATATATGGCTTCCATGGACCGATTCCATCGGCATAGGTCTTGATCTGGGCAAGCCCCGCGG
Organism: Anaerolineae bacterium; assembly: GCA_041300865.1. Taxonomy (GTDB): domain Bacteria; phylum Chloroflexota; class Anaerolineae; order JAAYZQ01; family JAAYZQ01; genus JAAYZQ01. The sequence goes on from JBFYTF010000181.1 coordinate 562, forward strand.
GTGTCACCATGTCTCGAAAGAGCCTTTGGTCGCCAGAAATCTCCCAATCGTAGGGTCGGTGAAACGGGGGCGCGTAGGTGAGGCCGCCCGTCTTGAAGTCGTAGCCATCGGCGTCAATGAGTTGCACCATTCGCACGTTCAGACCCTTTACTCGCATCTCTTTCAGGCTGCCAGGCTCAAAACTCTGCACGAAGACGGGAGCGGTTTTACTGTTCCAACCCGCAGAATGAATGGCGCTGATGAGCTTGTCCTCGAGCGGCAGACCCAGGTCGCGATGATAAGTGGGGTTCTTCGACTCCGGGTAAATGGCAATCGAGTGCCCAAGCCTCTCGCTCTCGGCTTTGACCAGGTCGATAACCTCTTGCAGAGTCGCGATCTTGAACTTGCCGTTGTACTGCTGCGGACGCTCGGGGTCTGTAGCGACGACGCCGAGGGTCTTTATTTCGGCAAGTGTGAAGTCATGAGCGAACCAGCCGCTCTGCATTTCACCGTCTATCGGCCAATTCTCGCGCTTGCGGCTGGCGAATTCGGGCCGACTGGCAACATCAGTGCTCATCGCCAGATTGGGGTAATGGCTGGCGATCAGTACGCCGTCCTTGGTAGAGATCAGGTCAGGTTCGATCGCATCGGCGCCAAGATCGATTGCTCTCTGGTATGCCTCAAGGGTGCTTTCTGGAAGGTAGCCCGAAGCACCGCGATGAGCGATCACGAGGGGTACGTTACCGTCGAGCGTCCGTGGCGGATGTGGAGCCATGTTGCCGCACCCAGCAATCACGGCCAGGGCCATCAAACCGACTGGTGTACCCAGGGTAAGGACTGTCGGATTGGTGCCGAACATGAGTGGATATCCGCGAGAAATTGACTTTGAGGCTTGCGCAACCAGCACCAGGTCCGTGGGCAGCTTGGATATCCCATAGGACTGAGTGAGAGAACCCCGGTTTGCGTCCGCCGGGGTTCAACGTACTCACTCTCTTCGAGTTGGAGAGCTCTCCAGCAACGCTCACCCTCGCCTACTTCTGCTGAATGGACTCGATGTAGTCGACGATGTTCATGACCTTGCCCCGGGCAGCGAGATGCTGGAACTGGACCCCGCTGACGCCGTAGAAGCCTCCTGAACCACCACCAGGCACCGGGCTCTCCGGCTCCTGGGCGAATATCGGGCCCCATACGGGCATCTCTCTCGGACCATGGGCACGTGCAAGTCCCAGCTCCCTGCTCTCGATGGTCTTGCGGATCATCGTGTACGGGAAGTGACCCTTGTTCTTCTTCGAAATAACCGTGAGGTCCGAGGGTGCGATCTTCAGCGTTGGCGCCAGCGGACCATTGCCCTTACCGTCGACCCCGTGGCATGAAGCGCAGTAATCGGCGAAGTCGGCCTTGCCGGACTCGCTGACTTTCTCATCGGCAATGGCTGCCGCAGATGCGACTGACAACAACAGGAGTCCTAGGGCGATCTGTCTCATTAGCCTCTCCTTGGTTCCGGGGACCGGCTACGCCCGGAGCGGAACGTGACCTCCCCTTCCTTGCAGCTTAGCGATGGCTTGCGCGAGCGCAATTCGGGGTTTAGGAAGTCAAGGCAGGTAATGACCAATTGTGGCGGCACCTCGGCTCGGTAGCGCTTGGGGACGTTTCGGAATGCTGCGCGACTTGGATGGGCGCCGAGACGAAACCCTAGTCGTCGAAGCCTGTGCAGGCCGGGTCGACAGTCCCCGTGAAATTGGAGCCGAGGTCCACGCTCGACTCCTTGTCGCCGCACCAGAGGTCCACCCAGTTGTTGCCGCTGGCGTCGGTCTGCGGCTCGAGGACGATGAGCGTCGAGCGCCGCTGCACGCTGACGCCGGTCTCGGCATTGCGCGTGATGCGATCACCGCTGATCTGGAGCGTACAGTCATTCATACAGAAGACACCGGTCCCACCGTTGTCCGTGATCTCGTTGCCGCCCATCACGACGGTCGCGCCGAGATAGCC
>JBFYTF010000220.1:0-3363 GCA_041300865.1 Anaerolineae bacterium
CCGCGTTGTGCAGGCTGAACCCCGAATGGCGCCAGCCGAGGAGTGTGCGGATCACCACTTCGTCAATGCGTCGCTCGCGGAGAAGCATGCGGAGGACGTTATGCCGAAAGAGGTGCTCCAGGGCATACAGATTCAATGGCTTGACAGGTGCCCTCGAATTCTGGCGGTCCAGCATTCGAGGGCACGCCTGCTTTTCGCTCATGAGTCCCGAGGACGGCATTACGGCACCGTATTGCCGTCCTCGGGACTCATCCGCGCTGCCGTAAGCGGGGGTCGAGGGCGGCGCGCAGGCCGTCCCCTAGAAAATTGAGGCCGAGAACCGCGAGGAAGATCGCCAGTCCTGGAAAGACGGCGAGCCAGACGGCCTGCTCCATGTACGGATAGCCGTTTCGCAGCATGGAGCCCCAGGCCGCCGTGGGCGGACGGACCCCCACGCCGAGGAAGGAGAGTGCCGCCTCGGTGATGATGGCGAAGGACACCGACAGCGAAGCCTGCACGATGATCGGCGCGCTGACGTTGGGCCAGATGTGCCGCAGCATGATGCGCGGCGCCCCGCCCCCCAGGGCCCGGACGGCCGAGACGTAGTCGAGCTCCCGGACCGAGAGGACCTGGCCGCGCACGAGCCGGGCGAATGAGGGGGTGTAGACGACGGCGATGGCGATGACGGCATTCAGGACGCTCGGTCCCAGGGCGGCGGCAATCGCCAGGGCCAGCAGGAGGGCCGGAAAGGAATAGACGGCGTCCGCCAGCCGCATGAACGCCTCGTCGAGCCAGCCGCCGCAATAGCCGGCCGCCAGACCCACCACGACCCCCGCCCCGCACGCCAGCGCGACGGACAAGAGGCCCACCACCAGGGAGACCCGGCTCCCGTGGATGACCCGGGAGAGCACGTCCCGCCCCATCTCGTCGGTCCCCATGGGGTGGGCGACCGAGGGCCGGGCCAGCACCGCCGTATAGTCCTGGTTTGCCGGCTGGTACGGCGAGATCAGGTCTGCCGACAACGCCAGAAACACCAGGGCCGCGAAGACGGCCAGGCCGAACCCCGCCAGTCGTGTCCGCAGGAACAGGCGGACCCCTCCCCACAGCCGGGCGCGAAACCCCGCTGCCTGCGCCGCGCCCTCCAGCTTGTGATGCGCCATGGTCATCTGCACCCTATCCGGCTTGTCATGCCGGCCTCGTCCGCTCCTGCAGTCGTCAGATTGCTGGAGAATCAGCCATTCGCCCCTCGACGCTCACGTCCCGCAACCTGCCAAGCTGGCAAGAGCGTCAAGAAGAGCCAGGCTCATGTGTACCGGATCCGCGGGTCGATATACGCGTACAGGACGTCGGTCGCCAGATTGACGAGCAGCACTGCGACCGCCATCAGCAGGACCACGCCCTGGAGGACGGGGAAATCGCGATACCCGATCGAATCCACCGCCAATCGGCCGATCCCCGGGATCGAGAAGATCGTCTCGACGACGACTGCGCCTCCGAAGAGCCGGCCGGTCTGCATGCCGATGATTGTGACCACCGGGATGAGCGCGTTGCGCAGGGCATGTCGAACGACGATCGCCCGCTCCTCCAGGCCCTTGGAGCGTGCGGTGCGGATGTAGTCGTCCTGCAATGCTTCGAGGAGGGCGGAACGGACCTGGCGCGTGACCACGGCGGCAAGTCCAGTCGCCAGCGTCATGCACGGCATGATCATCAGTCGCAGGGACGCCAGCGGATCGTCGAGGAGGCGCGTGTACCCCGACGGGGGAAGCAGCCCCAGCCACACCGCCAGGAGGAACATCAGCAGGATGCCCAGCCAGAAGTGGGGGATGGCAACCCCCGAGAGCGCCAGCAAGGTCCCCGCCATGTCCGCCCAGGAGTTCGGCCGCACCGCCGAGATCAGTCCGATGGGCAGCGCCACGACAAGCGCCAGGGCCAGGCTCATCATGGTGAGCTGGATGGTGGGAGGCAGCCGCTGCAGGATGGCGTCGAGAACCGGCTGCTTGGAGCGAATGGAGACCCCCAGGTCCCCGCTCAGGGCCCGACCGCCCCAGCGGAGGTACTGCGCATAGAGCGGCTGATCCAGGCCGAGTTCCCGGCGGAGGGACTGGTAGAGCTTCTCGTCCTTGGCCAGGCTCTCCCCCAGGATGGCCAGCGCCGCGTCGCCGGGCAGAAGCGACGTCACTCCGAAGGCGATCAGGCTCACCAGCACCAGCACGGGAATCATGGTGAGCAAGCGGCGCAAGAGAAACGCTCGCACGGCCAGTGTCCTCCGACGATTACGCCGCAACCCGAGAATCTTGAACCGCCAAGACGCCAGGGGTGACAAAGTCGCCACCGGGGGCTGTCAGGTCAGGAGACACCTTTCAGGCTGGCGTCTTGGCGTCCCCGCCTTTCGGTGGCGCCTTGGCGGTAAGCCGGCCCCCCGGATCACGCGTCGTCGTCCAGGCGGGCGCCCTGCCCCCGCAGGGCATCCTGCAGTGTCGGCACAGGCAGTGCCCTGGGGGCGCAGCGCCGCCGAACGGAAAGCGCCGCCGCCAGGCCGGCCGCCTGGCCCATCGCCATGCAGGAGCCGATCACCCGGCACGAGCCCTGCGCCTCGTGGGTTGCCGAGGCGCAGCGCCCCGCCACCAGCAGTCCGTCCGCTTCGCGGGGGACCAGGCAGCGGTAGGGCATTCCATAGGCGCCGTAGTCCTTCACCTGCGTGCCCCGGGTGGGCTCGTTGTAGATCGTGCCGCCATCGTACCCATGGATGTCGACCCGGTACCCGCACAGGGCGATGGTGTCCGCGAAGCGCCGGGCATCCACCACGTCGTCGTAGGTCAGCACGTACTCCCCCAGGATGCGCCGCGTCTCGCGGATCCCCACCTGGATCGCCGTGGCAATCAGGCGGGCATTCTCGAACCCGGCCACGTGGCGTCGCAGGAAGGCCACCAGTTGCCAGACCATGCGCCGGCCGGCCGTCTCGGCCTGGCTGAGGTGATCCCCCCGGCTCGCATCCAGCCCGGGGAGATGCAGCATGTTGCCGCAGTAAGCCACACCGTCGGCCAGCTCCCAGACGTTGAACTGCTTGAGCAGCGGGGCGAACTCGGGAACCTCGGCCGCCAGCAGCCGGCTCCAGGGCTCCAGCCGGATCGTCGAGCCGCGGCAGCCGGCCCGCCATGCCTCGGACCCGACGACCTCGTACGGCCAGACGATGAGGGACGACGGCTCGACCCGATCGACCTCGACGCCGTGCAGCGTGAAGAGCGGGGTGAGGGGCTGCAGCCCCCCGTCCCCCGGCCGGCCCCGCTCGAAGGGGGCGCCCGCGCGCGCCGCCACGTCCCCGTCCCCCGTGCAGTCCACCACCGCCCCCGCGGGGATCGCCGCCCGGCCGGACTTGTTCTCCAC
>JBFYTF010000255.1:0-14392 GCA_041300865.1 Anaerolineae bacterium
TGGCACGCACACCGGCCCGGGCGTCGTCGGCGTGGCTGTCTACCACTAACACCGGCTCGCCTGGGCGACCGGCTACGCCTGCCATCCAGAGGGCGGCTGCAGGCGCGACTCTCATGACGCAGAAGCCGCCGGGAGGCCCGGCGGCTCTTGCGTAGCCCCCTGTCCAGCCGCCGGCTCTCAGCTCGCGGCGACCCGCTCCAGGCCTTCACGGTCCAGAATCAGAATGCGCTTGCGCCCAATGTCGATGAGACCCTCGGACTTGAAGCTGTTCAGGGTCTGCGTGGTGGTTTCCCGATAGGTACCGATCCGCTCGCCCAGGTCCTGGTGTGTCAGTCCCTGGATGGTGTCGCTCTGTCGCTCGCTCGCCAGCTCGAGCAGAAGTGACGCCAGGCGGGCCGGGATTCCCTTGAAGGCGATGGCCTCCAGGCGCGCCTCGGTTTCTTTCAGGCGGTTGCCCATTGCCTCGAAAATGCGCAGGGCCACCCTCGGTTTGGTCACCAGCAACCGCTCCACGTCCTCGCGGCTCATCACGATCAGGATGCAGTCTTCCGTGGCCTCGGCAAAGGTATTGTGCATTCCCTGGCCGATGAGCGCCATCTCACCGAACACGGCACCTGGGCCGACTGTGCCAATGACCAGCTTTTTGCCGTCGGGCGAGATGCGGTAGAGCTGCACCCGCCCTTCCTTCAGCAGGAAAAGCACTTCGCTGGTGTCTTCCGGCATATAGAAGATCTTGCCGCGGCGACAGGTGGTGATGGTCATCACCCGATCGATCTCGGCGATCTCGTCCTCCGGCAAATCCTGAAAAATGTCGACCATGTGCAGGTACGCGATCCGGTCGGTCTGCTCCTCTGTCACCTCTGCCTCCCAGGTTGCGGGAATCGGTCGCTTCTCATGGCTCGATTATACCGCAATTTGCGCGTCGCTACAAGGACCGGTGTTCCTCCTTCCGCGACCCTCGTTCCGGCCAGGCAGGGATGCTCGCCTGTTTGAATCCAGGCCGTGTTCTGTGATATAATGCGTGGCATCTTACCGGGGGTGGACATATGAATCCAATCAATCCGGTCATATTTCAGGTGGGACCCTTCGCGGTGCGCTGGTATGGCGTGCTAATTATGGCGGGCGTGGCGCTGGGTGCCTGGTTTTCCGCGCGCCTGGTCGCCAAGCGGGGCCTGAACCCCGATCACGTTTGGAACGCCCTGATCCTGGCGGTCGTGTTTGCCATCCTGGGGGCTCGGCTGTACCACGTCTTTTCGACGCCGGCCGACTGTCCCCCCAACGCAACCTACGCCTGTGGCTGGCCTTACTACAAGGACCATTTCCTGGAAGCCTTCATGGTGTGGAAGACGGGCGGCTTCCAGGGGCTGGGCATCTATGGTGCCATCGCAGGCGGCATCGTTGGCGTGGTGATCTATGCCTTGTGGCAACACCTCAATCCCCTGGTATGGCTGGATGCCGGTGCCGTGGGACTGGCTTTTGGACAGTTCGTCGGGCGTTGGGGTAACTTTGTCAACCAGGAACTGTATGGCCCGCCGACGGGTTCGGACTGGTTTGGGCTCAAGATCAATCCGCGGCTCCCGCACCAGCCGTTGCCAGCCGGAACCACCTACGAGACCCGCTTTCACCCCACCTTTCTGTACGAGTCCCTATGGTGCCTTTTGATCTTTGTTGTGCTCTATAACGTCCATGCGCGCCTGGCGCACCGTCTGCGTGATGGCGACGTGCTGCTCGGATATCTGATCCTCTATCCTCTAGGTCGCTTTTTCATCGAGTTCTTCCGGCCCGACGCCTGGACGGTGGGCGTCTTGGCCGCGGCGCAGTGGATTGCGCTGGGTATGATGGCCCTATTCAGCCTCATCCTCGTGCTGCGGCACGTGTTCTGGAATCGAGACGGCGAGCCCACACCCGCAGTGGTGGTCGCGGAGAACAGCGAAGGCGTGACCCGAGCAGAGCAAACGGAGTGAGCCGATGAAACGCCTGACGAGCATCGGAGTAACGACCTGCGAGACCGCCGCCGGCTGGGTCGGGATTGCCTGGTCGGAGGGCGGCCTGGTGGCCGTTACCCTACCTGAACCGGACGAGACGGCGGCGCTGCAACGCTTGCCGGAACCGGCCGAGCCCGCACCACAGCCGCCGCCGGGCCTGGAGGTCGCGGGCCTGGCCGGCAAGCTGTGCCGCTATTTTCTGGGTGAGGACGTGCACTTTCCGGAGCCGTTGGAGCCGGGCCTGGGCACCAGCTTCCAGCGGCAGGTGTGGTCGGTCACCCGGGCCATCCCGCGCGGGGAAACGCGCACTTACGGCCAGCTGGCCCTGCTCGCCGGGCACGCCGGTGCAGCCCGGGCAGTCGGGCAGGCCATGGCACGCAACCCCTGGCCGGTGATCGTGCCCTGTCATCGCGTGGTGGGTCACGATGGCCGGCTTACCGGCTTTGGCGGCGGGCTGGCTTTGAAGAAACACATGCTAGAGATGGAACGCGCGATTGCCGACGGCTAGACTTGACGCTGATGGCCAACGATGGTATAGTACGCGCGGGAAAAGGGTCAGCGTTGCCCTCCATGCTGCGTGGATCTAGCGATGGGGGGTTCTTTTTTCCATAGCCCAGGGAATGGAGACGGCATGCGCATTGGTATAGACGCGCGGTTGGTCTACTACAGCCAGGCCGGAATTGGGCAGTACATCATGCACCTCGTCAACGGCCTGGCCAAGGTTGACCAGGAGAACGAATACGTTCTCCTTCAGAGCCGCAAGGACGAGACGAGCATCCTCGCCCAACCCAATTTCCGCAGGATATCTCTCTGGACTCCCAGCCACCACCGCCTCGAACGCTACTCCATGAACGTCGAGCTGATGCGCCTCGGCCTGGACGTGCTGCACAGTCCGGACTTTATCCCGCCTCACCGGCCGAGCTGCCGTTCGGTGATCACCGTCCACGACCTCGCCTTTCTCCTCTACCCGCACTTCTTGACCAAGGAAAGCGCCCGCTATTACGGCCACATCGACCAGGCGGTGCGCTGGACGGACCATATCATTGCCGTGTCCGAAAGCACCCGCCGCGACACGATACAGCACCTGGGAGTGCCCCAGAACAAGATCACTGTCGTCCATGAAGCCGCCAACCCGATCTTTCGTCCCATCGGCCGGCAGGAGGCCGTGGAGGAGGTGCGGGTTCGCTATGGAGTGGACGCGCCCTTTGTGCTTTTCGTCAGCACCATCGAGCCGCGCAAGAACGTGCCTACCCTGATGCGGGCGATGTGGCAACTTCAGGAATGCTACAAGGAGGACGTCCACCTCATCCTGGCCGGCGGCAAGGGCTGGCTCTTTGAAGATGCATTTGCCTCCGTCGAGGAGCTCAAGCTGGACGAGCGGGTACACTTTGTGGGGCGGGTGTCAAGCGAGGAACTGCTCCATCTCTACAATGCCGCCGAGCTTCTTGCCCATCCCGCCTTTTACGAGGGCTTTGGACTGCCGCCTCTCGAGGCCATGGCCTGCGGCCTGCCCGTGGTGGTCTCGAACGTCGCCTCTCTGCCAGAGGTGGTGGGCGACGCCGGGCTGCTCATCGATCCTCACGACGTGGACGAGCTGACGGTGTCTATCTGGCGCGTGCTTAACGACGACCAGCTCCGGGAAGAGATGCGTGCCAATGGCCTGCGCCAGGCGCAGCGCTTCTCCTGGGAGCGTGCCGCCCGGGAGACGAAAGAGATCTACCGCCAGGTCAACAAAGAATAGACAAAGGCCATGACGCGCAACGAGGCCGCCAGGGTTCTGATCCTGACACCCCAGTTTCCGTATCCTGCCCACCAGGGAACAACCATCCGCAACTATAACCTGATCGCCGGCCTGGCGCGGCGGCACGAGGTGCATCTCCTGTCGTTCGGCGACCCGGAGAAAAGCCAGGGCACGCCCCTGACAGAGCTATGCCGCAGCGTGCAGGTCGTGCCGACCCCACAGCGCGCGGCACGGCAGCGGCTGGCCGGCCTCCTCTTTTCCCGCCGGCCCGACCTGGCCCAGCGCCTGCCCTCGGCCGAGTTTCGCACTGCCCTCGGCGCCTTGCTCGAGCGCGAGGACCCGGACGTGGTCGAGGTGGAGGGCATCGAGTTGGGCGAATACCTTTTCCAGGCGGCGCGGCTCAAGGGTGGCCGGCGGCGCCCATGCCTCATCCTGGACGACCACAACGCCGAGTACGTTCTGCAGCAGCGCGCCTGCGAGACCGACGCTCGCCAGCTCTGGCCGCGGGTCAGCGGCCACGACGAGCTGGATCGCCCCGGCGCGCCGGGAGCGATGGGCAGAGGCCGGCGCCTGGCCGGCGCCGTGTACTCCTTGATCCAGTGGCAACGCCTGCGGCGCTATGAGCGCCGGGCGTGCCTGGCCGCCGACCGGGTGGTTGCCGTATCCGAGGCCGATGCCGCTGCCCTGCGGGCGCTCGTGCCCGGCCTCGATCCTGTTGTCGTGCCCAACGGGGTGGACGTGGACTTTTATAGGTCACCTGCCCCGCCCCTTACGGAACGGCCGGGGCCGGAGCCTGATGACCTGGTCCTGACCGGCAAAATGGACTTCCGGCCAAACGTGGATGCCGCCCTGTGGTTTGCGCACGAGGTGCTGCCCTTGATCCGCCGCGAAGCGCCCAAGGTCCGCTTTTGGATCGTGGGCCAGAAGCCTCACGCCCGCCTGGCGCCCCTGTCGGCGGAGCCCGGGGTAGAGGTGACGGGCTGGGTGGAAGACGTACGGCCCTACATCGCCGCTGCGGCTGCCTACGTGGTGCCCCTGCGCATCGGCGGGGGCACCCGGCTCAAGGTCCTGGAGGCCATGGCCATGGGCAAGGCCATCGTCTCGACCACGCTGGGCTGCGAGGGCTTTGAGGTGGTAGACGGTCAAGAGCTGCTCATCGCCGATGATCCGTCCGAGTTTGCTGCGGCGGTGCTGCGGGTGGTCCGCCAGCCTGAGCTCCGTGAGCACTTGGGCCGCGCCGCCCTGCGCTTTGCCAGCTCGCGATACGACTGGCGCACGATCGTACCCAAACTGGAGCGTATTTTGTGACACAACAAGCCCGAATCGAAGAAGACAACCATTGGTGGTTTGCCGGGCGCACCTGGTCGCTGCTGAACATGCTCGACCGGATCGTACCCCGTGATGGGCAACAGCGGGTGTTGGACATTGGCTGTGGCGCCGGAAACATGTTCCACCACCTGGGCCGCTACGGAGCCGTAACCGGCGTCGACAACAACCCCCGTCCGCTGGTCGTCGCCCGGGAGCGGGGTTATGACGTCAGGGAAGCCGGGGGTGAAGCTCTGCCCCTGGAGGATGATACCTTTGATCTGGTGGCTCTGCTGGACACCGTGGAACACTGCAAGGACGATCAGGCGGTGCTGCGCGAAGCGTACCGGGTTACTGCCCCGGGCGGTACGCTCGTCGTCACCGTGCCGGCCTTCATGTGGCTATGGAGCCACAACGACGTGCTGAACGCCCACCAGCGTCGCTACACGACACGAGAGCTAAGGGAAAAGCTGCAGAGCGTGGGCTTTCGCGTGGTGCGCGCCACGTACAACAATTTCGTCCTGTTTCCGGCAGCCGCCGGCCTCATCCTTCTGCGGCGCGGGGCCAAGCAGGAGCCCGAGCTTCACTCGCCCCATTTCGACGAGGAGTCGTACCAGGTTGAGATGGAGCCGGCACCTCCCCTGGTCAACGCCGTCCTGAAGGGTGTCACGTGGACCGAGTCGCAGATACTGCGCTGGGTTAGCCTGCCGGCCGGGACGTCGGTCATTGCCATTGCCCGCAAGCCGGCCGGCTAGGGCCCGGCCTGGCCCGGTGTTCGGGAGGAGGCACCCAGCTCGGCAGCATCGGGGCCCAGGGGTGTGACCCGGATGCTCCGCTCCTCGTTGTAGTGCACGAGGCCCGGCGCGGCCTTGGGAATGCGCCGCACGTGGCTTCGCTGAGTATAGTCCACGACGACGGAGACGTCCTGCCGCGCCCGGGAAAAGTAGGCAGCCAGCTCGGCCGCGCGGCGGACCGTTGCCCGCGGCACCTCTTGCCCGGCGCCACGGACGATGACGTGTGACCCTGGCACGCCACGCGCGTGGAACCACCAGTCGGCACTGCTTGCCCGGCGAAAGGTCAGGTCGTCGTTCTGCCGGCTGTTGCGCCCCACCAGGATGGTAAGCCCGTCGGGCGACGGCAGTGCCAACGGCTGGCTCTTGGTCACCTTCCGGTCCCGCTTCCTCCTGACGCGAACGTGCCCGGCTTCCTCGAGGGCGGCACGGACCTCATCCACTTCCGGCCGGCTGGCGGCGAGCTCCAGATCCGTCTCCAGTTGCTCAAGGTCCCGCAGCCCGAAGTCGACCTCTTCGAGGCGCTCGGCGACACCCGCGGCCGCCCGCTGCGCTTTGCGGTAGCGGGCAAAACACGCCTGGGCATTGTCCGCGGGTGAGAGGTCCGGATCCAGAGGAATACGCAGCGTCTCGGACTCGCCGGTCTCGGCCAGCAGTTCCGCCTGTCCCGGCGTGATGGTGTGAGCATAGGCCAGGATCCACTCGCCCCACTGCCGCCACTCGCCGGCTTCCCCAGCTTCGGCGCGCGACCGTTCCAGCGCCTCCCGGCGGCGCACCAACCGGCCGCGGGCCATGGCGATGGCCTCACGAACCGGCCGCTTGGCCCCGGCGTAGGGGTCGGCACTGGCCGCGGCGGCGGTGTAAAGCTCAATAGCCTGGCTCATGGAGGCAACCGGCCGAGGTGTGCCCCGGTGGCGGAGCAGGTACGGCGCGTAGGCAACCGGCTCGTCGCCGTCATACGCCAGGCTGGGCTGCCACTTGCCGTCTGCAAGCGGAGCCAGGAGCTCGGCGGTCACCGCGAGCAGGGGTGCCAGGCGCTCCACGGCGCCGGCCGCGATGCGGCCGTGGCCCAGGGCTCGATAGCTGATCTCACGCGCCAGCAGAGGGCTCATGCCTTGCACGCCCCTCACCAGGGCCTGCCACACCTGCGTGTCCGGTTCGTGCGCGGCCAGAATGGCAGCGAGGCGCTCTTCGGTCAGCTCCGGCGCCGGAAGCTTGGACTGGGCCGGGGGCGGCGTGTAGGGCCGGTTGGGCTGCACCGGCCGCACAGGGCTCATGTCGGGGCTCACGTGTTTGACGGCGTCCAGCACCCGGCCGCCGGCGTCCACCAGGATCAGGTTGGAGTGCCGGCCCATGATCTCGGCCATAAGGTCGGTCGTGCCCCACTCTGGATGGTCGAACCCGAGGCGCAGCACGCGCTCAAAGGGTGGTTGCTCAATAGCCGACAGGATGGCGCCACGGACGTACTTGCGCAACAGGAGAAGCATCCCCGACTCACGTTCTACACCGCGGCGAAGCTTTTCGGAGGAGAGCAGCAGGCGGCCCAGTTCCGCGTGGGCCGAGGCCGCCAGGTAGTGGCGCGCACCGTGCCCGTAGATCTCGAGCCCCAACGAGAGGTCGTCGGGCAACAGCACCCGCTGCACCCGGCCGCCGAGGAGTGACGCGCGCAGCTCGTCGGCCACGCAGGCCATGGTCAAGGCATCAAAATACATGGAGCCGGCCTTACCAGTCGAGGTTCAGCTTGTGCACAAAGTCGCTGAGGGCATCGCCGCCAGAAACCCGGACCCGGCGCAGAGCAAAGAGGCCGTCACTTGTGTGCGTGGCTCCCTGCTCGGTCGCCACTGCTCCCCAGTAGTTGGCCGAGCGTAGGACGTCGACGACATAGTCATCGTAGCGGCCCGAGGGATAGGCAAAGAAGCGGACCTTCTCGCCTGTGCGCGCCTCGATGGCCTCTTTGGGCCCCAGGGTTTGGAAGACAAGGAACTGGAATCCGCGGCTGCGCAGATCTGAGTGATCGTAGCTGTGAGCCTCCAGGTCCATGCCTGCCGCGTGCATCTCGACCACGCTGTCCCAGGAGAGGAAGGCGGGATCGTTGGCATCGATGGGTGCCGTGGTCAGGAAAAAGGTCGCAGTAAAGCCAAAGCGCTGCAGCAGCGGGAACGCCTGGGTATAGGCGTCCGCATAGCCGTCGTCAAAGGTCAGGACGATGGGGCGATCCGGCAGCGGCTGGCCGACGGTCAGGTGCAGCACCACGTCGTGAAGGCCCACTGTATGGTAGCCTTGCTGCTGGAGGTAGCGAAGCTGCGCTTCGAAATCCTGGGGCGAGACCGAGAGGTCGCGGCGCACCGCATTGGAACCGGGCGGCGCGTTCTGAATGTGATGGTACATCAGAATCGGGACCCGTGCTCGGCGCAACAGCCCGTCGGGCGTGGGTAGCACGGGGGTTGGCGTGTGTGTCGCCGTGGGCGCAGCGGTGGGCGTGAAGGTCGCGGTGGGCGTGGCCGTAAGCGTGGCCGTTGCCGTGGCCGACGGGCTGGGCGTGGCCGTGTGGGTGGCTGTGGGTGTGGGGCTGGCCGTCGCAGTGGGCAGGGGCGTTGCAGTGCTCGTCGGAGCGGGCGTGCCAAGGACCGACACACCGGCCTGAACACCCGCCTGGTTGCCTGCCATCAAGTCCACGGCGTTCGACGGCTGCCGATGCATGGCGCTCAGGAAGAGGACAAGCAGTGGCAAAATCAGGACCAGCCACCGCGCTTTCGGCATGTATTGCAAGTTCATCCTCACATTCTTACCGGCTCAACGGTAAGATACCGCAACTACCCGAAACTGTCAAATGTGCTCGCAAACGGAACGTGCTTGCTGCCCGCCCGGGAGTGGGGTATAATCCCTGTGCGAAGCGCAGACCGTGGCTGCTCGGGCAGTACACTCTATTGGGAGAGAACGATGGACATTCGCTTTGACACCTATTATCGTTACGACGCCCTGGTCGAGATCCTCAAGGGCCTGAGTGCTGAGTATCCACAGCTGATGCGCTTGCAGAGCATCGGCAAGAGCTACGAAGGCCGCGACATCTGGCTGGCGACCATCACCAATCTCGATACAGGAGACGACCGGCAGAAGCCGGCCCTGTGGGTTGACGGCAACATCCATGCCAGCGAGATCTCACCCTCGAGCGCCTGCCTGTACCTGATCTGGCACCTCGTCACGGCTTACGGCCGCGATCCGGATGTCACCCGCTGTCTCGACACCCGGGCCTTCTACGTCTGCCCCCGCGTCAATCCCGACGGTGCTGAGCTGGCCCTCGCCGACCGGCCCAAAATCGTCCGCTCCAGCACGCGTCCCTATCCCTATGACGAAGAGCCGCTGGGCGGCCTGATCCGTGAGGACCTGGACGGCGACGGTCGCATCCTGATGATGAGGGTGCCCGATCCCAACGGCCCCTGGAAGCCCTCACCGCAGGAACCGCGCCTCCTGGTGCGTCGCGCTCCCACCGAAACGGGTGGCGAGTACTATCGCCTGCTGCCAGAGGGACGCGTAGAGAACTATGACGGCGTGACCATCCGCCTGCAGCCCAACAAGGAAGGACTGGATCTGAACCGCAACTTTCCCGTCGACTGGCGGCAGGAGTACCAGCAGGAGGGCGCCGGACCCTATCCCACGTCCGAGCCCGAAGCGCGTGCCCTGGCCCACTTTATCACCGCTCACCCGAACATCACCGGCGGCATCGCCTTTCACACCTGGAGCGGCGTCCTGCTGCGGCCCTACGCCGGCCGCGACGACAAGGAAATGCCGGCCGAGGACCTGTGGACGTACCAGGCCATCGGCGCCAGGGGTACAGAGATGACCGGCTACCCGGCCATCTCGGTCTACCACGACTTTCTCTACCATCCGGGTGAGGTGACGACCGGGGGCTTTGATGACTGGCTGTACGACCACCTGGGTATCTTTGCCTGGACGGTCGAGATCTGGAGCCCACAACGCCAGGCGGGCATTGAGAAGTACAAGTACATCGACTGGTACCGGGAACACGACTTCGAGGATGACCTGAAGATGCTGGCCTGGAGCGACCAGGCCCTGGACGGAAAGGGCTACGTTAACTGGTACCCGTTTGAGCATCCCGATCTCGGCCCCGTGGAGCTAGGCGGGTGGGATATGCACTATGCCTTTCGCAACCCACCACCCCAGTTCCTGGAGGCCGAGATCGCGCCCTTTGCCGGGTGGTTGGTCTGGCACTTGCTCATCTCGCCGCGCCTCACGTTGTACGAAGCCAGCGCCCGGCGCCTCGGACCCGACACCTATCGCGTGCGCGTGGTGGTGCAGAACAGCGGTTGGCTGCCCAGCTACGTGACCAAGAAGGCGATGGAGAAAAAGCTGGTGCGCGGCCTGGTGTGCGAGATCGAGCTGCCCGAGGGCGCGGCCCTGGAGACGGGTGAGCCGCGGGTTGAGCTAGGCCAGTTGGAGGGCCAGGCCTACAAGCCTCCCGCGCCCGTGGCCTTTAGCCCCTGGGACCCGACCGAGGACCGGGCCAAAGTCGAGTGGGTCGTGCGCGCGCCACAGGGCAGCCAGATCGCGGTTGTCGCGCGTCACGAGCGGGCCGGGACGGTTTCGACGCACATCAGCCTGGATTGAGTGCTGAGCGGTGCGGATTCGAGGCGAGGGCCCTTCCGGCGGGCCTGATCCCCGTCCGCTGTGGGCCTGATGCGGGCCACGGCCCGGCATTAGAAGGGGGTTGAGCCGGCCCCGGGTTCGCGGGGCCGGCACAACCCCCAGTGCCGAGGGCCGGCGTCAGTCGAGGATCTCGACGCTGCGGCTTGTCATGGAAAAGTGGACGCCGGCTTCTGCCAGCTCGTCCACCAAGCGGTCAAACAGGTGACCGGAGACGAACTGCTCCGGCGTGTGGATCCCCTGCCCACGGATGTCGCCGCGGGCCGCCATGCGGGCGACGATGGCCCCGGTGAAAGCGGTCGTGCGCGCCATGGAGGTAAAGCCCAGCTCGTCGTCGTAGCGGTCCACCATCTCGATGTCGTAGACCTGCCGGTGACCATCCTGTTGGCCCACCGCCACGATGCGGAAGCAGGTGATGTCTCGCTCTCCCTCTTCCAGCCGCACCTTCGGATAAAGGACGACGTCCAGCAGCTTTTTGGGTATCACCCGGGCGCCGTCGACCTCCACCGGCTCCAGGCTGAGCAGCCCCAAGTCCCGCAGCAGGGTCACCTTCTCGGCATAGCCGGGCCAGCGCACAGTCTTTTGCGTGCCCGCTTTTAGCCCCCTGAGGGCCTCCAGGTCCAGCAGCCAGGGCATAAAGCCCTCGTGCCAGGCTTCGCACTCGCCCACCCCGGTGAACTGCACGGTCTCGACCCCGGAATAGCGGGGCACGGCCTTGAGCTGGCCGTCTTCGACGAAGCGGGCATCGGTGTCGCGGAGCGGCATCTGCTGCCCGCCAAAGACGATCTTGTAGCCCAGGGGCGGCACCGGATCTTCCGGAATGCCACCACACTGGATGTGCAGTTCCTCCAGGTGGTCCAGCTTTTCGGCCAGGTAGCGGGCCATGATCTCGGTCAGGCCGGGCTCCACCCCACAGCCCAGGATGACCAGCGACGCCGCAGCTGCCACGCACTGGCGCAGTTCTGGGAGATCGGAATCAGGAGGCCAGCTCAGATCTACCAGAGGCACGCCCGCGGCCGTTACTGCCCGGATGCCCAGGGGGATGGCCCCCTTCGGCAGCGCCGCCACGACCGCGTCGTGGCCGGCGGCCAGCTGCGTGGCCGCCGCCTGGTCGTTCAGATCAAGCGCCACCACCGCCAGCTTTTCTCCGCCACGCAAAGGGAGCAGCTTACGGCTGGCAGCGTCTAGCTGCGCCTGGCTCAGGTCGGCCAGGGTCACCCGGGATACCTCCGCGTCAACCATCGCGTTGAATGCAGCCGCCGGTCCCATCAGGCCGCTGCCCAGCACCAGGACTTTCATGAGGCTCTCCTTTTTGCCATTTGAGTGACTGCGCATGGGATTATACTACCGTTCATGGTGGGTGGCAACCCCCGTCATGCAGGTCTCCAAGGGGTTTCGAGCCCGAGTTGACAATCCGCACATCCTGGGGTAGAATGAGCCACCAGTCCAAGACATCACAGGTAAGGAATCTGCCTGTTCGTCAGAGCGCCGATCCGTCCCAGGCGGGCGTCGATTGCCGGGAACCGAGCTTGCACGCGTGAGAGGGGAGGGAAAGCGACCGTGGGCCGTTTCATTCTGATGCGACTGCTGGGCCTGATCCCGGTCCTGTTGATCCTCTCGATGTTCACCTTTACCATCATGCACGAAGTACCGGGCACGCCCTGGAAGCAGGGCCAGCGACCCTTTTCGCAAGTGCAGATTGCGGCCCTGGAGGCGCGCTACGGGCTGGACAAGCCGGTCTGGCAGCAGTACCTGATCTGGCTGCGCGGTGTCCTACGCCTCGACTTTGGCATGTCCTTCGAACACCCCGACGAGTCGGTCCTGGACCTCATCGCCCGCACCTGGCCGACGACGGCCCATCTCGGCCTCATGGCCATCGTCATCGCCTTCGGGGTCGGCATCCCGCTGGGGCTGGTCGCGGCCCTCAGGCAAAACACCTGGGTCGACTACGTGGCCACCCTGGTTTCGGTCGTCGGCTTTGTCACACCGCACTTTGTGTGGGGCATTCTGTTTATCCTCATCTTTTCCCTGGCCCTCCAGTGGCTGCCGACGGGCGGCTGGGAGGGACCGAAGACCTGGATCATGCCCGTGCTGGCCTACTGCCTGGCGCCCATTGCGACCATTGCCCGCTACACGCGGGCCGCGGTCATCGAAGTCATGCATGCTGACTATGTGCGCACGGCGCGCGCCAAAGGGCTTCACGAGCGGACCGTCCTGGGCCGGCACATCATGCGCAACGCGCTTATCCCGCTCATCACCGTCTTTGGCCCGCTGATTCCCGACCTGATCACCGGCTCGATCTTTATCGAGGCCATCTTTCGCGTGCCCGGGCTGGGCAAGTTCTGGGTCACCAGCACCGTCGACCGCGACTATCCGGTCATCATCGGCCTGACAATGCTGTGGGCAGTGCTCATCGCCATCACCTACCTCATCTCGGACATTCTCTACGTCGCGGCCGATCCGCGCATTCACTACAATTAGCGGGGAGCGGCCATGGCCACACGTGTTCCCGCCTCGCGGGCAGCCGAAGCAGAGGACGAGAGCATCACCCGCATCTACGGGCTGCGCAGCCAGGAGCGGGGCATTTATCGCGACGCCGCCCGCCGCTTTGTACGCAACAAGCTGGCGATGGTTGGCCTGGCGCTCGTCATCCTCCTGCTCTTCGGGGGCGTCTTTGCCGACAATGCCCTCATCGCGCTGCCCCTGGGCCGCGAACCGCAGCCGGTCATTGCCCGTACAGCCTACGACAAGATCTTTTTCGGGCCGGTCGGGTCCTTTCCCAGCAGCGAGTACTGGATGGGCACAGACCTCAACGGCCGGGATCTGTGGAGCCGCATCATCCACGGGGCACGCGTTTCGCTGGCCATCGCCATCCTGGCCCAGCTCGTCGCCTTTGGCATCGGCATCCCGCTGGGGGCCATCGCCGGCTGGAAGGGAGGCCGGGTCGATTATTTCATTATGCGCCTGGTCGACATCATGTCCGCGCTGCCCACGCTCCTCTTTGCCTACCTGATCATGGCGCGCCTGGGGGCCGGGTTCTGGAACGTGATGCTGGCTATCGCTGTCACCACCTGGATCAGCGTTTGCCGGCTAACCCGGGCCCAGTTTCTCACGTTGCGGGAAAAAGAGTTCGTGGAAGCCTCGCGCATGATCGGCGCGAGTGGCTGGCGCATTATCCGCTACCACCTGTTGCCCAACGCCCTGGCACCCATCATCGTTGCCCTGACGTTGGGCATCCCCGTGGCGATCTTTGCCGAGGCATCCCTCAGCTTCCTGGGGGTAGGCATCAACCCCCCCATGCCCAGTTGGGGACAGATGATCGGGCGTGACGGCATCACCAACATGACCTACTACTGGCACCTGGCCTTTTTCCCGGCACTGATGATCGCCCTCACGATGTTGGGTTTCACGCTCATGGGCGATGGCCTGCGCGACGCATTGGACCCGCAGATGGTCCAGGCCAAGAGGTAGCGCTGCGGAAGGCCAAGAAAGGAGGGCCGGCTTCCAGAAACGGGACAACTCTGGCTCGAGCCACGGCCTGGAGAGCCTGGTGGCCATTGAGCTTTGCCCATTGAAAAGCCTTTGAGAGAAACGAGGAGGAGGGACCACAATGAAGGGCAAGTTTGCACCGCTCGTGATCTGGCTGGTCATCTTGGTGCTGGTGGGCTGCGGGCCCGCACCAGCGGCAACCGAGGAGCCAGCCGTCGCTGAGCCAACCGAAGAGTCGGCTGTCGCTGAGCCAACGGCGGCCCCGGAGACGGCCAGGGTTGTCAACCGGGCCGGCGTGGAGCTTCCCCCCGATGCCGCTCCCCTGGACCAGCAGGTGATGCGCTACGCGGAGAGCGAGGCCACCTGGCTGACGTGGGATGCCAGCGTGTACGACGAAAACGTAGGCGACATGTACGCCT
>JBFYTF010000264.1:0-12580 GCA_041300865.1 Anaerolineae bacterium
TGGCGGGGGCCATGTCGGACCTGGGCATCGCCACGCATGCCGCCGACATGCGCAAGCTGACCCGGGACCTGGACCACTTGCGCATGCGCTATTACGGGCTTGACCTGGAAAAGATCCACGCCCACTCGTTTTTCGAGGACCTCATGGGCCTGGCCTTTGCCAACCGGCTGGTGATGCCCAGCGACCTGGTGCTGGTGTTCAAGACCATTGCCATGATGGAGGGCATCGGCCTGCAGCTCGACCCCGACCTGAACATCTTCCAGGAGGTCGAGCCTTACGTGCGCGAGGTCCTCATCGAGCTCGAGTCGCCGGTGGCCCGCCTGAAAGACCTGGCGGAACAGATGCGCGAGTCATCGCAGGCGGTCATGATGCTCCCCAGGCAGCTGCAGCGCATGCTGGAGCAGTTCGAGTCGGGCGAGGGCAACGTTGGCATGGAGCTGAAGGGCCTGGACGAGCCGGTGCGGCGGGTGACGGCCGCGGCCGACCGCCTGGCGCTGGCCCTGCTGGCGGTGGCCTTTGTCATCGGCCCGGCGCTGCTGATCCCGCAGTTGGATGCCGTCTTTCCGGAGTGGCAGGCGGGCGCGACGCTCCTGATTTTTGGCGGCTTTGGCCTGTCGGTCCTCATCACCCTGGGGCTTATCCTCTCGGTGCTGCGCCACAGGGGTTGACGGCTGGGGTGTGGGTATGGAGGATGTTGGCAGCGTACTGGCTTTGATGGCGGCGATCGTGCTCGTCGTCGTCGGGCTGATCGGCACCGTCGTGCCGGGCATTCCGGGGACGATCCTCATCTTTGCCGGCGCGCTCGTTTACGCCATTATGGAGCGGTTCCAGGCCGTGGGCTGGCCGACCCTCGTCGTCCTCGGCCTGCTGACGGCCGCAGCCACCGCGGCCGATTGGTTCGCGACGAGCGTCGGGGCCCGCCTGGGCGGGGCCAGCGGCTGGAGCGTCGTGGGCGGCATGCTCGGCGGCTTTGTGGGGCTGCTTGTCTTTTCCCTGCCAGGGGCGATCCTGGGTGCGCTGGGCGGGGTCCTGGCCGTGGAGATCCTGCACGCGAAGGACTGGCGCAAGGCGCTCAAAGCGGGCGGCGGCTGGGCGGTGGGTTGGATCATCAACACCGTCTTCCAGGTAGCCATCGGCCTGGTGATGGCGGCTATTTTCGTCTGGCAGGTGATGCAGGGCCCGTGAATCGGGCTGAGCCCGACTAAAGTCGTCACTACATGCGCGGAACGCGATCATGTAGTGGCGACTTCAGTCGCTCTTTCTACAGGCCGGCCAGGATCTCGTCCTGGCGGACCCACATCTCGTCCCGCTCTTCGCGCTCGGCGTGGTCGTAGCCCAGCAGGTGCAAGACGCCGTGGACCACGAGGAGGTCGAGCTCGCGCTCGATGGGGTGCTCCTGCTCCAAAGCCTGGGCCGCAGCCTGGGTATAAGAGATTACCACGTCGCCCAGGTAGGCGTCACTCCCGGGTGCAGCGATAAAAGGCCCGCCGTCCTCCTGGGCGGGAAAGGACAGGACGTCGGTCGGCTGGTCCTCGCCCATAAAGTCGCGGTTCAGCTCCTGGATGCCCTCGTCGTCGGTGATGACGACCGTCACTTCCCCGCGCCGGTCCTCGTGCTCGAGGGCGGCCCTCACGGCCCGCTCCAAGCGCTTCTCTTGCACCAGCCCGTCAAACATCGGGGCGACCTGGATCTCGACGATGGTCTCTTTTGCCATGGATGTACCTCTCTCTAGGTTCGGATGCTTGCCTGCCAGGCTCTGCTCGTCTGCCGGCCGGCCCGTGCTCCAGAAGGGACTCTAGACGGTTGTTTCCCGGCCATCGCTGCCCATGACGTTCACGGGCTGCGGGTACTTGACGCGGGGATGGAACACGCCCTTCAGGACGCTAACAAAGGCTTCCTGGATCTCTTTCAGGTCGCGCAAGGTCAGGTCCGACTCGTCCAACTGCCCCTCGTCGAGCCTGTTTTTGATCGTCTCGGCGATGATGCGCTCGATGTCTTCCACAGATGCCGGCTCGGCGCTGCGTACCCGGGCTTCGCTGCCGTCGGCTAACATGAGGATTGCCGTCTCTCGCGATTGGGGCTTGGGCCCCGCATAGGCAAAGTCCTCTTTGCGGACGCTCTCGCCGCTGTCGCCGGCCTCCTTGAGCGCCATGCGGTAGAAGGCCAGGGCAACGCCGGTGCCGTGGTGCTCGGTGATGAACGCCCGCACAGCGGCCGGCAAGCGATGCTTCCGGGCCAGCTCCATGCCGTCCGTGACGTGGCTGAGGATGATCTGGGCGCTGGTGCGCGCGTCCAGACGCTCGTGGGGATTGACGTTGCCCGGCCGGTTCTCGATGAAAAAGTAGGGCCGCGCCGTCTTGCCGATGTCGTGGTAGTAGGTTCCGACCCGGGCCAGGAGACCGTCGGCCCCGATTCGCTCCGCCGCCTCTTCGGCCATGTTGGCCACGAGGAGGGTGTGGTGGTACGTGCCGGGCGCATTGAGCAGCAGCTGGCGGAACAGGGGATGCGTCGGGCGTGAGAGCTCCATCAACTGGAAGGGAGTGATGACGTCCAGGAAGGTGCTGAGGCCAAAAAAGGCGGCGAGCGTGAGGCTCGCCGCCAGGCCGCCCATAACGACGCCGACCAGGGCATAAACCGAGGTCCGCAACAGGTCGGGCTGGGGCGCCAGGAGCCCAAAGGCAAAGATCACCGCGGCGTTGGTCAGGGCAACGGCCAGGCCGGCGCGCAGGAAGGCCTTCAGGCGCTCGGCCTGGCCGAGGGCCAGGGCGCCCATCAGGGTGCCGGCCAGGAGATAGATGGTCAGCTCCAGCGAGCCGCCGGCCATGTAGGTGCCGATGAGCCCGGTAACCACGCCGACGGCAACCCCGAGGCCGGGCCCAAAGAGGATGGTCAGGAGCATGGACAGGGCCGGCAGAGGGTACAGGTAGGGGGCGACGCCATCGCTCAGGGGCAGCATCAGCTTGCCGCCGACGACAAACACGGCGACCAACAAGAAGGCCACGCTCGCGGTGCGCCAGCGCTGCCACAGGTTGGGCTGCAGCCGGAAGACAAACATCTCCAGCAGGCTGGTGGTCAGCAGGGCAAGGAGGATGGCGCTGGCGACGGCCGGCCAGCTCAGCGACTGCTGGCGCAGGCCGTAGGCGTCGAGGGCTTCGATGTCGAGAGGCCGCACCAGGCTCCCCTGGCGCACGATAGCCTCCCCCTGGCGGATGGTCCACTGCACCGGGGCCGTGCTGTCGCGCGCCTGCTGGCGCAGCTCCTCGGTGCGGGCGGCGTTGTAGAAGGCGTTGGCCGTTACCAGGCCTCCGGCGATGTTTTCCACCACGGCCGTCTGCTCGGCGCTCAGGTTGTGGCTGATGAGCGTGGGCAGCGTGCGCCGCACGGCGGCCAGCCGGTCATCGCGGATCTCGCCCTGCATGGCACGCGCGAGGACGCGCACCGTCTCGTCGCGGGTTTCTTGCCAGGCCTCGTCCTCCAGGGTCATGGCCTGGGTGATGACGCCGGCCGGCAGGTCGAGGTCGGGGATGGCCGCTACCCAGCTCACCTGCTGCACGCCCGAGGCGTAAGGATCCTCCCGCACGGTGCTGATATAGTCCAGGATCTGCCTGGCGCGCGTCTCTTGCTGGCGGGCCACGGACGGGTCCGGCTGGTCATAGACGTCGGCCACGGAGGTTGCCCCGGTGTCCTGGGCCTGCCTGCTGCGGATGGCGCTTTCATATGTCAGATCGTAGGGCGCCAAAATCTCGGTGCGGCTGACGTCGCCGGCCTCGAGGATGACCCGCTGCGACGGCAAGAAGTCGACGAGCAGCACGCCGCTGATGGCCGCAGCGAGGAGGATCCCCAGGACAACGGCACGGAGGACGCTCCAGCGATCGATGCCCGTCCTGGGCGGGCGTCGCCTGCGTCGCTGGGGGCTATCGAGCATCGGGCCTCACTTTAGGAATGAGCAGACGAGAACGCAACATCTCTAACCCTGTTCCAGGGCTGTATTATAGTCGTCCTCAGGTGGGAAGTCAAGTCGGGACGGTTGGGGCATGGCCTCGGGTCCCTCAGTCCGGTTTCGCTTTGACAGATTGCTTGATATGCCGTACAATACCGTGCCGGAACGACGACCACGGCACCAGTACCGACGATGGAGGAAGTGGATGAAGATCTACAAGAGTGACAACTTGCGCAACGTCGCCCTGTTGGGCCACGGCGGCGCGGGCAAGACATCGCTGGCCGAGGCGATGTTGTACGATTCTGGCGCGGTCAATCGCCTGGGCCGCGTGGACGAGGGGACTTCTGTTGCTGATTGGGAGGACGAAGAGCGCCGCCGCAGGATGTCCATCAACGCGTCGCTCATCCCATGCGAGTGGCAAGATCACAAGCTGAACGCCATTGATACGCCGGGCTACATGGACTTTGTGGGCGAGGTGGTCGGGGCGACGCGCATTGCCGACGCCGCCGTGGTGGTGATCGACTCTGTTGGTGGCGTGGAGGTGGGCACCGAGCAGGTGTGGTACTATGCCGACGAGCAGAACCTCGCCCGCCTGGCGTTTGTCAACAAGATGGAGCGCGAGAACGCCAACTTCCAGCGCGTCGTCGACGACATTGCGGCGAGCTTTCACCTGCCGGCCGTGCCGATTCAGCTGCCCATCGGCAGCCAGGCAGATTTCCAGGGCGTGGTAGACCTGCTGAAGCAGAAGGCGCACCTGGGGGACAAGGGTACGGAGGCCGACATCCCCGCCAACATGGCCGACGCCGTCGAGGAAGCGCGCATGGTCCTGTTGGAGGCCGCGGCTGAGGGCGAAGACGTCCTCATGGAAAAGTACTTTGAGAGCGAAGCGCTTACGGACGAAGAGATCCTGCGCGGCCTCAAGGCGCGCATCAAGCGCGGCGACATCGTGGCCGTCCTGTGCGGCTCGGCGGCGATGAACATCGGCGTGCAGGCGCTCATGAGCTCTATCGTCGAGCTCTTGCCCTCGCCCCTGGAAGCCGGCCCGTACCCCGCCAAGAACCTGGCCACGAACGAGGACGTGGAGCTGGCCGGCGACGCGGGGGGCGAGCTGGCGGTCCTGGCCTTCAAGACCGTCGCCGATCCTTACGTGGGCAAGCTCTCCTATTTCCGAGTTTACTCGGGCACCGTCGAATCGGACTCGCGCGTCTTTAACAGCCGCGTCCGCGAAGAGGAACGGATCGGCCAGATCTATGTCCTGCGCGGCAAGGAGCAGATCCCGACCCCCCGGGTCCCGGCGGGCGATATTGGCGCCGTGGCGCGCCTGAGCGAGACGCAGACGGGCGACACCCTCTGCGACCGCGGCCTGCCCCTGGAGCTGCCCCGGGCCCAGTATCCCGACGCGCTCTACTCCGTCGCCGTCACACCGAAGACCAAGGCCGACGCGGCCAAGATCAGCCCCACCCTGACGCGCTTGAATGAGCAGGACCCAACCCTGACCTGGCGGCAGGAGACCAGCACCCACGAGACGATCGTCTCGGGCATGGGCGACACGCACATCAACGTGGCGATGCGGCGCATGGAAGAGACGTTCAGCCTCGGGCTGGAGACCGCTGTGCCGCGCGTGCCTTACCTGGAGACCATCACCAAGCCGTCGGGCGCCCAGTACCGCCACAAGAAGCAGACGGGCGGCGCCGGGCAGTTCGCCGAAGTGCACATGCGCGTCGAGCCCAGGGAGCGCGACACCGGCTTCGAGTTCGCCTGGGAAGTGGTGGGCATGAACGTCTCGAAGACCTTTGGCCCCTCCATCGAAAAGGGCATCAAGTCGGTCCTGGAGCAGGGCGTCATCGCCGGCTACCCGGTGGTCGACGTCAAGGCCGCGGTGTACGATGGCAAGGAACACCCCGTCGACTCGAAGGACATTGCCTTCCAGATTGCGGGCCGCGAGGTGTTCAAGCTGGCCTTCAAGTCGGCCGGGCCGGTGCTCCTGGAGCCCCTGTACAAGTACACCATCACCGTGCCCGAGGAGTACATGGGCGACGTGCTGAGCGACCTGAACACCCGGCGCGCCCAGGTCCTGGGCATGGACCAGGCGGCGGGCAAGAGCATCGTCACTGCCCTGGTGCCCCTGGCCGAGATGCAGCGCTACGTCAGCGACCTGCGTTCCATCACCCAGGGACGTGGCCTGTTCAGCATGGAGTTTGTCAGCTACCAGAACGTGCCCGGGCACCTGGCCGACCAGATCGTGGCCAACGCCCAGAAGGAAGCCGAGGAGAAGTAACCTCGCCCGCGGGCAAAGCGAACGAAACACAACACGGCCGCCCGGCTGGCACGACAGCCGGGCGGCCGTTGCGTTCTCGCCCCGTGCGGCTAATCGGTGTAGCGCGAGATGCGGTTCAGGGCCAGCAGCCATGTCCCGACGCTGATGAGAGCCAGGGCGACAGCCTCCGGCCACAGCGTCTGCAGGTCAGCGCCCTTGAGGCTGAGGCTGCGAATGATCTCCAGGTAGTGACGCAGTGGCACGAAAAGGGAGAGAGACTGCAGCAGGGCGGGCATGTTCTTGACCGGAACCAGGAAGCCTGACAGAGTGATCTCGACCATGGCCTGGATAAAGACAAACAGGATTGCCTGCTGCTGGGTGTGCGAGACGGCAGAGATGACCAGCCCCCAACCCACGACGGCGGTGACAAAGAGCACGGTGAGGGCCGTGAGCAGCAGCGGCGAACCGTTCATCGGCACGCCAAAAACCACCCGTCCGACGGCCCACATGACGCCAAAGTTCAGGGTGCCGATGGCGATGGCCGGCAGCCCCTTGCCCAGGGTCAGCTCCAGCCGCCGGATGGGCGTCACCATGAGTTGTTCCATCGTACCCAGCTCCCGCTCCCGCGCCAGGCCCAGGGAAGCGACGGCCAGGGTAACCTGGTAGATGATAAAGCCCAGCTGTGCCGGGATGGTATAGTCGCGAAAGTCGAGCGACGGGTTAAAGAGGATGCTGGTCCGAAAGTCGACGAGCTCGGGCGCGACCAGGCCCAAGCCCCGGGCGACGTCGGCCGAAAACCGGCCGGCTACGCCGCTGGCGGCACCTATCGTCGCGGCCGCGGCCACCACGCTCGTGCCGTCGGCAATGAGCTGGATGGGTTCCGACGCCCCGGGCTCGATGAGGGACTCGCCAAAGCCGGCAGGGATGACCACCGCCAACACCACCCGGCCCTCGTCCAGCAGGCGGCGCACGTCGTCATTGCCCTCGGCGTAGTAGCGCACCGACAGTTCCTCGGCATTGTCGAGGCTGACGGCCAGCTGCCGGCTCCAACGGCTGCGATCCAGGTCCATGATGACCACTGCCTGCTCGTCGATGACCCTGCTGACCGCTTGGGCCATGAGCACCAGCTGCAGGACGGGGACCAAGAGGATAAAGAGCATCAGGATCCGGTCGCGCCGGAACTGCACGAGCTCCTTGACCACCATGGTGGCCACGCGCAGGAGCATGGCCTCACGCGATCCTTTTGCGAAAGGTCAGGAGCGCCAGGAACAGGGCTCCCAGCCCCATGCCGAGGAGGATGAGGGCCGGCTGGACCAGATAGGCCAACCCCAGGCCCTTGAGGAACACCGTGCGGCTAATCTCGACAAAGTGGGTGCCGGGCAGGGCATAGGACGTCAGCATCGGGATGAGGGAGTTGGCGCTCACAGGATTGATGAGCCCCGCCAGGAAGAAACCCGGCACGATAAAGATCAGGAGGACGATAAACATCGCCGTCTGCTGGCTGCTGACAAAGTTGGCGATAAGCGTCGAGGCGCCCATGCAGGCCAGAAAGTACGAACCGCTCAGCAGCAGGTACACGGCCAGGCTGCCCCGAAAGGGTACTTGGAACCAGAGCACGGCCACCAGCCAGGCCACGACGGCGCTCACCAGCCCGGTGGCCAGGTAGGCGAGGAGCTTGCCGGACAGGTATTCGAGCCCCGAAACCGGTGTGGCCATCAACCCCTCGAGCGTGCCGCTCTCTTTTTCGCGCGTCAAGGCCAGCGCGAGGGCGAGGACCGGCATGACCAGCACGATGGACAACAAGCCGGGCACCATGCTCAACAGCGACTCGAGGCCGGCATTGTACCAGGCCTGAGTGCGCACCTCCACCGGCTCCAGGGTGACCGAGGCTGCCTGGCTGCCGGCGGCGAGGACAAAGACGCTCGACTGGGCAGTGAGGGAGTTGATCACTTCCCGGCCGGCCAGGGGATCCGCACCGTCGACGACGACCTGCACCTGCGCGGCCCGGCCGCGGTGGATGGCCTCGCCAAACCCAGGAGGGATGACCACCGCTGCGTCGGCACTGCCGTCGACCAGGAGCCGCTCGGCTTGCTCGTAGCCGTCGACGCTGGCGGCCAGCACGACCTCGTCGGTGCTGGACAGAGTCTGCAGGTACGCGCGCGAGAGGGCGCTGCGGTCAAGGTCCATGACGGCGAGATCGAGGCGCGTGACCTCGAAGGAAAAGATGTAGGCCAGCAGGAAAAGCAGAAAGGCCGGGGAGATGGTCACCAGGAAAAGGTTGCGAGGATCGCGGACGATGTGCAGCAGCTCCTTGCGGGCGACGGCCAGCAGGCGGCGCAGGGCAAAGCGTCGGGCGGGCACCATGGCGTCTAGGGCCGGTTTTGCGCGCCGCCGGGCGCGGTGATGCCCGGGCGCGTAGGTGCCTGCGAGAGTGGCCCGGTTGTGCCTGCCCATTCGCGGGCAAAGGTGCGGAGGCGGTGGGCCGGCTCGAAGCCGGCCGAGCGGTAAAGCTCGAGAGCGGCTTCTTCGGCGGTGTCGATGGGGCCGACGACGACGCCGGCCGCGCCGGCTTCTGCCAGCCGGCGCAGGCCCGCCAGCAACAGGGCGCGGGCCAGCCCCAGGCGGCGGAAGGCGGAGCGCGTGCCCACCGGCTCGAACTCGCCGCTGCGACTGGCCGCGTCGAGCCAACCCAGGCAGAAGGCGGCCAAACATCCGTCCGGCGCCTCGGCTACCAGGTCCCACTCGGCGGCATAGCCGGCCGTGCTCATCAGGCGCAGATACGCTTCTCCGGTCACGCGCGAGGAATCGAAGGCGTCGCGGTGAGCCGCAGCGCGCGGGCCCGCTTCCTGCGGCCCGGCCACCGGGCGCAGCCGAAACCCGGCGGGCAGAGAGGGGGCGGGGATGGCCTCCTGCAGCGAGCGCACCAGGAGCAGCCCTTCGCCGCCCGTGGGCCGGAAACCACGGTCGCGGAGGGCGACCATCTGCTCTATGTCGGTGTCGTACACGCCCGTGTCGGTAGAGAGCAGCCGCGGGCCCGGCCCCGTGGTCTCTGCCTGGGACTCGACCCAGTCTAGCACCTGCTCCAGCAGCGTCCGGCTGCCGGCCTGCGGGTGCACCTGCATGTCAAAGAGCAAGTTCCCAGACCGCGAGCGAGGCGTGACGATGGCAAAGGCCTGGAGCCGGCCGAGGCCGTCGAACCAGAGGCGAACGGTGTCGCCCAGCTCGTGGCCAAGGGAGTGGAGAAAAAAGCGCCACACCAGGTCGCCGCTGTGCCAACAGGCGTTGCCGGCGCGGGCGCGCATCGAGACCAGGAAGGATCGCAAAAGCGCCGCATCCTGCGCACCGTGGTATGGTCGTGCCGTCCAGTCCATGACGGCCTCAGGCCATGGCTCTGAGGGCAAAGCTCAACGTGTCGGCGGCCGGCAGCGCCTCAACCAGGACGTCGTCACGGGCAAGGGTGACGATGATCTCGGCGGTGCTGTCCATCTCCAGGCCAAGCCCCTTCAGCGAGGCGGCGACCTCGACCGTCCGCTCGCCGGCAGCCACGCTGGTGACGGTCGCTGCCGGCCGCCACACCTCCTGGCCGTCGGCACGGTGCAGGATGGCGTCGTGACGCCCGGGCTGGATCAGGATCTCCCACGTCCACGCGGCGTCAGCCGGAGTCAGGAACGGGCTGGTGTCGGCAAAGCGGACCCGTCGGTTCGTCCTCTCCTTGCCGGGCACCCCCAGATAAAAGGCGACCTGGTAGGGAGCCAGGGGCTCGTTCAGCTCCAGCCGCAGAAAAAGGCTGGCGGGATTGTAACCATAGTACAGGCGGCGGATGGCCGTGTACCCCCGCTGCATGGTGCCGGTGGACGGTGCCGGATCGAGCAGACCGGCGCCCGTCCATTCGAGGGACACGTCCGGCCTGGCCGCAAGGTGGGGGGTGATGTAGCCGGCGGGCGGCCGGGAATGGGTCGGGACGCCCAGACCGGGGATGGGCCTCTCCAGCCAGGAAGGGACGGGCAGGCCAAGGGTGGTGTGGACGGTGCCCAGGTGGTCGCGGAACGCCTGGTCGAAAAGCAGCTCCTGGTCGGAGGCGTTGCGGCTGTAGTACCACCAGAACCAGTCGCTGCCCTCCGCGACATAAATGGAGCGCCAGGCCTTTTCCAGGATCTCGGAGTCGAGGAGCGGGTATTCCCGCTGCCACGAGGTAAGCCGGTCCCGGGTGCGGGCCAGGTATTCCCAGGCCATGTTCTGCTGGGGCTCGCCGATCCACGTCTCGAGGTTGTGGTTGATCCAGGAGCCGGTGTGGAGGCTGGGGATCTCGACCCGGGCCTCATGCTCGGCCAGGTATTCGGCGACGGTCACGGCCTTCAGCTTATGGTCCTTTTCGAGGAGCTCGTAAAAGCTGTGCAGGAACCGGTCGCCATTGTGCTCGTACTCTTCCCAGCAGTTCTCACCGTCGAGAATGATGCTGACCAGGTAGGGCCGGCTGGGATCGGCCAGGTTGTCCTGGATGCGCAGCAAGCGATGCACCAGGTCGCCCGCCGCGTCCTGGCCCCGCCACTCGCGGTAGACAAAGCCGATGCGGTCTGACAACAGGCGGTCGCGAAAGACGACTGCCGGCGGATGGTTACCGACTGTGGTGCGGTAGGGCTGATAGAGCAGCCGGGGATTTGTCACGTGGCCATAGCCATCGCGCTGAACCCACTCGCCGGCGGACAGGGAGAGCACCGCCTCGTCGGACGCAAACCAGGTGAGATCTTCGGCAGCCAGGCGAAACACCATCTCGGGGCCGACGGCACCCTCTGAGGGCCACATGCCGTGTGGCCGGGAGCCAAACGCGGCCTGGTGGGCCTCGATGGCCAGCCGGATCTGCTCGCTGGCGTCCTCCGGGTGGGCAAAGGGGATGCCGGGCAGGGCCAGGGCGGGGCTGGCGCGCCGGGCATAGCGGTTGTCTATCAGCAGCGGCAGGATGGGGTGGAAGTAGGGCGAGACCGACAGCTCCAGCTGGCCGGCGGCCTGGAGCTGGGCATAGAGGGGCAAGACCCGGGCGGTGATCTCGCGCTGCTTGTCCAAGACGGCCGCCACCTCGGCCCTGTCAAAGTGCTGGCCCTTGGCCACCAATCCCCGCAGCAGCGGGTCCCGCTCCAGCCAATTGGGATCAATCCAGGCCAGGTTGAACCACATCACCAGGTCGCGGTAATAGTCCTCGGCAAAGAGCAGCGCCTCGTCGCGGGCGTCCTGGCGGAGCTGGAGCAGCTGCCAGTAGCGGGGATAGCGCCGGATGATGTTGTTCCAGTGAATGCTAAAGCAGTTGGCCAGCAGGTAGGCCTTTTCCTCCGAGTCCCAAGAATCCTGGAGGGACAGGCTCTGGATGCGGTCGATCGCCCGGCCGGAGGCGTAATCCTCCAACTGCTCGACGAGGGACGGCACGAGGTTGAAGGTGACGTGCACCCCGGGATGCTCGGCCAGCACCTCGGCCATGTGCAAATAGTCTTTGGCGGCGTGCAGGCGTACCCAGGGCAGGATGTACTCACCGGTCCGGCTGTCCTTGTAGTAAGGCTGGTGCATGTGCCAGACAACGGCGACGTAGAGCGGGTGGGCCAAGGACCCTCCTCAGGAAAGCCCAAAAAACCCGTTTCTCGGGCAACCAGTGGTCACCGAAAACGGGTTTCCGGCAAATCGCTGCCGGCCTTGCCGGCAGGAAGGCTCAGGTGTTGTTCAGTTTGGCCTGATTCAGTTGCTTCATCAAGCGCGACTTGCGGCGCGCTGCATTGTTTTCGTGGATGACGCCCTTGCGCGCCGCCACATCGAGGGCACTGGACGCCTCGCGAACCATGGCTTCGGCTTCTTCGAGCCGGCCGGCGGCGATCAGCACGCGCGTCTTTTTCACATAGGTCCGTGCTCGCGAGCGGTGGACCTGGTTGACTTTTCGCCTGCGCTCCGCGCTTCGAACGCGCTTGATGGCGGATTTCGTGTTGGCCAAGGTTATCTAACCCCTTTCAAGAACAAATGCGGGCGACATTATAGCGCAGGCACGGGCAAAAGTCAAAACCAGAGGCGCAGTTGGAAGACGGCGGGGCCGCCGCTCCTGCTCCCTCGCCCGCGGGGAGAGGGTCGGGTGCAGCAATTCTCAGTTTGGGCAAGTTCGGCCGGGCAGCAGGGGTTCAGTGCGTATGGTAGTGACGACTTCAGTCGTTTTCTGGCCATTAGCGACTGAAGTCGCCACTACATGGTCCTGCTGAGAGCACGTTGTCCAGGGCGGCAAGCCATACTAAGAATGGCTGGGGTCGGGTGAGGGGAGCTTGACACCTGGCGGAGGGCTGCTATATAATGAGCCGGCAACGGGCGCAATATCACGCGTAGGAGGGAGAGCGATGACAAAGGACTCCGAGATC
>JBFYTF010000300.1:0-4922 GCA_041300865.1 Anaerolineae bacterium
GGGTGAGGTCAGCTCACGTACCCCAGCCCCTTCAGCCGCCGCTCCATCTCTTCCTGGTCCTCCTCGTCGTAGGCGGGACCTGGAGGAGGCGGGGCGGCGGCCTCGTCCGCGGCCGGGACAACCCGCACCGGGTGCGCTGCCCGGTACTCGTCGCTGAAAATCTCGAGCAGGGGGCGCCCGTCCATGTCGTCCGGGATGGGCAACCCCAGGGCATAGAGGACCGTGGGCGCCACGTCAATGATCCTGGCTCCCTCGAATCGGCCCAGAGGTTGGATGTCGGGCCCGGCCGCGGCAAAGACTCCCAGGGGCCGGTGCCGGCCCTGCAGCTGGCCGGTGGGCAGCGGGGCCAGGACCTGCCCGGCCGTGAGCGAGTCGCTGACCAGGTAGGGACCGTCGCCCATGTCCAAGACCACGTCGGGCAGCAGGGCCAGGAACGGGCCGTCATACAGCTCCTCGCGGCGGTAGACGGCGCGGACCACCGCCTGGCCCGTGTCTGGATCGCGCAGGTCCAGAAGCGCCGCCATGAGCCTGTCGCGCAGCCCTTCATAGTCCCCAGGCTCGACGGCGTCGCGGTTGACGAACACGCCCTCCGTCGCCGGGCTGCCGGCCACCGCCTGGGTGCGGTTCCAGTCCACCGGCGGCGCCAGGCTCTCGTCCAGGCGCCGGCCGATGGTCACCCGCGCCAGACGGCCCACGTGGCGTCGCAGCCCCAGCACGTCCAACCGGCGCAGGGCGCCGCGCAGCCCCTGGGGCGTCAGCCCCAGCCGCGAGAGCAGCCCGCCCGCGCCTCCGCCCCCCGCCCGGCACAGGACGAGGAAACCCTGCTCCTCGAGGAAGCGGTTCAGGTGGAGCCACTTGCGCGCCGGGCCAAAGCCGTGGTCCGATACGAGGAAGAGGTTCGTCCTGCCGTCCAGCATGCTCAGCCGGTGGCCCACGATCTCGTCGGCGCGCTCGTAGCAGCGATCAACCAGGGCCCCAATCTCACCCCTCCCCGGCTCGCCGGCCTCGCCCACTACCTCGTTCCAGAAGAGGTGCTGCAGGTGGTCCAGCGCCTGGGCGACGCTGAAATAGAGGTCCACCGGGTAGCGCTCGGCCAGGTTGCGAGCTACGTGCTCGTGCCTGCCCATCCAGGCCTCGATCTCGACCAGCTGACCCTTGCTGGCACCCAGCGGGTCGAAAGGGTCGGGCCTGTAGCCGGGGACCAGGGCCACGATCTCTGCCCGCAGGGCCGGAGGATAGACATAATCCTCCTTGCCGGGGGGTGTCAGGAACCCCGAAACGAGGTAGCCCGGCACAGGGACCGGCGGGTACGTGACGGGCACGTTGACGACGCCCACCTGGCGCCCATGCCGGCCCGCAATCTGCCACAGGGTCTCGCCGTGGATCTGGCGCGCCGTGACAAATGCGCCGCGCTGGTCCAGCGGCTGGCCGGGCGACCTCTCCCAGAAGTCGACGACGCCGTGGCGCGCAGGATTCTTGCCCGTGGCCATCGATGCCCAGGCCTGGGCGCTAAAGGGTGGCGTGGTGGACTGCATCGCCCCCCAGGCGCCGCGCTCCAGGAGTGCGGCCAGGTTCGGCATCTGGCCCTTCGAGCGGGGCAGCAGAACGTCCAGGGTCGCGCCGTCCATTCCCAGGACGATGGCTTTTCTGTGCGCCTCTGTCATGTCACTCTCTATCCTTGCTCCTCGGCGGGGAGGCCCTCCCGGGCAGCAGCCAGCCGGCCACCTGCCCCAGGTCGCTGGGCCGCAGCTCGCCAAGGAGGAGCAGCAGCGCCAGGTAGAGGGCGGCCAGCAGCCCGTAGGCCAGGACGAGCGCCGGCCCCGTGGGTGACCACCACCGGGCCAGGGCCCAGATGATGGCCGAGGCCAGGGCGATGCGCCCCAGCGAGCGCGCGCCTGCGGCCGGCCGGTAGCGGCGAAAGACGTACGTCAGGACGACGGCCGCCGCGGCCGCCACGCTGGCCAGGGATGCCAGGGCGGCGCCGATCGCCCCCAGCCGGGTGATGGCCAGCCAGATGGCGACAGCCTCCAACGGCAGCACCGCCAGGGGGATGAGCAGCGCCCGGCCGGGCCGGTTCTCGGCCAGGAGGGTGGTGACCAGGGTGATGTAAACCGCGTAGGCGGTGTAGGCCAGGATCAGCACCGACAGGATGGGCGCCGCGGCTCCATACTCGTCGGGGAAGACAAAGGTCAGGGCCGCCTCGGCCGTGGCCGTCACCAGGGCGATGAGGGGCAGCAGCACCAGCGCCAGGAGGCGGATCGTCTGTGTCAGGTAGTGGCGAGCGCGGGCCTGGTCGCCGGCGGCGATGGCGTGCGACAGCGAGGGCAGCAGGGTAAAGGTAAAGGCCAGCAGCACCAGGCGCGGCGCCTCGGCCAACTTGACCGCCGCCGAGTAGTAGCCCACCGCCTCGTCTGGCAGGAGGGCCTGGACCTCCATCAGGTCGAGGCCCAGGAGCACGTTGCTCGCCAGGGTAAAGAGGACCGTGGGCAGCACGAAAGCCAGGATCCGGCCCTCGTCGACCTGTATGGCTGGGGGAGCAGCAGCCTTGTCCCCGCCCGGCAGCGAACCGCCCGCCCGCCGCCGGCGCCGCGTCCAGAAATAGGCGGCCGCGAGCCCGCCCAACGACGCCAGCACGTTGCCCACGAGGGCGCCCTCGACGCCGAACCCCAGGCCGACGAGCAGGGTGATGGCCGCGAGCTTGGCCAGGGAATAGGCCATGATGGCCAGCGACATCTGGCGGAAGGTGCGCCAGCCGTTAAGCACGCCGCGGTGGTAGGCGTACGCCCCCATGGCCAGCACGTCGAGAAGCGCCAGGCGCAGGTAGTGGGTCAGGGCCGGATCGCGCAGCAGGGACGCCAGGAGGGGAGCGGCCAGGAACATCACGACCAGGACGACCAGGCTGACCAGCGCCTGAACGCGGCCCGCGGCGCGCAGGACCGCTTTTTCGGACAGGGACTCGTCGGGCAGGAACTTGCTCAGGGCCGAGGGCACGCCGTTGTTGACCGTGATCTCGACCCACACCAGCAGCGTCATGGCGACGTTAAAGATGCCGTAGGCTGACGGCGTGAGCTCACGGGCCAGCACGGCGTGCAGCAGGAAGCCCGTCACCAGGAAGGTGCCTTGCCCCACGGCCACGTACAGCGTGCCGCGGGTCAACTGCCGGCCGGCGCTCACAACAACGACTCCGCTCCCTTCGACTCCGGCTCCTCTCCGCGCACGCCGACGACCTGGGCGGGCACACCTCGGGCGATGCTGTACGGCGGCAGGCTGCGGGTGACAACAGAGCCGGCGCCCACGACCGAGCCCCGGCCGATGGTCACGCCCCCGAGGACGATGGCCGACGCTCCCAGCCAGACGTCGTCCTCGACGACAATAGGCTTACCCTCGCTGGGCTGGGCGCGGATGGGCACGTCG
This sequence comes from Anaerolineae bacterium, assembly GCA_041300865.1. Lineage (GTDB taxonomy): Bacteria > Chloroflexota > Anaerolineae > JAAYZQ01 > JAAYZQ01 > JAAYZQ01. Next base: position 3,415 of record JBFYTF010000300.1, read on the forward strand.
CGGCGGGCAAAGGTGTGGTTCCCGCAGATGAGCTGCACATCATTGGCCAGGAGCACGTCGCGCCCAACGTGGATGCCGGCGTGGCCGTACATCAGGCAGCGATGCCCCACGTAGGTTACCGGCCCGACGACTACCTCTGCCTCGCCCGCGACAATGATCGAGCCGCGCGACAGCCAGACGTCGTCCTGCAGCTCGATGCGCCCCTGCGCTGTGTTGGCATCAAGGAAGCAGCCCTCGCCGATCATCACCCGGCGCCCCAGGAAGATGCGCCTCGGCACCATCAGGCGGACGTGCTGCTCGACAAAGCAGCCGGGGCCCGCCGAGCCGAGGACGGCACGGTAGGCGCGCCCGCGGAGCACCGCCGCGCCCACCGTCGGCAGCGGCGAGAGGAGGGTGAGCACCGTGCCCTGCCACAGGAAGCGGGGCCAGCCCCCGCCGCCCGTCACCCGCTGCACGTAGCGGGCCAGGTTTTGGCGAAAGCCGCCCTTCATCGTCGCCGTTTGGTACTGCTGTTCGTCCATGCTATCGCCAGGGCCGCCTTTGACGCCCGATCTGGCCGCTGCCCGCCCGGCACCCTGCCCGGCCGCCCCGGGCCCGCGCCGCCCCGGCTATCAGTACCAGCTCAGGGGCAGATAGATCCAGTTTCCCCCTGGCTGCGCTGTGCCCAGGCTCACCTCGTCCACCAGGATTGCCGGTGTGCCGGACACGATCAGAGCCACGGTCAGCGGCTCGCCCTGCAGGTTGCCCAGCGCAAACCAGGCGTGGGTCCAGGTGTCACTCGTGAGCGAGACCTCGTGGATCTCGGGCGGATCAGGGCTGCCCTCCTTGGAGAGCCTGATCTGCAGCGTGCTGGCCTCACCGGGGGCTGCCAGGCGGGCCATGATCGACAGGTAGGCCTGCGTCATGCCGGCTGCCGGGGTAACCACTTGCACCAGCGAGGCGCTGCCGCCGCTGCCGTCCAGCCGAGCGGCGCCCAGGCCGGTGTGCGCCGTGGCGCTCGGCGCGGACGCGCCCCCCTGCGTCCAGCCGGCCAGGCCGGCTTCGAAACCACCGTTCTGCACGGCGTCGTCCTTGGGCGGCAGGACAAAGACCAGGCCGGATACATTGCCGGCGACGGCCACGTTGTTCATGGGCGGCAGCGAGCCAAAGGTCTGGTCGCGCTGAGCAGTCACCTGGTAAGTCCCTCCGTCCTCCAGGAAGGCCAGGAAACGGCCTCCGGCCTGGGACACGATGCCCAACGCCGCCGGGCTGGTGCTCTTGGTCGCCACCGCCACAGGCTCGTGGCGGATGTTCAACACCTGCCCGCCCAGTGTGTAGCGGGCCGCGAGTGTCGACACCTCCGCTGACCAGGTGCTCCAGTTTCCGGCCTGGTCCCTGGCCTGGACGCGAAAGTACACCCTCTCGCCAAAGTCGGGCGCGGGCGGGTTAAAGGCGGCCGACGTGTCAGGTGTGGCAAGCAGCCAGTCGGTCCACGTCAGGCTCGCTCCGGCGCGCACCTGGACGTGATA
>JBFYTF010000346.1:0-3280 GCA_041300865.1 Anaerolineae bacterium
AGATTGCCGTCGCCCTGCCGGCCGACGACATCCTCAGCCAGTGGGGTGCCGTCGTCGAGGGCGACCACGTCGACGTCCTCTTTACCGTCGACGTCATCCTCGAAACGCCCATGTATCCTGAAGAGGTGATCCGGATCGAGGAGGGAGAGGTGATCCAGCGCCTGGAGCGGGATCAGAGCCTGGACCAGGTCTCCCTGCTCATCCTTCAGGACCTCGAAGTGCTGCGTATCATAGACGAGCCCCAGGTCGCCGCCGAAGAGGGGGAGCAGACGCCTGAAGAGCAGGCCGCCGCCACCCCGCCCCGGCGGGCGCTTGTGCTGGCCATCGACCCTCAGGACGCTGTTGTCCTCAAGTACGTGCGCGACACGGCCGGCATCATCGACGTCGCGGTGCGCAATCCAGAGAACGGCACCTTGTTCAGCACCGAGCCGGTGAACATCAACTACCTCATTCTGCGCTACGGAATTGTCTTGCCCGAACCTCTTCAGTGAGGGCTTACGCCATGGGTTCTGACCAAATGTCCTTGCCTGTTCCTTTGACGCGCGTCCTGATCGTTCCCGGCCGCGATACGTTTGGTGACTGGATGGCCAGCGCCGTCACCACCCAGCAGGACATGATCGTGACCGGCATCATCCGCGATCTCGGGCAGCTTGACGGTGCCGTCGAGAAACTCGGCCCCGACGTCCTGCTCCTGGACATGGGCAGCGGGATCTTGCAGCACATCGATCTTCTGCGCCGCCTGACGGCACCCAGGTCGGGCCTGGCGGTCGTCGTCGTTGCCTTGATGAACGAGGTCGAGGGCGTCCAGCAGGCCATGCTCCAGGGGGCCCACGGCTTTCTCCTCAAGCCTTTCACCGAGCCGGAGCTGCTCAAGAGCGTGCGCCAGGCCCATGAGCTGCTGCGCCAGCGGCGGGCCGAGATGTCCAGCCTGGCCCGCCTCTACCCCGGCGGCTCTGCCGCGGAACCGGCGCGGGGCGAGGTTGTGGTCGTCTTTAGCCCCAAGGGCGGGGTGGGCAAGACCACCGTGGCGGTCAACCTGGCCGTGGCTCTGCGCATGGAGACGAGCAAGCGCGTCATCCTGGTCGACGCCGACCTCTCGTTCGGCGACGTCGACGCGGCGCTGAACATGGTTTCGGCCACCTCCCTCATCGAGATCCTGCCGACGCTGGCAGCCGGAGACGACGCGAACCTGGAGAACGACCTCGTCCCCCACCACTCCGGCATCCACGTCCTGCCGGCGTCCCCCGAGCTGGGCGGGTCCGATGGGCTCCACCCCGACCAGCTCCGGCAGCTCCTCACGCGCCTGGCCGGGCTCGGCGAGGGCTACGTGGTGGTCGATACCTGGTCGACGGTTGACGACTCTACCCTCGCGCTCCTCGACGCCAGCCAGCACCTCGTCCTGATAACCACGCCCCAGGTGATGGCCCTGCGCGATACACGTCGCTTTCTTGACGCCCTGCGGCTGCTGAACTATAATCTGGACAAGATGCTGTTGGTCCTGAACCAGTGCTATCACCGCGTGGATGTCAAGATCCAGGACGTGGAGCGTGCCCTGGGGCACCCGGTGGCGCAGGTCATCGAATACGCCCCGGGACCGGTGACGACGTCGCTCAACCGGGGTGTGCCCCTGGTCACAGAATACCGCACCAGCTCCGCCGCGCAGAACATCGTGCGCCTCGCCGGCTTGGTGGCTGCGAGGAGCGCGCAGCAGAGCGTGGGGGTGGAGCAGCCGCCGGAGGCCCCGGCCAACGGCTCGCGGGGGCGCGGCCTCCGCGGGCGCAAGAGGTCCGCCTAGGCGGTTCACGGAAAGGGAGATGCAATGACGCCGTTGGTGTTCCTGGTCGGCATCCTGGTGGCCCTCGCCGTTGGCCTGCTGCTCTACGGCCTGGCACCGATGCTGCAACCAAAGACCAGGGTCGAAGACATCCTGGAGACGTGGACTGAAACCGACGTTTTCGGCGACGGTGCGGGGCAAGAGCGCTCGTCCCGCATCCTCGACAGCGTCGACCGCCGCGTCGCGAAGCGGGGCTTTGCGGCAGCGGTCAAGCGCGACCTGGCGCGGGCGGATCTCGCCCTGACCGTGACCGAGTACATGCTGGTCCGCGTCGGCCTCATCGCCGTCTTTTTTGTCCTGGGCTTTGTCATCCAGCGCAACGTCCTGGTGGCCCTCATCGCGGCAGCCGTTGGTTTCGTCCTGCCCCTCACTTACGTTCGCATCCGGCAGGGGAAACGGCTGCGGGCCTTTAACGCGCAGCTTCCCGACCTCCTGGACCAGATGGTTGGCTCGCTGCGCGTCGGCTATGGCCTGACGCAGTCCGTTGAATGGGTGGGGCGCCAGATGCCGGCTCCGGCCGGGACCGAGTTTAGCCGCGTGGTCCGCGAGATGCAGCTCGGCTGGACGCTGCCGGAAGCCCTGAACAGTATGGTGCGGCGCATGCAGAGCGACGACCTGGCGCTCATCGTCACGGCCATCGAAATCCACCACGAGACGGGCGGTCGCCTGGCCGACATCCTCGAGACGGTGTCGCACACCATCCGCGAGCGGGTACGCGTGCAGCGCGAGATCAATGTCCTGACCTCTCAGCAGCGATACTCGGGCTATGTCCTGCTTGTCATGCCCATCGCCCTGGCGGGGGTGCTGATGGTGCTCAGTCCCGAATACGAGGGCCAGCTATTCACACCGGGGCCCACCCTGTGCATCCCTATCGGTGCGGGGCTCATGATGTTCCTGGGCTTCCTTATCATGCGCCGTATTGTCGAGATCGATGTCTAGGCAGCCGTAGGAGGGAGACGAAGAGAATGGCTTTCGCACTCAGCCTTCTGTTTGGCATAGCCATCGGCGGTGCCGTGCTGGCGCTGCTCCTCGGCCTGGGCGGCCGCGGAGAGCTGCAGGCCGTGGAACGTGAGCGCATCTTTAGTACCACCGGCGCAGCCTTTACCCTGGAGGAGGTAGAGCTCAGCCGCCCGTTGCAAGAACGGGTGATCAAGCCCATCCTTTCCAAACTGCTGGCGTTCCTGGCCAGGCTCTCGCCCCGGGCCAACCTCCAGGATCTCCACCACAGGCTGGAGCTGGCCGGCCGGCCCAACAACTGGTCGGCGGTCGACCTTGTAGGTGTGCGCGTCCTGGCTGCCTTCCTGATGGCGAGCCTGACCATGGTTCTGTTGTTGCTGAGCGATTTGACCCTCGTGCGCCGGATCTTGTTGTCGGGAGTCTGCGGCCTGCTCGGCTACTACCTGCCCCTGTTGTGGTTGAACTCGCGCGTGCGCAAGCGCCAGGGAG
>JBFYTF010000348.1:0-9865 GCA_041300865.1 Anaerolineae bacterium
AGATCGCCCTCAACGCCCAAGTTTTGCTGCCGGCTGCGCCCGGCGCCTACATCCTGCAGATGGACATGGTCCACGAGTTCGTCACCTGGTTTCAATGGCGGGGCTCACCCGTCTATGAGGCGCCTGTGCACGCGCGGCCGGCGGTGCCAGACTATGCCGCGGAATGGCTCACGTACGTGGGCCCCGAGCGCCTGGTCGTGGGGCGGAGCGCGGCGGCCCTCGTGGAGGTCAAGAACACGGGAGCCCTGCCCTGGCCACAGACAGGCGCCGGCGCTGTGCGCCTTGGCTACCGCTGGCTCGACGCCCAGGGAAATGAGGTCGTGGTGCCCGAGGTACAGACCTGGGTTGTGCCCCGGCTGATCGAGCCGGGCCAGGTGGCCACGTTCCGCGACCTGGTCGTGCTTGCGCCGGAGCAGCCCGGCGGCTATCGCCTGGTGTGGGATTTGATCCAGGCGGGGACGTGGCTGTCAAGCCGGGGGGTGGCGGTCATGGAGCGGGCGGTACAGGTTGTGGCCCCCGAGTACGGGGTGGTCTGGCAGGTGCTCAGCCCCTGGCCGGCATGGGTACCGCCCAACGCCATCCAACACGTCGACCTCTTACTGCGTAACACCGGCAGCCGTACCTGGACGGCGGGTGGGCCCACGCCTGTGCACCTGGCGTACACCTGGTTCACCGTCGCCGGCCAGCTCTCGGAGCCGATGGACACGTTTCGCGTTCTCCTCCCCGGCGACGTCGCGCCCGGCGCTCCGGTCACACTGCCTGCCGTCCCGTACAACACGCCGGCGACGCTGGGCAGCTACTTGCTGCGCTGGGACCTGGTGGAGGAGGGAGTAACCTGGTTCTTCCGCCGCGGCGCACCGCCCCTGGAGGTAGCCCTCGAAGTCTCCGACCGCTCCCTCTTTGTGCCCTGGACGGCACAGGCGAGCCATAACCAGGAGGGCGCCGTCCTCGCCTTTGACGGTGATCCGCTGACGGCCTGGAACAGCACGGCAAACCAGGCGCCGGGCATGTGGTTCCAGGTCGACCTGGGGCAGGTTCTGGTCCTCGACCGTTTCCGGGCCGCCAGCCCGGGCCGCGGCTTTCCTGCCGGCTACCGCCTCAAGCTTTCGACCGACGGCCAGGATTGGCACCTGGTTGCCGAAAAGGAGCAAAACTGGGCCAATGTCGACGTCGCCTTTGCTCCCTGCGCGGCCCGCTACGTGCGCCTGGAGCAAACCGGCCAGCCGTCATGGGCGGCCACGTGGGTGATAGCCGAGATCACTGTCAGCGCCACAGACGCGTGGGCCGGGGCCGGTGCCAGCCATTATGCCGGCGATGCCGGCGCAGCCGTGGATGCCCGGCTGCGCACGGCCTGGAACACGCGTGCCGTGAAGCAGCGGCCGGGCATGTGGTTTGAGCTCGACATGGGCAGCGTGCGGCGCATCGAGGGCTTGACCCTGGACCATCCCCCCAACCAGATGCCCCGTGGCTATGCCGTCTCTGTCGCCGGCGCTGACCGGAGCTGGCAAGAGGTGGCGCGCAAGGACGACAACTGGGGGCAGGTGGACGTTCGCTTTCCGGAGGTTGCTGCTCGCTACCTGCGGGTTGAGACCAGCAACTCGTCGACCTATCATCCCTGGGGCATCGCCGAGTTGGTCGTCTGGCGGTCGTCGCCGGTGTGGTTGGTGGGCCGGCAGCCGGCGTAGCCCGCCGCAGCCAAGGCAGGCTACGGCAAACGTACCAGCAGCTCTTCGATGCGCTCCAACACCAGGCACTCGGCCTCGGGAAACAGCCTGAGGGGATCGAGGAGCACCGGGCGGATCCCGGCTCCCTCGGCACCCAGGACGTCGGCCCAGTAGTTGTCGCCGACGTACAGCGACTCCCCGGCTGTGGCCTCGATCCTGTCCAGGGCCGCCTCAAAGATGCCGGGGTCTGGCTTGCTCACGCCCACCTCGCCGGCGGCCAGGATCATGGAAAAGTAGCGGTGCAGGCCGAACTGCTCCAGGATTGCTCGGAAGCGGTCCAGGTTCTCCCGGTTCGTCAGGAGCCCCAGGCGGTAGCCCCGCTCCTGCAGCCCGGCCAGGGTTTCGGCTCCCGCCCCCGGGCAGTGGTAGACCATCTCGACGCCGGCAAAGCGGGCGCTCACCTTCTGGGCCAGGTGGTCCAGGTCGCCGGTCACGCCCACCGCCTCGAGCAGGTGGCGGTTGAAGTGTTGCCAGAACTCGTCACGGGAAAGGCCGTCGAGCTCGCTGCGGATGGCAGGATCGACAAAGTACTCGTGGCGCATGCGCCGGCCCCGGCGCACCGCCTCTGCGTCCAGGGGTTGCCCGATGTCGCTGCAATAGTCGCTGACGATGTCAAAGCTGTCCGGCTGGTGAAAGACCAGCGTGCCGTCAAAATCGAACAGGATGGTGGTTACGCTCTCGATCAGGACCAACCCCCCTTGCCATGATTTCGCCCGGGCCACGGCAGCCAGGTTATTATACCCCACGCTCGGGCTGATTGAAAAATCGGCTCCCATTCTTGCCCAGCTCCGGACCGTCACCATGGGCAAAATTCGCTGCGGCCGGCCGGAAGCCGCGGCCCGGCCGAGAACAAGCCGCATTGCCGACCATCGTCCGCTGCTCGAGGGTGGCCGCCGCATCGCTAAATATAAATAATTAATGTAATTTAAATTGACAACTCCTCCCGCCCGTGATAGAATACTTATCCAGCAAGCCTTCGCGGGAGGAATCGGTGAGTGACAACGCCCTCATACTGACTGCATTGCTCATCCTGGGGGGTGCCCTCGTCAGGGGCTACCTGCGGGGCAACGCCCGGGATCGCGTCCTACGTGATTTCAGCGGCTATCACGTCACCCTGGAGCGCACCGACGGGCGGCTGGTGTGGGGCCAGATGGCCCTGCACACGACCGGCATGGAGCTCCTGTATCGCAGCGACGTGCAGGACGAGCACCACGTCGAGACGAGCTACATTCTGTACCGGGACGAATACCCAAAGATCCAGGCCATTTATCGCTACTGCGACCAGATGCAAGGCTCCGAGTGGGAGAAACGCCAGCAAGAGCTGACACAGATCTTTCACCCCGGCTTCTGGCGCCGCCTGGGCCGCCGTGTGGGCCGCGTGGGCAGCCCGCTTATCGACTCCCTGGCTCAAGCCATCGGCGTTCTCATCGGGCAGGTCCAAGCTCGCAGCCGCCGCGGCATCACCTTTAGCGGCGAGGAGTACTACACCGAGCTGAACCGGAGCATTGTGGGCTATGTTGGCACGAGCTACGATCCCCTCCTCGAGCGCTATGTGGGCACCCGGGTGGTGGTCGAGGTCACAGAAGGAGACGTGGTCTACGAGCACGTCGGTATCCTCAAGGACTATACCTCGGACTTTTTCGAAATCCTCGACGTCCATTATCCGAACCAGGCTGCCGTTCAGTTCCGCGGCCAGGGAGATTGCAGTGAAGATAGCCACGTGTGCGTGCGCCGCGAGGGCGAAACACTGCACGTGAGCAACACCGGGGCGGCCTCGCTGTTTCTGCAGCGCCTGCGCGTGGGCGATCAAATCAAGCCCCTGCAGGCCGTGCTGGACAAGGACGACAGTCTCGAGCTGCACTTGCCCGAGGGGACGGCTTCTGACGCCGAAATCGAGCTGGGGGTCAAGATCATCCGCCATCTGGACTGGATCCTGCCCCGGTCCCATGCCCTGATCCGCCACAAGGCAGAGCGCTACGACCCCGACCAGGTGTTTGACATCGGCTTTGTGCTGCGCCTCGACCGGGCCCAGGGCGACGAGGAGCGCTACGTGAAATCACTGGCAGAGAATCCGGCCGATGCCGCCAGCGCCGTCGAGCTGGGCCAGATCCTGTTCCAGCGGGGAGCCGTCGACGACGCGGAGCGCTGGTTGCAGCACGCGCTCCAGTACCGTCAGCACCTGGCCGATGGTGGCAAGCTGGCCGAGCGCCAGCTGGCATACGTTCGCCGCAAGCGCGGCGCGCGCCGGCCGGCCGCCTGAGCCGGCGCCGGCTTCGACTCCTGCTCCCGCGCCGCGCGACAAACGGGTCGGGGTGAAGGACGCCGCCTGCCGCTGACCTGCTCCGGTGCCTTCCGCCTTTGCCACAACCTTGCGAAATCGCCCCATCTCTGGTAAACTACAGCGAGATCGAGCGAGGTGAAACCATGGCCGCCCAGGCACTGTATCTGAAATACCGCCCTCAAACCTTTGACGAGGTGGTGGGTCAGGAGGCGACTACACGCACCCTGCGCAACGCCCTGCGCCAGGGCCGGGTGCGGCACGCCTACCTGTTTACCGGCACCCGCGGCACGGGCAAGACGACGATGGCCCGCCTGCTGGCCAAGGCGGTCAACTGCCTGGCACCCGAGGATCAGCGCCCGTGCAACACCTGCTCGTTATGCACGGCGTTGAACGAAGGCCGGCTGCTGGACCTCATCGAGATCGACGCGGCCAGCAATCGCGGCATCGACGAGATCCGCGACATTCGTGAAAAGGTGGGCTTTCACCCCAACGAAGGCCGTTACAAGGTCTATGTCCTGGACGAGGCCCACATGCTCACCGAGCCGGCTTTCAACGCCCTGCTCAAGACCTTGGAGGAGCCGCCACCTCACGTCATCTTTGTGCTGGTTACGACGGACCCACAAAAGATCCCGGCCACCATCACCTCGCGCTGCCAGCGTTTTGATTTCAAGCGCATCCCGGTCCACGACATCGTGCAGCGCCTGGCCTACGTGGCCGGGGAGGAGGGCCTGCGGGCCGAGCCTGAGGTGCTGGAGATGATTGCCCGGCAGGGCACGGGAGCGATGCGCGACGCGCTGAGCCTCCTCGACCAGCTCACGAGCTATGGCGACGAGATCACTCTTGCCCAGGCGCAGATGGTCCTCGGCACTGTGGGCGGTGAGGCCGCGGCCCAGGTGGTCACCTGCCTGGCCGGCCGCGACCTGGCCGGCGGCCTGGACTGGATCGATCGCACCATCGCCGATGGGGCCGACCCGCGCCAGTTCGGCCACGAGATCGTCCAGTACCTGCGCGCCGTGCTGTTGGTGCACGAGGGTGCGGGCACGCGTCTGCTCAACGCCACAGCCGAGCAGGCAGCCGAGGTAGAGGCCCTGGCGGCCCGCCTCTCCCTGCTGCAGCTCACGCGAGCCATCCGCCTCTTTAACGAGGCGACCACCGATCTGCGGCGTGGCTTTCAAACGATCCCGCAGCTGCCTCTGGAGATGGCCCTGGTGGAGAGCCTCATGGAAGCGGAAGGCCCTTCGCCCGCTGCGACCCCCGCGCCGCCTGCACCCCGCACCGCCGGCAGCTCAATGCCAGGGGGTGAGGTTCAGGCTCGAGCGCGGGCGGGTGACGAGGAGCCTTCAGCCGCGAGCCGGGAAGAGCGGGCCGCGCCCCGGGCGGTGGCCGAGGCCCGGCCCCAGCCGAGGGCCGCGGAGCCGGAGCCCGTGCCCGGTGAGGGGCCGGCCGCCGAGGCGCGTCCCCAGGCTGCGCCCGATGCCGTCCTGCTCCTGGGTCAGGTGGTCTCTGCCTGGAGAGATATCCTCCAGGCCGTGCGCCGGCGCAACCCGACGACCTACGGCGCCCTCAACACAGATTGTCGCCCGGTGGAAGTCGACGGCGACGAGGTGGTGGTGACCTTTCCCCACGCATTCCTGCGCGACAAGCTGGAGCACCCGGAGCGCAAGGGCGACATCCAGGATGCGCTGAGCGAGATCCTGCATTCCCGCTGTCGCGTGCGCTTTGTGCTGGCGGGAGACTTCCGGCCGCGCCAGCAACCGGCGACCCCTGAGTTCGACCCGCCTCCGGCTGCGCCGGCCGCGAGGGTGCAGGAGAGCAGGGGAGAGCTGGACAGCACGGACATGGACCAAATCTATCGCTGGGCTCGAGGCGTTGGCGGGCAGGTAGTCGAGGGCTAGCCGCCATCAATCGGGCGATTGGTGCCACACGACCGAGAAGGAGGGTTGACAGATGGCAAAGGGTAAAGGACAGCGGATCCGGGCCAGCCAGCCAGGCGGCCGGCCCGACACGCGCCAGATGATGCAAAAGATCCAGGAACAGATGCTCCAGACCCAGGAAGAGCTGGGCCAGAAGACGGTGTCGGCGACGGCCGGTGGCGGCGTCGTCGAGGTAGTGATGACCGGCCACCAGCGCGTGCAATCGATCACCATCGCCCCCGAGGCGGTGGATCCCGAGGACGTCGAGATGCTCCAGGACCTGATTATCGCCGCCGTGAACGAGGCCATCGAGCGCAGCCAGAGCTTGGCCGCGGAACAGATGGGCGCACTCACGGGTGGGTTGGGCTTGGGCGATCTGGGGGGCCTCCTCGGCTAGCAAGGAATCAACATGGCCGCCGTTACGCCTGAACCGGTGACGAAACTGATCGAGGCTTTTTCGCAACTGCCGGGCATCGGTCCCAAGACCGCATCCCGTCTGACCTTCTACCTGCTTCGCCGGCCAGTGGAGCAGACCGAGACCCTCGCCAGCGCTTTGCGGGACCTGAAGCAAAAGATCGTCTTCTGCCGGTCTTGCTTTAACATCACCGAGGAGAATCCCTGTGCCGTCTGCACGGACGAGGCTCGCGACCGCTCGGTCATCTGCGTCGTCGAGGAGCCTCTCGACGTGTTGGCCATCGAGCGCACAGGCGAATACCGGGGACTGTACCACGTCCTGCACGGCGCTATCTCGCCGGTGGAGGGCATTGGCCCCGACGAGCTGCGCATGGCCGAGCTGCTGGCGCGGCTCCGCGAGCAACCGGTGCGCGAGGTCCTGCTGGCCACCAACCCAAACCTGGAGGGTGAGGCCACAGCCATGTACCTGGCCCGCATCCTTCAGCCCCTGGGCGTGCGCATCACGCGCCTGGCCCGCGGCTTGCCCGTGGGCGGCGACCTGGAGTACGCCGACGCGGTAACCCTCAGCCGTGCCCTGGAGGGTCGGCAGGATATGTAGCCGGCGCTGGCCGCCTGCTGACACGATGAGCGACATCCAGCACTTTGTCCCACCTGCCGGCGAGGAAGAAGTCGAGATCCTGGGCCGGCTCCGCCAGCCTGTGCCGGCCGGTGTGGCCTCCGTCTACGTGGAGGCCTACAGCCGGCCGGGTGACGTGGTGCTGGTGCCCTGGTGCCAGGGTCCCGGCGTGGTCCAGGAGGTCGTCGCCGCGGGGCGCAGGGCCCTTGCCGTGAATTTCGATCCCCTGCTCGCCCTCCTGACGGAGGTGATGCTCTCACCCCCACCCGCCCGCGAGCTGGACGCGGCCGTCGCCCTCGTCGGCGATAGCCTGAAACAGGGCGTGCCCCTGCGGCGCATCCTCGCCGACCTGTACGCCACGACCTGTCCCGCCTGCCTGCGTCCCGTGGCCGCCGACTATTTTGTCTGGGAGCGCGACGGCGAGGCGCCCGTGGCCAAGCAGATCCGCTGCCTGGACTGCGGCTGGGATGGGGAAGCAGCAGCCGGTCCGGAAGACAGGGAGCAGGCGGCCGCGGTCCGGCCGCGGGGCATGCACTTCCACTATGTGCGGGAGCGGGTGCTCCCTGCCTTGTCCTCCGAGCCCGGCCTCCGAGAACGGTTGGAAAACCTTCTCGGTCTCTATTCGGAGCGGAGCCTCTATGCCCTGGCGGAGCTGACCATCAAGGTCGAGAGCCTCTTCGCCGAGGGCCCGATGCAGCACGCTCTGAAGCTCCTCCTCGTCGACTGCCTGGACCGTTGTTCGGCGCTTGCCGTTCCACCCGGCCGTGCGCCGCGCCGCAACGGGCTGACGCGTCCCCCCCGCTTCCTGGAGCGCAACGTGTGGCTCGCCTTCGAGGAGGCTGCCGGCCGCCTGGGCCGCGCAGCCGGCCGGCCCGGCATGGAGCTCGCGCCCAGCATCGACGCTCTCCTCGCCCCGAGCGCCGGGCCGCCCGCTTTTGCCGGTCAGGGCCTGGTACGCGACTTGCCACAGCAGCTGCCGCCCCGCAGCCTGTCGCTGATCATCTCCAGCCCACCGCCTCTGAACGCGCCGGCCTGGTCCCTCTCTTACCTGTGGGGCGCGTGGCTCCTGGACGCCGAGGCCGTCGCTCCGCTGTTACCGCTGCTGCGGCAACGGCGGGCCGACGCCATGCTTTACGCGCGGGTGATGGGCGGCTCCCTGCAAAAGCTGGGTGGGCTCCTGGCGGACGATGGCCGGCTCGTGCTGGTGCCCTGCCAGCAGCGCCCGGCCATGGTCGACGCCCTGGCCCTGGCTGCCAGCAGTGCCCGGCTTGCCCTCCACTCCCTGGTGGCCCGCGGGGAGGACTATCGACTGGAGCTGAGTCCGTCCTGGCCCGGGCGGCACGCCGCTCCACTGTCTGGGCCTGAAGTGCCAGAGGAGACGGCGGTCGCGCAGGCAACCCAGGCCATGATCGCGACGATCCGCGCTCGGGGCGAGCCGACAGAATGGAGCCCACTCCACGCCGCCGCGCTGCAGCAGCTGGCCGCGTCTGGCCTCCTCGTCCGCGCCTTTGAGCTCGGCGAGAGTGGACCGGCGCCCGTGGACCTGGTGGGCGAGCAGGTGCGCGCGGCGCTGGAAGACGCGGCGCTGGAACGCCTGCAGCCCACGGCGGGCAGCCCGGATCTGTGGTGGCTGGCACGGCCCCAGGACCTGGCGACACCGCTGGCCGACCGGGTGGAAGCCGCCGTGCACAGGCTGCTCCATGACGGCCCCGCTCCCTGGAGCAAAGTCGAGCTCGAGCGGGCCGTGTATGCCCAGTTTCCGGGCAACCTGGCGCCCGGCGCCGGGCTGGTGCCGGCCTGCCTGCGTTCCTACGGCCACGAGGTCTTGCCGGGGCAGTGGCAGCTTCGCGCCGAAGACCGGCCCGAAAAGCGGGAGGCGGAGCGGGGGGCCATCATCGGCCAGCTCCTGTCGTTGGGCGAGCGACTGGGTTACCGGGCGGTGGCCCACGAGCCCTTTGACGTGGGCTGGTTCGCTGGGAAAAAGCTCCAGGCCCTGTTTGTCGTGCACTGGCAGGCAGCGGTGCACAAAGCCCTGTCGTTGGGCGGCCGGCCGGGAAAAGTGCAGCGCTACCTGGTCATCCCCGGCGGGCGGGCCGCGCTGGTGGCCGAGAAGCTGGAGCGCAACCCACTCTGGCAGCGGGCCGTGGAGCGCGCCGGTTGGCGCTTTATCAAGTACCGCCACGTGCGACAGCTGGCCGAGCAGCCCGAGGTCGACGAGTACGTGCTGCGCACCGTCGTCGGCCTGGATCCGGTGGCCGAGAAGGAGGGGGCGCAGCTGCGCCTGTTCTAGGTACTGTGCGCGAGAGAGGAAAGACTTCTCTTGGCGAATCCAGAATTGAGCTTCCTTTGCTCGCGCTGGATAACAATCCAGCGCTGCGGTCTAGCAGGGAACCAAAGATCGTCGTTTGCCGGAAGACGCGGATGGCCGTGCTTGTCCGGCGGGGTAGGTATAATCAGCGGCGAGCGTTGAATGAGTGTGACGACAAATCACAGGGAGGTGTAGCATGTCACTGCAGGGCAAGCGAGTGGCCATCCTGGCCGAGAACATGTACCAGGAGCTGGAGCTGTGGTACCCGCTGCTCCGGCTGCGGGAGGCTGGTGCTGAGACAATCGTGGTGGGGACCGGCAGCGCCGGTACCTACACCAGCAAGCACGGCTATCCGGTGGAGGTGGACGCCGTCGCCGGCCAGCTGACTGCCGCCGATGTGGACGCGGTGGTCGTGCCTGGGGGCTATGCCCCGGACCTCATGCGCCGCTACCCGGGCATGGTCGGCCTGGTGCGCGAGGCGTTTGAACAGGGCAAAGTCGTGGCCGCCATCTGCCACGCCGGCTGGCTCCTGGTGTCGGCAGGAGTCCTGCCAGGCAAGAGGGCGACCTGCTTCTTTGCCATCAAGGACGACCTGGTGAACGCCGGGGC
>JBFYTF010000177.1:0-17330 GCA_041300865.1 Anaerolineae bacterium
GCGCGGAGCGGCACCAAGGCCGTCATTGCCCCGGGCACGGGCCTGGGTGAAGCCATCCTCTTTTACAGGGAAGGCCGGTACGATGTTCTGCCGTCTGAGGGCGGCCACACCGATTTTGGTCCCAATAACCTGTTCGAGATCGAGCTCCTGCGTTATCTGCTGGGCAAGTTTGCCCACGTGAGCTACGAGCGGATCTGTTCCGGGATCGGCCTACCGTTCATTTATGGCTATTTGCGCGACAACCGCTACGCGCAGGAGATCCCCTCCGTCGTCCAGGCCCTGCAAGAAGCCAAAGACCCGACGCCGGTCATTGTCCGGGCCGCCATGGCCGGCGAGTGCGAGCTGTGCATCGCCGCCCTCAACTCCTTTGTCTCGATCCTTGGTGCGGAGGCCGGCAACCTGACCCTGAAAGTGATGGCCACGGGGGGCGTCTATGTGGGCGGCGGAATCCCTCCGCGAATTCTTCCCAAGCTACGCGATGGCACCTTCATGGCCTCCTTTGTCAACAAAGGGCGCTTCGCGGACACTTTGTCGCGCGTTCCGGTCTATGTCATCCTCAATCCGAAGACGGCCCTGCTCGGCGCGGCGTGGTACGGATTCGAGAGGCATTAGGTGCGGCCCTGGCCAGGACGCAAGCCGGGCAGGACTGGGGTCATGTTTGATTTTTCTGGCCGCGTGGTTCTGGTAACCGGCGCGGCAGGCAACCTGGGCGAGGCGGTGGCCCGGGCTTTTGGCGAAGCCGGCGCTCAGCTGGTCTTACTGGACCGTGGGCCAGACCGCCTGGCGACGCTCCATTCGGAGCTGGCCGGGGCGCAAGACCAACTGCTCCTGGCCGGCGTGGACGCGGCGGACGAAGCTTCTGTGGCCGGCGCGGTGCGCGCCGCCTTGGCGCGCTTCGGGCGCATCGACGTCCTGGCCAACACTGTGGGCGGCTGGCGAGGGGGCACGGCCACGCACGAGATGCCTCTCGAAAGCTGGGACCTGCTGCATGACCTCAACGCCCGCACGGCCTTTGTCCTGAGCAGGGCGGTGGTGCCCGCCATGCTCGAACAGGGTTCGGGCAAGATCGTCCACACCGCCGCTCGCGCCGCACTGGCCGGTGCCGCCCGCTCCGGGGCCTACAGCGCCTCCAAGGCAGCCGTGATGCGGCTCGTGGAGAGCCTGGCGGCCGAGCTGGGTCCCAAGGGCATCAATGTCAACTGCGTTCTGCCCGGCACCATCGACACTCCACAGAACCGGGCGGCCATGCCCAAGGCGGACCCCGCCCGCTGGGTGCCACCCGCTGCTATCGCCCAGGTGTTCCTCTTCTTGGCCTCCGACGCGGCGTGGCCCATCAACGGGGCGGCCATACCTGTGTACGGCAGGGGGTAACGGTCCCCGCACCCTCGGCGGAGGGGCTGGCGATCCTGCGGGAGCGAGGAAGGCTGCCGAAAAGCGCTCCGCAGGGATCCCCAGATCTCCGTGGCCCCGAACCCGCCGACGACAAGGGTAGACGTAGGGGCGGACCGCCGTGGGCCACTACAGAGGGGAATGTGCACCTGGGCTGCAGCTAGCGAATAGGGAGAGAAGCTGTGACAACGCCTCTCGTCGTGTCTATCGTCGGGCGGTCCAAATCGGGCCGCACGACGCTCCTGGAAAAGATGGCCCGGGAGCTCAAGCAGCGCGGGTACCGGGTAGGCACGGTTAAGCACCACTCGCACCCCGGCTTCGAGCTCGACCGGCCGGGCAAGGACTCCTGGCGCCATGCGGAGGCGGGCAGCGATCACGTGGTCATTGCCGCGCCCGACAAGGTGGCGTCCATCCGGCGGGTGGACCGGGAGCCCACCCTGGATGAGATCGCGGCCACTATGAACGACGTAGACGTGGTCCTGACCGAAGGCTATTTGCGCAGCGGCCGCTACAAGATCGAAGTCGTGCGCGCCGCCCGCGCCACCGAGCCCATTTGCGAGCCGGACGAGCTGCTGGCCCTCGCCAGCGACCTGCCTTTGGTCTACGGCGTGCCCCGTTTTGAACTGGACGACGCACCGGGGCTGGTGGACCTCATCGAAGGGTTGATGTAGGCCCGGAGCCCGGGTGCGGCGCACTTACGCTGTGCAAATGCTTGCGCCGTTGACGATCATCTGCAACCAAAGCACCTGGTCTTGTCGACGAGTGCGACACACCTGCCGCCCCAGGCGTTGGCGATGTGGCTATCCTTCTCGGGGAGTCCCAGGCGTGCGCAGGAATCCGAATCTCGGGCAGTTCCGGCAGTTTTCGAGAACGCTTGACAGCCCGCGCTCGCTGTGGTATGATCAGCCGGTGTGAAAGCGAGGGCAGGTAGCCAACCGGTCCTCGCCCGCCAAGTGACTGACTGCATTGTGTGACCTGGTCCATGCCGCGACCGGCGAGGCAGCGGCTGTCCAGGTCCTTTCTGATCTGCCGGCGCCCGCCCCCCAGCCAACGCCAAGCGACGTGTTCCCCTGGGGGTGTGGCGAATGCAGGCCCGGCCGGGAGCCGGGGTGAGGCTGCCTTCAGGAGGTAGAGAGTGTACACACATCATTTCGCGCGGGCCAGACGGCGCGTGCTGCTGGCCACCTTGTTTCTGTTGGCCGGCCTCCTCGCCGGCTGCGAGGCGCTAACCCCGGGCAGCAATGGGAACACAGTCGACGAGCCGTCCGTCCCGACCCCGTTCCAGGCGCTGGTCCCCGATCCTACCAGCACACAGACATCGGTCCCGCCGTCTCCTAGCCCCCTGCCAACTGCCAGCCCGACCGTTGGCCAGCAAGCGACCATGACTGCGCCGGCTGCTACCCCCGTCCCACCCTCGGCGACGCCAACAGCCAGCGCACTGCCCACGGTCGACGGCACTCCCCGCGAGGGCCAGGAACTGGTCGATGCCCTGCGCGGCGGGGGCTACGTCCTCTACTTCCGGCACACGGCCACCGATTCGAGCCAGGGCGACGAGCAGGCAGGAGAAGAGTGGTGGACGAGTTGCGATGCGCAGGCGATGCGCCAGCTCTCTGAAGAGGGCCAGGCGCAGGCGCGGGCCATCGGCGAGGCGCTGCGCGCCCTGGAAATCCCGGTGGGCGAGGTGTGGGCTAGCCCCTACTGCCGCACCATGGAAACGGGGCGCCTGATGGACGTCGGACCGGTGGCAGCGACGGATGACCTCATGAACATGCTCGCTGCCGACCTGGCCGGAGGGCAAGCCGCGGTCACGGCCAGGGCGCAGCAGAGATTGGCCGCGAGCCCCTCGCCCGGCACGAACACGGTGCTGGTCGCCCATGGCAACATATTCCAGGCCGCGGCCGAGATGTCGCTGGCGGAGGGCGAAGCAGCGATCCTGGCGCCGGACGGCGCCGCGTTTGCCCTGGTGGCCCGTGTGCTGCCAGAGGAGTGGGCCGAGCTCGCGGCACAATATCAGGGGGACGGTGCGGCAGAGACCTGCGAGGCGACCGCTCCCGACATGCTCGGGCCGTTCTACCAGCCAAACGCCCCTGTGCGTGCCCGAGTCGGCCAGGGCCACGTTCTGCAAGGTGTCGTGCGCTCTGCACCGGACTGCTCACCCATCCCCGAAGCGCGCCTCGAGTTCTGGCTTGCCGGGCCCAACGGCCAGTACGACGACGACCACCGCGCCACGATGTTCGCCGGGCCAGATGGGGCGTACCGCTTCGAGAGCAACCCCCCGCCGCCTTACGGCGGCCGGCCGGCCCACATCCACGTCCGAGTCACGGCGCGCGGCCACGAAGTACTGGTGACCCAGTACTATCCCGGGACCGGCCAAACCGAAGGGACCTTTGACCTGGTGTTGGTGCCCCAACCCGGCGCCGCCTCGAGTGCAAACGGGGAAGTGGCTCCCGAACCAGTCGTCGTCGAATATCCCGTGCCCTCCGGCTCCCGGCCACACGACGTAGCGCCCGCCGTTGACGGCGGAGTATGGTACACGGCTCAGGGCTCCGGCGAGCTAGGGTTCCTCGACCCAACCACCGGCGAGACGCGCCACGTGGCCCTGGGCAGGGGTTCGTCGCCCCACGGCGTGATCGTCGGCCCCGACGGTGCGCCCTGGATCACCGACAGCGGCCTGAACGCCCTTGTCCGCGTGGACCCGGCCACGGAGGAGGTTCAGCTCTTCCCGCTGCCAGAGGGCAGCGGCAATGCCAACCTCAACACCGCCGCCTTTGACGGAAACGGCGTCCTGTGGTTCACGGGCCAGGCTGGCGTGTACGGCCGGTTGGACCCGGCGACCGGCGAGGTGGAGGTGTTCGACGCGCCGCGGGGCCGCGGGCCGTACGGTATAGCGGCCACGCCCGAAGGTGCCATTTATTACGCCTCCCTGGCCGGCAGCCATATCGCCAGGGTGGACCTGCAGACGGGCGAAGCCGAGGTCCTCGAGCCGCCCACCACGGGGCAGGGCGCCCGGCGGGTGTGGTCCGACTCTGCCGGTCGCGTATGGGTGAGCGAGTGGAACGCGGGCCAGCTCGGGATGTACGATCCGGCCGGCGACATCTGGCGCGAATGGACGCTGCCGGGTGACCGCCCGCAGCCCTACGCCGTCTACGTGGACGATCAGGACATGGTCTGGTTGAGCGACTTTGGCGCGAATGCCCTGGTCCGCTTTGACCCGGCCCGGGAAGAGTTCGAGCAGTTCGTCCTGCCGAGCAGCGGGGCCGCCGTCCGCCAAATCCTGGGGCGGCCGGGCGAGGTGTGGGCCGCCGAGTCGGGGGTGGACAAACTGGTGGTGCTGCGAACCCGCTAGCAAGCGCGGTAACGCCCCAGGAGGGATGATCATGGACCGAGTGTACGTCATGGAGCTGGTGCGCTCCTTCCAGTGCGGTCTCATGAACCGCCGCACGTTTTTGAAAAGGGTAACGGTGGCCCTCGGCAGCGCCGTGGCCGCCAACGCCCTCCTCGCGGCCTGCGGCCCTGCGCCGACACCCACACCACCTGTTGTCCTAGCGACGGCGCCCGCGATGCCCTCCCCGGGCGGAACTGCCACGACCGCCGCCGAAACTGGGGTTCCCGAACAGCCGGGCACAGGGTTGGTGACCGGCCGTGTCGAGTACCCGGGCACGGACGGCCAGATGTTGATGGGCTACTTGGCGCGCCCAGAGGATGGAGGCCCGCGGCCCGGTGTGATCGTCATCCAGGAGTGGTGGGGGCTGAACGAGCACATTGAGGACGTCACGCGGCGCCTGGCCAACGAGGGGTTCGTGGCGCTGGCGCCGGACCTGTATCACGGCGTGGTGGTCAGCGAGCCCGACGAGGCCCGCAAGCTGGTGATGGAGCTGGACATGGAGGACGCCGTGCGCGAGATCCAGCAGGCCGTCGACTTCTTGCTGGCGCAGGAGGTTGTCGCCGGCCCGGCCGCCGGCATCGTCGGCTTTTGCATGGGCGGCCGCCTGGTCTTGCAGACGGCCCGCGTGGAAGAGGACCTGGGCGCCGCCATCGCCTTTTACGGCTCGCCCCTGGAACCTCAGGCAGCCCGCGAGGTCAAGGCATCCATCCTCGGCCTATACGGTGCCCAGGACGCCGGCATTCCCGAGGCGAGCATCCGCGCGATGGAGGCTGCCTTGGACGAGGCGGGGATCGAGAACGAGATCCAGATCTACGAGGGGGCGGGGCACGCCTTCTTTAACGATACAGCTGCCAGCTACCGACCGGAGGCGGCGGCGGACGCCTGGCAGCGCACCCTAGACTGGCTGCGCGGGCACTTGCCCGCTGGCTAGGCGCCAGACAGACGCAGGACTTCCTGGCGGCTCAGCCGAGAAACCGGGCGCTGAGGGCCGCCCAGGCCACGTTTAGAAGCAAGCCCAGGACGAACCACTGCCCCACCCGGCGGTTGAGGATCATGGACCAGCCGACGTACCACAGCGGCCAGACCGTCCAGCCGGCGGGCGGTTCAGCGGGTTTTGGTCGAGAGTAGATGCGCAGCACGACGAGGAGCCTGGGGATGGCCAGCAGAGTGAGCAGGATCCAGAAGCCCATTGCACCCGCCGCTACGAGGACGGCCAGGAGCAGGAAAAAGAGCACCATGAGGGCCATGTTCAGGGTGCGGGCGTTGTTGTTGCCCAGGAGCACGGGGATGGAATGAACGCCGATGGCCGCGTCTTCTTGCAGCTTGTCGATGTGTTTGCCCACGAGGACGGTGGCCACCAGAAGCCCGTAGGGCAACGTGGCCAGCCAGACCAGGGGAGTGATGGTGCCGGCGACGACATAGTACGTGCCGCCGGTCATTAGCGGGCCCCAGACCAGGAGGGCGGTCAGCTCACCCAGCCCACGGTGCTTGAGCTTGATGGGCCAGGCGACGTAGAACACGCTCAAAGCAAGGCCGGCAGCAGCAAAGGCAAAAACCCAGGGGCGCCCGGCAACGAGCCCCAGGTAGAGCATGATAGCCGCGTCCAAGAGGTTCAGGATGAGCACGGCGGCCAGGAGCTTGCGGGGCGTGGTAAGGCCGCCGAGGAGGGGGTGGGGCGCGTATTGCGCCCGGGGGTAATCGACGCTATCTACCCCGTTCTTGACGTCCAGGTAATCGTTCAGCAGGTTGTTGGCCGCGTGCGCAGCCAACAGGCCGGCTAGCGACAGCAGCGCCAGCCACCAGTTGTAGTAGCCGTCGGCTGCCGCCAGCAAGACGCCGATGAGCGCCGAGAAGACGGTCATGGAAAAGACGCACGCCCGGCTGATGACCAGCCAGCGGGTGATGGCATCCGCTCGAGCCGGATCGGCGACGTTGCAGCCGCGCAGGGCCTGAGCCCAGGTTCTCATACTCGCCACGGTCTATCTCCTTCGCACGTACCTGCCTATTATGCCTGCGCTTCACCCATTTGTCAAAATTAATATGGGTCCTTTCATATAATTCGAAAGAGGGGACGCGCGTCAGTCAAAGGCGGCGGGACGGGCCGGGTCCTCGAGATGGGCGCGCACCTCGGCGAGGTGGCTTTCGTTGGTCCGGTTTGAGGACAGCGGCGGCAGGTCGTCGAACGAAAAGAATGCGGCCGCCAGCGTCTCGTGGCTGGGGCGTGCCTCGCCGCCCAGCAGGTCGCAGAGAAAGACGAGCTTGTAGGCATGGTAGAGCGACAGGGGCCGGCCGCCGCGGTTGGCGTCAAAGACGCCGGCCAGCTTGCGGGTGATGACGTGAAAACCGCTCTCCTCCCTGACCTCGCGCACGACGGTCTCTGACGGTAGGTCGCCCACGTCGGCCCAGCCGCCGGGCATGCACCAGCGCCCGTCGACACGCTCCTGCACCAGCAAGATCTGCCCGTCACGCACGACGGCGGCGCGCACGTCGACTTTGGGCGTCGCATAACCAGTCTGGGCGGCGAAATCGTCGAGCACCTCCTGCCGGGCCAGGAAAGTATGGCCAGCGACGATCTCGGCGGCGATCTCCAACAGGCGGTTGTAGCGTTCCACGTCATACGGGCTGGTGCTGAAGGCCAGGCCTGTCTGGCTCAGGGCCTGGACCTCTTGGGCCCACTGCAACCAGCGGGGTGCCGTAGATTCGGGCATGGCTCGATCCTCCTGCGCCTGCCTGTGAGACGCAGCGCGGCTCCACCCCGAACCGCGGAGAGTCCGCCGGCCTGGGGTGGAACCGCGCTGGGATACGGGGGTTTCACTCCGACTCCAGAACGGCAACCTCCTTGTCGCACACGCGGGCGAACTGGCGGCCGTCGGCCGGGGTGCCGATGCCCGAGCCATAGTGCATGGGCACGACGATCTCGGGGTTCAGGGTTCGCGCAGCCTCGGCCGCTTCGTCGGCGGTCATGACGTACTTGCCGCTCACCGGCAGTATGGCCACGTCGCACCGGATGTCGGCCATCTCGGGGATGTGATCGGTGTCACCGGCAAAGTAGGCGCGGACGCCATCGACGGTGACTACATAGCCTACAAAGCCCGCCTGGCGCGGATGGAAGGGCGTGCCCGGCGAGCGAAACTTGTTGATGTTGTAGGCGGGCACGACCTCGATCTCGACCCCTTTGAGCGACAACCGGTCGCCGGGCTGCACCAAGCGCGCGCCGGGGAGCTGGGCGGCAGCGCCGGCCGGAGCGACGATGGCCGTGCCCTCGACACGGATCTTGGCCACGTCGTTGGGTGAGCAGTGATCGTAGTGCTCGTGGCTAACCAGGATCAGGTCGGCGGCGGGCAGGTCGCCCTTGAGCTGCCAGGGATCAAAATAGATGACGGGCGGACCGTCCAGCCGGAAGCTATCGTGGCCGAGCCACGTCAAGCGCTTCACCAGGTCTTGAGCGTTCATTCAAACCTCCTTATCGCGACACCCCGCACGGGGCACCGCCGCGGCGGCCCGCCGGGTTGCGGGCCGGCACAAGTGTGCGGCGGCAGTGGCCGGCCGCACGCAAAGTCAGTGGCCGCGGGCCAGGGCCGGCGTTAGCGCAGTCGGGCTCGTTCGTACTGGCCTGGCCACTCCACGTCCCGGCCCAGGGCGCGGGCTGCTTCCAGGGGCCAGTAGGGGTGGCGCAGCAGCTGCCGGCCCAGGAGCACGAGGTCGGCGCGCCCGTTGCGCACGATCTCGTCGGCCAGCTCGGGCGAGCTGATGAGGCCCACGGTCCCTGTCGCAATCCCCGCCTCGCGCCGGATCTT
Source organism: Anaerolineae bacterium (assembly GCA_041300865.1). GTDB lineage: Bacteria > Chloroflexota > Anaerolineae > JAAYZQ01 > JAAYZQ01 > JAAYZQ01. The sequence goes on from JBFYTF010000177.1 coordinate 8,572, forward strand.
GTGTGCAAAGGGCACCTGGTAGCCGGGGCCTACTCCGGGGGGCATGGCGGGCACCGTGCCCCCGGAGGAGCAATCGACCAGGTCGACGCCCCGTGCCTTTAGCTCCCGGGCAACGATGACCAGATCATCGACGGTCAATCCCCCCTCCACCCAGTCGGTGGCCGAGATGCGGACGAGGAGGGGACGGCCCGGGGGCCACGCCTCGCGCACGGCCTCCACGACGCGCAGCAAGAAGCGGGAGCGCCCCGCCAGGTCGCCGCCGTATTCGTCGTCGCGCCGGTTGGAGAGGGGCGACAGAAATTCGTGGCACAGGTAGCCGTGGGCGCTGTGAATCTCCACGGCGTCAAAGCCGGCTTGCAGGGCGCGCGCAGCCGCTGCTGCCCAGGCCTCGACGACGGCGTCGATCTCGTTGCCGGTGAGGGCAATGGGGGTTTGCCAGCCCTCGTCGAATGGCAGAGCGCTGGGAGCCACGGCGGCCGTGGGTCCTTCCCCGCGGGCAGGGCTCCAGGCCTTGCGGCCGGCGTGGGCGAGCTGTACGGCCATGGCCGCACCCTGGGCCTGCACCAGGCGCACGATGCGGGCCAGTGGCGCGATTTGTGCGTCTTCCCACAATCCCAGATCGCTGGTGCTGATGCGTCCTCGCCCCTCGACGGCCGTCGCCTCGGTGATCAACAGGCCGGCACCGCCCACTGCCCGGGCGGCGTAATGGGCCAGGTGCCAGTCGGTGGCCAGCCCATCCGTGCCCGCCGAGTACATGCACATGGGCGACATGACGATGCGGTTGCGCAGGCTCAGGTCGCGCAGAGTCAGGGTCGAAAAGAGGTGCGTCATGCTTATGGCCTCCCGCCGCTGTCAAAGTGCTGCTTCCGCGGCCGAGGTGTTGGCTGCCGGGTTCGCGGAGTTTCGAATGTTTCCTCTTTCATCTCTTGGCACCCGTCCTGTTTCGCCTGCTGAATGGCATCGCGGCTCGACTGCGACTTTCGCTGCCCGGCGAGCGGCGCCCTCGCACGGGCAACCTGGTTGGATTATACCGTCAACCGGTGGAAACATCAAGTGGACAAGTTCTAACAAAACGCTAACAGTGATCTAATCGCATTCTAACAGAAGCTGAGTATTGTACCCTTGCATTCTATGGGACCGGCTGCAAGTATGTGCCGGATTGGACTTGATACGAGGGAGTGAACTATGGCTAAAATTATCGGCATCGACCTGGGAACCACGAACAGCGTGGTGGCCGTGATCGAGGGTGGAGAGCCAACCATCATCCCGACGGCCGAAGGCGGGCGCCTGGCGCCATCGGTGGTTGCCTTTACAAAGAACAACGAGCGCTTGGTGGGCCAGACGGCCCGTCGCCAGGCGGTCGTCAACGCCGACAACACGGTCTTTTCCATCAAGCGCCTGATGGGCCGCCGCTTCGATGACCCAGAAGTGAAAAAGGCGCGCGAAATCTTGCCCTACAAGATCGTTGAGGGACCAGGCGGCGACGCTCGCGTGCACATCCCGCAGACGGGGAAAGAGTACACACCCCAGGAGATCTCGGCGATGATCTTGCGCAAGCTGGCCGACGACGCCGAGGCCTATTTGGGCGAAAAGGTCACCCAGGCGGTGATCACTGTGCCGGCGTACTTTAACGACTCACAGCGCCAGGCGACCAAGGACGCTGGCAGGATTGCCGGATTGGAAGTGCTGCGTATCATCAACGAGCCCACGGCCGCCTCTTTGGCGTACGGCCTGGACCGCGATAAGGCCGAGACCATCCTGGTCTTTGACCTGGGTGGCGGCACCTTTGACGTCTCTATCCTGGAGGTCGGTGAGGGTGTGGTCGAGGTCAAGTCGACCAGCGGTGATACTTTCCTGGGTGGCGATGACTGGGATCAGCGTATTGTCGATTGGGTGTCCGACGAGTTCCGCAAGGAGCAGGGCATCGATCTGCGCAAGGATCGCCAGGCATTGCAGCGCCTGAAAGAGGCCGCGGAAAAGGCCAAGATCGAGCTGTCGACGGTCCTGGAAACCGAGATCAACTTGCCCTTCATCACCGCCGACGCCTCGGGGCCCAAGCACTTGCAGATCAAGCTCACCCGTGCCAAGCTCGATCAGCTGACCGAAGACCTGGTCCAGCGCCTGGGCGGGCCTTTTGAAAACGCCCTCAAGGACGCGAAGCTGAGTGCCCGTGACATTGACCAGGTGGTCCTCGTTGGCGGTGCGACGCGCATGCCCATGGTCCAGGAGCTGGTGCGCGGCCTGACGGGTGGCAAGGAACCCCACAAGGGCGTCAACCCGGACGAGGTCGTGGCCATCGGCGCTGCTATCCAGGCCGGCGTGCTGGGCGGCGAAGTCAAGGACGTGCTTCTGCTGGACGTGACGCCCTTGACGCTGGGCGTGGAAACGCTGGGTGGGGTCATGACCCCCCTTATCGAGCGTAACACGACCATCCCTGTGCGCAAGAGCGAAATCTTTTCTACGGCCGAAGACGGACAGACGGCGGTGACCATCCACGTGCTCCAGGGCGAGCGCACCATGGCCGCCGACAACATCTCCCTCGGCCGCTTTAACCTGGAGGGTATCCCGCCCGCGCCACGCGGCATGCCGCAGGTCGAGGTCACGTTTGACATCGATGCCAACGGCATCCTGAACGTGACGGCCAAAGACAAGGCGACGGGCAAGGAGCAAAAGATCGCCATCACGGCGACGACAAACCTGAGCAAGGACGAAGTCGAGCAGAAGGTGCGCGACGCCAAGCGGCACGAGGCCGACGACCGGCGGCGCCGAGAGACCATCGAGGCGCGCAACACGGCTGACCAGCTCCTGTACCAGACCGAGAAGGTGCTGCGCGACATGGGCGACCAGGTGCCGGCCAACGACCGCGCGACCATTGAGGGGACCATGGAAGAGCTGCGGCGGGCCAAGGATGGCGACGACACGGCGCGCATCCGCCAGCTCACCGAGCAGCTGCAGCAGGCGACCTATGCCATTGGGCAGCAAATGTATGCCCAGCAGCAGGCCGGTGGCGGTCCTCAGGGCAGCCCCTTCGCCGACGGGCCTGGAGAACCAGGTGGCCCCGGGCGCCCGGAAGGGCGCAACGGCGGCGGCGATGATGACGACGTTGTCGACGCTGAATTCCGCGAAGTCTAACCAGGGACTCTGGCTTCCTGTTGCCGCCGGGCGCGCATAAGCAACGCCCGGCCGGCAACAGGAGCCGGGCCCTGACAGCAGGCAGGCCCGTGGCTCCACGGGCCTGCTTCAGGGAAAAAGCGACGAACATGGATAGAAAAGTAAGGATTCCAGTCCGGCTCCAGGATTTGCCCGCTGGGTTCCAGAAGAGCGAGCACAACCCCGGACATCCCGGAGTGGAACCCGGCGCGGAGCTGCCGCCTGAGGCCAACAGCACTGAGCTGGCAGCACAGCCCGGCACCGAACGTGCCGGCGAGGCCCGGTACGCCCCAGAGATCGACTGGCGCGATCGGGCATTGCGCCTGCAGGCCGAAATGGACAACTATCGCAAGCGGCAGCAGCGGCTCGCCCAGGACCAGATCCAGGACGAGCGCGAGCGGCTGTTGGCTGCGTTTCTGGACACCGTGGACAACCTTGAGCGAGCGCTGCGATCTGATGGCGATGCCCGCGGATTGCGCCAGGGTGTGCAATTGGTGCGCCGTGAGGCACTCCAATTCCTGGACAAAGAGGGTGTCGAGCAGGTGGAAGCCCTGGGTCGCCCTTTCGACCCGGCCTGGCACGAGGCAGTAGCCACCGTGCCACACACCCAGGCGAACGCTGCTCGCGAGACCGTGGTGCAGGTGCTGCAACCGGGCTACCGGCTGGGTGACGAATTGCTGCGGCCCGCCAGGGTTGTCGTTGCTGTCTAGCCGGGAGGCGCCCACCGCGCTCGACCGTGCCGCATTGTCTGGCTGAGGACGAAGGGGAAACCCGAGAAGGACCTGCGCATGGAGTACAAGGATTATTACAAGATCCTCGGTGTGAGCAAGGATGCCACCGAAAAAGACATCAAGACAGCCTTTCGCAAGCTGGCCAGGCAGTACCATCCGGACGTCAACCCTGACGACCCTCAGGCGGAGGAACGCTTCAAGGAGCTCAACGAAGCCTACGAGGTGATCTCGGACCCGGAGAAGCGCCGCAAGTACGACCAGCTCGGGGCCGACTGGCAGCGTTTCCAGCGCGCTGGTGGCCAGCCGGGTGAGTACGATTGGGGACGCTGGACAGGCGGTGCTCCCGGCGAGCGCGTGCACGTGCGCTACGGGCGGCCGGAAGATCTGGACGATCTCTTCGGCGGCAGCGGCTCCTTCTCGGACTTTTTCAGCCAGATCTTTGGCGGCACGGGTACGGCACGGGCGGCACCGGGTGGCGGCTACCAATACGAAATGCGGCCGCAGCGAGGGCAGGATTATGAGCAGCCCGTGGAGATCAGCCTCGAGGAGGCCTACCACGGCACGATCCGCATGCTGCAGAAGGACGGCCAGCGGCTGGAGGTCCGCATCCCCGCGGGCGCCAAGACCGGTACACGGGTGCGCATGAGCGGCGAGGGGGGCACCGGCGCGGCCGGTGGCCCGGCAGGCGACCTTTACCTGCGCGTCATCGTTCTGCCCGACCCGCGCTTCGAGCGCCGGGAGGAGGATTTGCATACGACCGTCAACACCGACCTGTACACCATGGTGCTTGGCGGCGAGCTGCAGGTGCCGACGATGAACGGCCACGTCGTTCTGACCATCCCGGCCGGCACGCAGAATGGACGCACGTTCCGCCTTCGCGGCAAGGGTATGCCCCATCTGCGCAATGCGGAGCAGCATGGTGATCTGTACGTCAAGGTCGAGGTCCAGCTGCCGACGCGCCTGACTGCGGACCAGCTCAGCCTGTTCGAACAGCTGCGGGCTTCGAGCTCGGGCTAGGCCGCCATGGGACGTGGACATGAACGAGGTGATGGGTATCCCTGGGATCCCCAGACATAGGCCGGAGGTACGAATGTTCCGTAAGATCCTGTTTGCTATTGAGGGCTCGCCGGCGGGCGATCGCGCGCTGCTCTACGTCGAGCACCTGGCACTCGTTGACAGCGCCGAGGTCGTGGTGCTGCATGCCTTTCAAGTGCCTGCCAACTACAACACGTCGGACAGCTACGAAGAGCTGCACCAGGCATTCGAGAAGGCAGCCTGGTCGATCGTAGACGACATCGTCGGTGAGCTGGAGCGCAACGAAGTCCTGGTGCGGGGCCTGGTGCGCGAAGCACCCGCGGCGCGGGCTATCCTCGAGGTCGCCGACGAGGAGGGCGCGTCGCTTATCGTCCTGGGCACGCGCGGACCTTCTAGTGCTCAGGAGCTGCTCCTGGGCAGCGTTAGTACCGAAGTGTTGCGCCTGTCCCGCTGCCCGGTCATGGCCGTTCCCTGACCCGGCCGGTATACGCCTGACCTGAGGCGGACCGTTTCGAACAAACTACCACAACGCGAGGATCGGATATGAGCGAAGAAGCCAACGGCAGCCAGTCCTTCGAGTTCAAGGCCGAGATTCAGCAACTGCTGAACATCCTGGTACATTCACTTTACACCGAGCGCGAGATCTTTATGCGAGAGCTCATCTCCAATGCTTCCGACGCCCTGAATCGCATCCAGTTCGAGATGCTGACCAGGCGCGACGTCGTCGATCCCGATGCCGAGCTGGCCATCAGGGTCGAGGTCGATGCGGAAGCCCGGACCATCGTCGTTTCGGATACCGGGGTGGGCATGACCCACGAAGAGGTTGTCCAGGATCTGGGGACCATTGCCCATTCAGGGGCCGCTGCCTTTTTGCAGCAACTGCAGGAGGAAAAGCGCCCCGGGGTGGAGATGATCGGCCAGTTTGGCGTGGGCTTTTACTCCGTGTTCATGGTCGCAGAGGAGGTGCGCGTTGTCAGCCGCTCATACAAGCCGGAGGCCGAGGCTGTCGAGTGGGTGTCCGATGGTGGCAGCCGCTATCGCGTGGCCGCCGCCGATAAGCCGGACCGCGGCACGCGCATCGAGATCAAGCTCAAGGAGGATGCGGCCGACTTCGCAAGCACCTGGCGCCTGGAACAGATCGTCAAGAAGCATTCGGACTTTGTCCAGTTCCCGATCTATGTTGGCGAAAAGAAAGAAGCGGTGAACCGCCAAACGGCCCCCTGGCGCCGGCCGCCCCGCGAGGTAAGCGAGGAGCAGTACAACGAGTTCTACAAACACCTCACCCTGGACTTCGAGAAGCCACTCCTGGTGGCGCACCTCGTCGCCGACGCTCCGGCCAGCGTGCGAGGCATCCTCTACGTGCCGCCCAAGCGGGAGCGGGGCGTTTTGAGCCTGAGGACGGATCATGGGCTCCAGCTCTACATCCGCAACGTCCTGATCCAGGAGTACAACAAGGACTTGTTGCCTAACCACTGGCGCTTTGTGGAAGGTGTTGTGGAGTCGGAGGATCTACCCCTCAACATTTCGCGGGAGACGGTGCAGAGCAGCCCGGCCGCGCGCCGCATCCAGCGAGCTCTGGTGCGCAAGCTCGTCAAGGAGCTGGAGACCATGGCCGAAGAACGCCCGGAGGACTATGCCACCTTCTGGCGGGAGTTCGGCCCCTTTATCAAAGAAGGGATGGCCACGGACCCCTCGTCGCACGCTGACCTGATGCCCCTGCTCCGCTTCCACTCCTCTCGCGACGGCGGCGAGCTCGTCTCGCTCCGCAAGTACGTGGAGCGCATGGGCGCGGACCAGCAGGCCATCTACTACTTGTTGGGCGAGGATCAGAGATCTGTGGCTCGCAGCCCGCACCTGGACTACTTTCGGGCCCACGACCTGGAAGTGCTTTACCTCGTGGATCCCATCGACAGCTTCATGATGATGGCTTTGCGCGAGTTCGAGGGCAAGCCGCTCAAGAACGTCGATGACGCCAGCCTGGACCTGGAGGTGAAGGAGGAGGAGCCGGTCGAGGGCGCGTTGGCGGAAGCCGACTTGAACCGGCTGATAGGCCGTTTCGTGAAGGTGCTGGGCGACCGTGTGCTCGAAGTCCGGGAATCCCGTGTGCTAAAGGACAGTCCCTGTCGCCTGGTGTCACAGGAGGATGCTCCGGCGCGCGAGATGTCCAGGGTCTATCGGCTGCTGGGGCAGGAGTACGAGGTTCCGCGCCGCATCCTGGAGCTGAACCGCTCCCACCCCATCCTGGCCAACCTGGCGCGCCTCGTCGCAGAGACGCCCGAGAGCCCGGTCATCGATGATTCCATCGAGCTGCTCTTTGAGAGCCAGTTGCTCATGGAGGGCCTGCACCCGAATCCCACGGACATGATCCCGCGCCTGCAGCAACTCTTGCAGGTGGCCACAGCCCGCGCCTGACGGGTGGTGGCCCGCTTTCTGGCGTGCCGTCTCGAGTACAAGGAGAAGAACCCGATGCGCAGACGATCCATGCTTGCCCTCCTCGTGATCGGCCTGGCCTTGGTCGCCTGCTCTCTGCCCAACGGGCTACAAAGCCTCCTCGACGCCACGCCGACCGCCGTGGTCGTGCCAACCGCTACCCCGGCGCCCGAACCGGCGGTTCCGCCGCTCACGACGCCGCTGCCCGGCGTGGCCTCGTTGGAGCTGGACATTATCGCCGTCTACGAGACTGTGGGGCAGGGCGTGGTCAACATCACCAGCCGGAGCTATGCCTACGACTTTTTCTTTCGACCGGTGCCCCAGGAGGGCTCGGGTTCGGGCATCGTCTATGACCAGTTGGGGCACATCATCACTAATTTTCACGTCATCGAGGGTGCCGAGGAGCTGTTCGTGACACTGCCCGATGAAAGCACCGTGCCGGCGGAGGTGGTCGGTACCGACCCGTCCAACGACCTGGCCGTGATCAAAGTCGAGGCCGATCCGGCTCTACTGCAGCCCGTGCCCCTGGGCGAGTCGGATGATCTGCGCGTTGGTCAGTTCGTCGTCGCCATCGGCAATCCCTTTGGCCTGGAGCGCACCCTCACGGTGGGCGTCGTCAGTGCCTTGGGGCGCGTCATCCAGAGTCCGGACGAGAGCTTTATCGGCGAGATCATCCAGACCGACGCGGCCATCAATCCGGGCAACTCGGGCGGGCCCCTTCTTGACCTGTCGGGCAGGATCATCGGCGTCAACACGGCTATCTTCAGCCCGAGCCAGGCCTCGGCGGGCATTGGCTTTGCGGTGCCGGTCGACACGGTGCGGCGGGTCGTTCCGGCGCTCATCGAGAACGGCTACTTCCCGCACCCGTGGTTGGGTATCAACTATGTCTGGTCGTTGACCTCGGAGCGCGCCCAAATCCTGCGCGAGGCGGGCATGGACGTGCCGGGAGAAAAGGGCGTCCTGATTATCGAGGTTGCTCCCGGAGGGCCGGCGGCCGCAGCCCGGCTGCGGGGTGGTCTGGAGCGAGTCCGCGTCGGGCCGGCGATCCTGACCATCGGCGGCGACATCCTGACCGCCATCAACGGTGAGCCCATTGCCAGCGACCAGGAGCTGCTCCAGTACCTGGACACGCAGACAGAAGTGGGCGACACAATCCAGGTCACCATCTGGCGCGACGGACAGGAGCTGACCGTGCCGGTGACCCTGGACGAGCTGCCGCGCTGACCGTCCCGGACCCTCCGAGTTGACGCCAGCGGGCCGCACCGTATTCGCACGTGCGCCACATCGAGATCGAAATTTGCATGCAGGTGGGAAGTGCAGTATACTACGGGCCGGCGTTAGCACTCTCTCGACGTGAGTGCTAGCGCAGCAGTTTTGTCTGACATCCAAATCAAAGGATCACAGGAGGGATTT
>JBFYTF010000387.1:0-4464 GCA_041300865.1 Anaerolineae bacterium
AGACGAACTCCCCGAAAAGGACCAAGACACCGGCGACGAGACGGGCCTGGGTCCGGCCCAGCAGCCCGTGCCCGCCTGAGGGACGCGCGCCTCACAAACCCAGAAACCCCTGCCGGTCACTCCCTGGGCTCGTACACGACGAAGCGCAGGTTCCCGGCCGGGTCGTGGAACTCGAGTACCCGGCCGCCGGGCAGGGCCTGCTGCACAAGGTGCAGTTCTCCGGCGCGCTCGGGCAGAAAGAGGAACACGGCGCGGGCGCCGGGGTCCAGCGTGGGCGGTGCCTTCAGCGATTCGACGACGTCGTGCCCGATAACCCCCGGTGCCAGGAAGGGCATGGTGCCAAAGCTCCAGTACAGTCGAGGTGCGCCGAACAGGTAGGCGGTTGTGCCCGGTTCCTTGTCGTCCAGGTACCTGCCCATCATCGTCGCCGTCTCGCCGTTCTCGCCGCCGTAGCGGTGCTGCGGGCTGAGCTCCACAAAGTAATAGCGCACGTTGGCTGCTCCCAGGGCCAGGACGAGAAGCACGAGCGCCGCCTTCTCCCAGACTCGGGGCAGCTCCAGGAGCCGCCACGCGAGGTGTACTGCCCGTTCCAGGCCCAGGGCGACGAGGATCGCCACGGCCGGGCTGGCGATCACCAACCGCTGGCTGGAGGGCGGGCTTTCGGTCAGCATTCCACCGGTGACGATCACCGCCCAGAACCAGATCAACAGCAAGAAGTTTCCGCGCTGCCGCCAGTGCGCCGCGGCCCAGGCCATGCCCAGCACGGCCAGCGCCCCGGCCGTGAGCGACAGCAAAGGCCTGTCGGCCCCGTACCAGACGGTACGGTCGGGAAAAACGTGAAAGGCACCGGCCGAGCGCAGAAACTGCTCGGCCAGAAGTTGGGGCACGCCCTTGCCCGTCAGCTCTACCTCGCGGGCCAGCCAGCCCGACTGGAGGATCCCCACCTGGTTGATCCGCGCGTTCCACTGGTCGGGGTGGGCCTGGGCAAAGGCCAGCATGGGTGCCGCCGCGATGAACAGGGCCAGGGCCAGCAGCGCCAGGTGCAGGCCCAAGCCCTCCACGCGTCCCCGCTGCCGCAGCCAGACATAGCCGGCATAGGCCAGGGTGAGGACCGGGAGAAGCCGGGCACCCGTGTAAAAGTAGACGCCCAGGCCCATGATCAGGCCGGCCGCGACAAAGCTCCGCCACGGCTCTCTGCCCTCGCTGCGCGGCTCCACCGCCGCGGCCAAACCGCGGTCGAGGGCCCACAGCGCCAGTAGGACAAAGAGCGCGTCCCAGATGTTGTTCGCTCCCAGCCGGCTGTAGTGCACGTGATAGTCGTAAGTCGCCAGGAAGGCGGCGGCCAGCATGGCCACCCGCCTCCCCCACAGTCCCCGGGCGAACAGGTAGAGGACGGGCACGGTGATCGTCCCCGCCACTGCCGCCGGCAGCCGCAGGGCGGCGACGTCGTTCCCGGCCAGCCACAGGGACCAGGAGACCGGCCAGTAAAAGAGGGTGGGCATCGACATGTAGCCCACGGCAAAGGGGTTGCGCAGTTGGCCACTGAGCACCTGCCGGGCGAGAAGGCCGTGCCAGGCCTCGTCGCCCCCTACAGTAAAGGGCACCTGCTCCAGGCCGGCGGTGCGCAGCAGCAGTGCCAGCACTGTCAGCCCTGCGACTGCTCCGACCTCCAGCCACGTCGCCTGCTCAACCTGCCGGAGCTTCGCCGGCCAGGTACGGATGCTCGGCCGTCCGGCGGGCCACAGGGCGGCGAGAGCAGCCGCCGACGTCCCCAGCGCCCACAGGAGGGCCGCGTCGCCACTCGGCTGCTCCAACGCCCGGTCGCGGGCCAGCAGGCTGGCCGTCAAAGCCAGAAAGGCGCCCACTGCCAGGAGGGCGGCAGGTATAGGCCAGCGGGCCAGCCAGGCGGGCAAGGCCCGGCACCGGAGGCGCCGGGCAGGGCGTTCGGGGGCCGGCCATACCAGCCGCCAGGCGCCCAGGAAGCAGGCCGCCGCCACGGCGTGCAGCACGAGACCGTCCCAGAGGTAGTCGGGCCGGAAAAAGAAATAGCGCTGCCCCTGGATGGTGAGCGCCACGGCTGCGACGAGCAGCAGCCAGGCCCCCACGCGCTGGCCACGCGTCACCTCGCTCCTCCCTCCACGGTCTGGCCCCGGTTCAGGCCTTTCTCGCAACGAAAAAGAGATAGGCGCCCACTTCCGGCCGCGGCTCCTCGTAGCGGCTCCGGAGGGAGCGCTCGGTCAGAGCCAGGTTCCAGCGGGTAGGCACCAAGATCCAGCGCCCAAAGAGCTTTTTCACCAGCAGGCTGGGCGCCCCCAGGTAGTGGCCCACGTCAAGAGCATGGTGCGCCCGGCTGGAGAAATAGGGGAACGAGTCGAGCAGCTCCAGGCCGGCCGCGCCTAGCCGCCGTTCCCAGGTCTCGGGACTGTCGCAATGGTGGTGGCGCGAGATGCGGTTAAAGTAGCGCTCGTACGCTCCCGCCGTTCGCTGCGCCCCCAAGCGGCGTAGGAAGGTGGGGAAGAACAGCAGCTCGGCAAAGTGGTCGCCGGGCACACAGAAAATGAACCGGCCGCCGGGCCGCAGCACGCGCCCGATTTCGGCGATCACCGGCTCCACGGCAGGGATATGCTCCAGTACCGAGTTGCTGACTACCGTGGCAAATTGCCCGCTGGCAAAGGGCATGGCATCGCCGCAAGAGCGCGCCACGACGCGGTAGGCGCCCCGCGCGCGGGCTTCACGCAGCACATCACCTGCCGGATCGATGCCGGCGGCCAGAGGGATGGGCAGTGCCAGGGAGGCAAAGTGGCCGTCACCGCAGCCCACGTCGAGGACGGGTTCCTCCAGGGGCAGCAGATCTCGATAGAACTTGGCCTCTACCGCGCGCAGAAGCGCCCGGAAGGCGGGCAGGTCCTTGAGATGTTGCCAGAGAAGGTCGTCGTCGGCCATCTCTCTACCGCTTGACCAGCTCCGCAAACAGGGCCTCGTAGCCTGTCACGGTCTGCTCCAGGCTAAAGGCCTCCTCGATCTCGTGGCGCGGCCGGGCGTACAGGCCGGGCTCTGCTACGACGCGCGCGATGGCTTCCGCCAGGGCGGCCGGGTCGCCAATGGGCGTGACCTCGCCCATGCCCGTCATCCGGGGCGGCTGGCGCACGCCCGGCAGGTTGCTGGCGATGGACGGCGTGCCGCACAGCATAGCCTCGACCTGCACCAGGCCAAAGGACTCCGTGGAGTTGAGGCTGGGCACCACCAGCACATCGCAGGCGGCGAAAAAGGCCGGCATCTGCGCCTGGCTCAGCACGCCGAGAAACTCCCAATGCTCCGGCCCCAGCGCCTCAATGAGGGGCATCAGGTGCCGGTAATAGGCCTCCTCGCCCATCACGTCCTCGTACTGCCCGGCAAAGAGCACCTTCAGCCGCGGAAAGCGTTCCAGGAGGCGGGGCATGGCACCGATGAGAACCTCCACGCCCTTTTCGGTGGCCAGACGTGCGGCCATGCCCACAACCGGCCTACCCTCCAGGTCGTGGCGGGCCCGAAAAGCCTCCACCTCTGCTGGGTCCGGAGGGGGCATGATCACCGGCGGCGGAATGACCCGCACCTTGCGCAAAAAGCGCGACAAGAAGTTAGAGTGCTCGGCAAAATCCTGGGTGTAGGCCACCGCCGCCTGGGCCGTGTGCCCCGCGACATAGTTGCTGGCAAAGACCACCCGGTCCACGATGCGATTGAACCAGCCGTGGGGCAGCTGGAGGTCACAGTGGTAGGTCAGGACCACCGGCCGGCCCGCCAGGCGACCAAGCCCGGCCAGGATGCTGGCCTCGAATTGAGGCAGGTGGATGCTCACCACGTCGTGGCTGCGGATCAGCTTCCACGCCCGGAAGGGAAAGCTGGGCATGATGACGCCTTTGCTCACGCGAAAGAGCACCGGCACGCGAATGACCCGCACACCGTCCAGCACCTCGACCAGCGGCAGCGCATGGTCGTAGCGCGAGGTCAACACCGTAACCAGGTGACCCCGCTGCGCCAGGGTGGTCGCCAACCGCTTAACATAAATTGTGAGACCGCTCACGTGAGGGTGATAGTAGGTCAGGACGAGAAGGACTTTCACGGTAGCTCTTGAGCCTCCGCACCGATCCGTTTCTGAATTTGCGCGTAGGTCAGGTTCTGCTGAGCCATACCCAGCAGCCCAAGCAGGGTGTAGACGACGTAGACAAGGGCGTGGGCCACCAGGGCATAACTCAGAGCCCGCTCCGGTGGCATGCCAAAGAGCACCATCGTCTCCCGGCCGAGAAGCTCAAAGACGCCGATGAAGCCGGGTGAGGACGGGACGGTCATGCCCAGGGCGGTGACAGAGCACATGGCGAGGCCGGCGACGAAGGGCTGGTTGGGATCGAAGGCCAGCAGTACGAACCAGTAGTAGGTGCTGATGACTGCCCATATCAACACCGACCACATTACGAGGGGCAGCCCCAG
>JBFYTF010000178.1:0-4453 GCA_041300865.1 Anaerolineae bacterium
AAATCCCTCCTGTGATCCTTTGATTTGGATGTCAGACAAAACTGCTGCGCTAGCACTCACGTCGAGAGAGTGCTAACGCCGGCCCGTAGTATACTGCACTTCCCACCTGCATGCAAATTTCAAAACCGCCGAGGATCGTTATAAGTTGCGCCTCTCGGAAGTTGTGTTATAATGCCCGCTATGCACGAGATGGCGGTCAGCGAGAGCATCCTGGGCATCGTCGTGCGCCATGCCGAGCGAGCGGGGGCGCGCCGTGTTACCGGTGTTAACCTGACGATTGGCGACCTGACGGGTTTTATCGACGAGTCGATCCAGTTTTACTTTGACTTCCTGTCCCGGGAAACCGTGGCCCAGGGCGCGCAACTGCACTTTGAGCGAGTCGCGGCCCGCGTGCGATGCCCGGCCTGCCAGGCCGAGTACGAGCCACCGCGCACGCGCCTGTGGGCCTGCCCGCATTGCCAGGCCCTCGGCGGCAATGTGACAGCCGGGCGCGAATTCTCGGTGACGAGCATCGAGGTGGAATGAGGCAGCGTGGGCACGAGGCCGACGCCGGGGAGAGAACCATGGCCCGAGAAGTGCCGGTGCTGGAACAGATTCTAAGCGCCAACGATCGGGTGGCCCTGGAGAACCGCCAGGTCCTCGACCGACACCGGGTGCGGGCCTTGAACATCATGGCTGCCCCGGGTGCGGGCAAGACGAGCCTCATCCTGACCACTATCGCGGCCCTGCGCGGGCGCCTACGCGTCGGCGTCGTGGAGGGCGACGTGGCCGGCCGGGTGGACGCCGACAAGGTGGCTCAAACCGGCACCCCGGTGGTACAGATCAACACCGGCGGTGGCTGCCACCTGGACGCGCTCCAGGTCCAGAGTGCACTGGGGCAGTTGCCTCTGGACCAGATCGATCTGTTGTTCATCGAGAACGTCGGCAACCTCATCTGCCCTACGGGTTTTGACCTGGGAGAGCATCGCAAGGTGCTGATCGCCCATGTACCCGAGGGCGACGACAAGCCCATCAAATACCCCGGCATGTTCACTGCCGTCGACGCCCTGGTCCTGAACAAGACCGACCTGGCGCCTTACGTCGATTTCGACCTCGCCGCCTTCCAGGCAGCCTTCCGGGCCCTCAATGCGGGCGCTCCGCTATTCCAGGTCTCTTGCAAGACGGGCGAGGGGCTGGACGGATGGCTGGCATGGCTTCAGACCTGAGCACGAGTCGCACGACAACCGGCCCTGCGCAGCGCGAGAGACAGACCGAGGCCCTCAAGATCCAGGTGCAGGGCGTGGTGCAGGGTGTGGGCTTCCGGCCCTTTGTCTACCGCCTTGCCCACGAACACGGCCTGGTGGGCTGGGTGCTAAACCACTCGGGCGGCGTCGAGGTGGAAGTCGAGGGGTCCACGGCCGGCTTGCAGGCCTTTGCCCAGGACCTCCGGGCCCAGGCGCCACCGCTGGCGCGCATCGTCGACCTCCAGGTAGCACAGGTCTCGCCGGTTGGCTGTGTTCGCTTCGAGATACGAGAGAGCGTGGCCCAGGAGGGCCGCTACCAACTCGTCTCGCCTGACATCGCCACCTGCCCGGAGTGCCGCGCCGAGGTGCTGGACCCCGGGAACCGGCGCTACCGCTATCCCTTTACCAACTGCACCAACTGCGGCCCGCGCTTTACCATCATCCGCGACGTGCCTTACGATCGCGCGCTGACGACGATGGCGCCCTTTGCCATGTGCCCGCGGTGCCAGGCCGAGTATGACAACCCCCTCGACCGGCGCTTTCACGCCCAGCCCAACGCCTGCCCCGTCTGCGGGCCGCACGTCTGGCTGGAAGCCTCCGGCACACCGGACACACAGCAGGCGGAGGGTGACGCCGCCATTCGCCGGGCGGCGGAGATGATCCTCGACGGCCGGGTGTTGGCCGTCAAGGGGCTGGGCGGCTTTCACCTGGCCTGCGATGCTACGGACCCGCGAGCGGTGGCCCTGCTCCGCCAACGCAAGGGGCGGCCGGACCGGCCGCTGGCGGTGATGATGGCCACCCTCGACGAGGTCCGGCGTCACTGCCTTGTGTCGCCGCGGGAGGAGACGCTCCTGGAGGGACCGCAGTGCCCGATTGTCCTGCTGCACTGGCTGCCAGAGTCGAGCATCGCCCGCGAGGTGGCCCCGCACAACCTCTACCTGGGCGTCATGCTGGCCTACACGCCCCTCCACCACATTCTCCTGCGGGACGTCGGCCGGCCGCTGGTTATGACCAGCGGCAACCTCTCGGAGGAGCCCATCGCCCGCGAGAATGACGAAGCGCGGCGCCGGCTCGGGCACCTCGCCGACGCGTTCCTGCTCCACAACCGCCAGATCTATGCCCGGTACGACGACTCTGTGGTGCTGGAAGTGCGAGGACCAGAGATAGAAGGGCACGTGGCACCGGCAGCCGGCCCGCAGCCGCCGCCTGCAGCCTCCCATCTGCAGTTCATCCGCCGCTCGCGCGGCTACGCACCGTTTCCCGTGCGCCTGCCCTTCGAGGTCGGCCAGATGCTGGCCACGGGAGCGGAGCTCAAGAATACCTTTTGCCTGGCCCGCGACGACTTTGCTTTTCTCAGCCAGCACATCGGCGACATGGAGAACCTGGAGACGCTCGAGCACTTCGAGGCTGCAGTCGACCTCTACCGTCACCTCTTTCGGGTCGAGCCCAGTCTCGTGGCCCACGACCTGCACCCCGACTACTTCTCGACGCGCTACGCCCTCTCCCTGTCTGCCATCCCCCGTGTCGCCGTCCAACACCACGAGGCCCACGTGGCCTCCTGCCTGGCCGACAACGCCTGGCCGGCCGCTGGTGGGCCGGTCATCGGCCTGGCGTGGGACGGCACGGGCTATGGGCACGACGGCCACATCTGGGGGGGCGAGTTCCTGGTGGGCGATTACCAGGGCTTTCGCCGCGCCGCACGCCTGGAGTACCTGCCCATGCCCGGCGGTGACGCGGCCGTCTGGCACCCGTGGCGCCTGGCAGCCGGCTATTTCTACGCCCTCACGGGACGTGGCCCACAGTTACCGGCGGGCCACGAGAGCCTGGAGATCGTGCGCGCCCAGGTGGAGCGACGCATCAACACGCCGCTGACCTCGGCCGTTGGGCGGCTGTTCGATGCCGTGGCAGCCCTGGCCGGAGTCCGGCAGTCGGTGAGCTACGAAGCGCAGGCGGCCATCGAGCTCGAGATGCTGGCCAGGCGCCCGGCGACCGCGCGGGCCGCACCCTACCCCTTCGGGCTGGAAGAAGTAGAGGGCCAGATCCTCATCCGCCTGCGGGCCCTCCTGGAGGCGATCGAGGCCGAAGTGGGGGCGGGCGTCCAAACGGCCGAGATTGCATGGCGCTTTCACGACACGCTGGCTGCGGTGGCAGCTGCCGTCTGTGACCGGCTGGCCGGCGAAACTGGCATCGAGACGGTGGCCCTCAGCGGTGGCTGCTTCCAGAACCGGCTGCTGCTGGCGCTGACCGTTGACCGGCTGCGAGGGGCCGGCTTTCACCTGCTGCTCCACCGCCAGGTGCCCTGCAACGACGGTGGCCTGAGCCTGGGCCAGGCGGTCCTCGCCCATTCTCGCCGGGGACGGGGTGCGGCATGAAGTACGTCGACGAGTTCCGCAACACCGAGCTGGCCCGCGGCCTGCTGGCCCGCATCCACGCTCGCTCCCGGCGCCCCATCCGCCTCATGGAGTTTTGCGGCGGGCACACTCACGCCATCCTGCGCTACGGCCTGCGCAGCCTGCTCCCGCCTACTGTAGAGCTGTGCTCCGGGCCGGGCTGCCCGGTGTGCGTCACGGCCAATATCGATCTGGACCGAGCCATTGCCCTGGCACATGTTCCCGGCCTGATCCTGGCGACCTTTGGCGACATGATCCGCGTTCCGGGCAGCCACCATAGCCTGCAGGATGCCCGGGCTGCCGGCGCCTCGGTGCGCGTCGTCTATTCGGCCCTCGACGCGTTGCAGCTGGCGCGGCAGAACCCCGCCCAGTCCGTGGTGTTTCTCGGCATTGGGTTCGAGACGACGGCGCCTACGGTTGCGGCCGCACTCCTCCAGGCACGCGAGGAGCGGCTGGAGAACTTGACCGTGGTGAGCCTGCACAAGCTCACGCCGCCGGCCACGCGCGCCATCCTGGACGCCGGCGAGGTGGCCCTCCAGGGCATCATCGGCCCGGGCCACGTGACAACCATCGTCGGTGCCCGCGCCTGGGAGTTCCTGCCGGCCGAGTACGGTATCCCGGTCGCCATCTCCGGGTTCGAGCCGGTAGACATCCTGGCCGCGGTGGCCGATCTGGTAGACATGGTCGAGGAGGGGCGGCCCGCGGTTTCGAACAGCTATCCGCGCAGCGTGAACCCGAGTGGCAACCCGGCCGCGATGGCCATCATGGATCAGGTCTTTCAGCCATCAGATGCGGTCTGGCGGGGCCTCGGCCTGCTGCCCGGCAGTGGCCTGGCGCTGC
>JBFYTF010000397.1:0-2800 GCA_041300865.1 Anaerolineae bacterium
CCGGGCGCTGAGCGCCGGCCGCCGGCCGCAGCGACGATTCAGGCTGCGCCCGAGGGCGTCCGGCCGCAGGTGGCGAGCACGACGCCCCTCAAAGGCGTGCGCAAGATCGTGTCCCAGGCCATGGCCGACAGCGTCCATACTTCGGCGCGGGTGACCCTTTTCCGCGAGGTAGACGCGAGTGAGCTGGCAAGGCTGCGCCGGCTGTTCGAGGCCAGGGGCCTAAGCGTCTCGTACAACGACCTCCTCGTCCAGATGTGCGCCGTCGCTTTGCGCGAGCACCCGGCGGCCAATGCCCGGCTGGGAGACGGCCAGATCGAGCACCTGGACCGCGTGAACATCGGCCTGGCCGTGGACACCGAGCGGGGCCTGCTCGTGCCCGTGATCCACAACGCCGACCGCCTGACGACGCCCCAGATCGCCGCCGAGAGCGCCCGCTTGATCCAGGCCGCGCGCGAGGGACGCAGCCTGCCCGACGACCTGACGGGCGGGGTTATGACCATTACCAACCTGGGCATGCTCGGCGTCGACGGCTTCACGCCCGTCATCAACCTGCCCGAGTGCTGCATCCTGGGCGTGGGGCGCATCGTGCGCAAGCCGGTCGTCGTCGACGCCGGCGACACCATCGCCGTCCGCCCGATGATGACCCTGAGCCTCGTCTTTGACCACCGCGTCCTGGACGGTGCCCCCGCGGCACGCTTCCTGGACCGGTTCGCGCAGTTGGTCGAGGACCCGCTGTTGTTGCTGGCACTACCGTAACCAGGGGCGAGGGCCAGGCCCGCGCCGCCATGGATGCGAAATCAGAAGAGGAACCATGAAGACAGAACAAATGGCACCACCCGATGACCTGAGCCGCGAGCAGCTGCTGGCCATGTACCGCCGCATGCGCCTCATCCGGGGCTTTGAGAACACGGCCCAAAAGCGCTTCGAAGCGGGTGAGATCGGCGGCTTTCTGCACCTGTCCCAGGGCCAGGAGGCGGTCCCGGTCGGCACCTGCACTGCGCTGCGCCCCGACGATTATATCACCAGCACGCACCGCGGCCACGGTGACGTCATCGCCAAAGGCTGCGACGTCAAGTACATGTTCGCCGAGCTGTATGGGCGCACCACGGGCTACTGCAAGGGCAAGGGTGGCTCGATGCACATCGCCGATTTCAGCCAGGGCATCATCGGCGCCAACGGCATCGTCGGCGGCGGCCTGCCCATCAGTGCCGGTGCGGCGCTGTCGGCCAAGATGCGCGGCTCGGGCCAGGTTGCGGTCTGCTTCTTTGGCGACGGCGCGACCGCCGAGGGGAGCTTTCACGAATCGATGAACCTGGCCTCGCTGTGGCAGGTACCCCTCATCTTTGTCTGCCAGAACAACCTCTACGGCCTGTCGCAGCCCTGGCACGAGACCGCCTACAAGTGCGAGCTGGCCCGGCGCGCGCAGAGCTATAACATCCCCGGCTGCTGCGTCGACGGCATGGACGCCATCGCCGTTTACCGGGCAGTCAAGGAGGCCGTCGAGCGCGGCCGGTCCGGCGGCGGCCCCACCTTCGTCGAGGCCAAGACCTATCGCTTCCTGGGCCACTACGTCGGCGATCCCGCGCTCTACATGCCGGCCGACGAACGCAAGGCCTGGCGCGAGCGGGATGCCATCGTCAAGTTGGGGGGCCAGCTGCAAGCCTGGGGCTACCTGAGCGCAGAGGAGGACGAGGCCATGGGTGCCGACGTCGAAGCCGAGCTGCAGGCGGGGGTCGAATACGCCCGTTCCAGCCCCATCCCACCGCCGGAAGCGGCCCTGGAGGACGTGTACGTCCACTTTGACTACGCGGGCAACCCGCTGCCCGGCGGCCCGCAGGGGCAATAGGGGAGGCGATCATGCGTGAAATCAGCTATCGAGATGCATTGAAAGAAGCCCTCCGAGAAGAGATGGAGCGCGACGAACGCGTCTTTCTCCTGGGCGAGGACATCGCCGACCCCTTTGGCAGCGCCTACAAGGTCACCCTGGGCCTGTCGCCGATCTTTGGCACGGACCGTGTCATCCAGACGCCCATCAGCGAGCTGGGGTTCACCGGTGCGGCCGTGGGCGCGGCCATCACCGGCATGCGGCCCGTCGTCGAGCTGATGTACATCGACTTCTCCACCTTTGCCATGGATCCCCTCGCCAACCAGGCAGCCAAGATGCACTACATGTCCGGCGGCCAGGCAAAGGTGCCTATGGTGCTCCGCACCCAGGGCGGCCCGGGGCGCGCCTCGGCGGCACAGCACGCCCAGAGCCTCGAGGCCTGGTTCCACCACGTGCCCGGCCTGCTCGTGGCCATGCCCTCCACCCCCTACGACGCCAAGGGACTGCTCAAGACGGCCATCCGCCTCGACGACCCGGTCGTCTTTGTCGAGCAAAAACTGCTGTACAACATGACCGGGCCGGTGCCGGAGGAGGAGTACACCATCCCCTTTGGCAGCGCCGATGTGAAACGGGAGGGCACGGACTGCACCGTCGTCGCGACGTCCATGACCGTCGTCAAGGCCCTGCGGGCCGCCGAGCTGTTGGCCGGGGAGGGGATCAGCGTCGAAGTCGTCGATCCCCGCACGCTCTTCCCGCTCGACATCGAGACCATCATCGCCTCGGTGAAAAAGACGTCCCGCCTGGTGATCACCCACGAGGCCCCGGAGCGTGGCGGCTTTGGCGCCGAGGTGGCGGCCCAGGTGGCGGACAGGGCTTTTGGCTACATCGATGCCCCTGTGCAGCGGGTCTGCTCGCCCTCGGTGCCGCCGCCGTTTGCACGCAACATGGAAGACTATATCATGATCGACGAAAACA
>JBFYTF010000501.1:0-3095 GCA_041300865.1 Anaerolineae bacterium
TCACGGAGTACACCCACCACGGGGGGGCTCACATCGAAGGCGGATATGATGGCATCTCGGGCGGCGGCGTGGTGGGCAGGGAGGTCGCCGATCTCGCGCGTCGGAGGATTCTGGACCTCCACGTTGTCGCCGATGACCATGGACTTCCCAGCGCTCGAGGCCTTTCCAAATTGCTCGGCGAGCCAGGTCTCCGCGTCGTCGCGCTGCGTCTTGCCCATGCTGAACAGGGCCTTGACCTTGAAAATCACACCAGGGGCCACCCTGGTCTCGAGGTCGTATTGGAGGCGCTGCGATACCGAGTAGTCAACGTGGATGGCCTGCTGGGCTGCGACCACGGGTGAGATGCCGTCCCACCAGCTTCCCGGGTTGGCGTGCATCACGTTGACCATCTTCTCGGCCGACACCTCATCTCCGGCGGCGCCGATCTTGTAGCGCGTGGGCACGGCGAAGTCGTCGAGTAGTCCGGTCACATTGTCCAATATCAGGCCGAGGGCGAGGAGCCGGTCACCCGTGGAGGTCACGCGGTAGAACTGGTTTCCGCACATCTCCTGGCGGATAGCGCCGGCAGCGATCATCTGCTGCCAGTGCCACCTTGGCTTGCTCGTGCCGGGCCCGTAGGGTTTCAGGAGCAGTGCATTGAGCGGGTGCTCTATGGTAGTCTCCCACTCGCCAGAGCGGCGCCCACGGGCCTGGACAACGGCGGGCAGGCCTGAGATGTCGTGCGAGATCCGGCAGGCGCAGATGTACGTCCAGATCGTCTGGGTGTAGAGGGTCTCGAGGTCGCCCCCGGTGTAGGCCAGAGACTTCATGAAACCGTCCTCGCCCACCTGGAGCATGACGGTGAAGCTCTTGGAACGGAAACGATCAGAGAACCAAGCCTTGATGCCCATGGCCACAGATCCTAACCGATTGCCCGGACGCTTTCCCTCACGTCAACGGGGCCGGTCTCCCTCATCCACAGGAGCGCCTGAGACGTGGCGTCAACCTGGTCGTCGTGCGCGGAGCTTGGGAACGTGATCAACTCGGGCAGGTAGTCATCACGGACCCAGGAGAAGTCAGCGTCCATGGAAGAGCATGCGAATGGGTCGGGGAGGAACACGGTGCCATCGCGCCACATCAGGACCGTGGCGGCGAGCCGCTGCTCCTTGCTCTTGTCCTGTGGGTCGTATGTCTCGATCCCCGGGACGTGCTCCCGGAGAGTGTCGGCCACATCCGGTCCGGCTGCCTTCTCCTCGATCACCGTGGCGCGGATCGCTGGCCACCTGGAGAGGCAGGCCAGCACGGCGTCAACCATCTCGCCGGTGGAGAGCTTCGCGCGGATCTGGTCCAGGAGGTAGCGGTTGATTCCGCATGCGCCCCAGACCTGTCCCACGGTGTAGTCCGCGTCAGTGGTCTTCGAGCCCGTGGTCAAGTCCCATGAGCTGATCACGTAGTCCATGGGCGGGAGCGTGTCGGGCGTCCAGTACTGTGGCCACGCCTTGTGGATGAGTGCGCCCTTGGCCGCGGCGGGCCGCTGTAGGTACTGGCCAGCGAAGCCGCGTGGGCCAAGGCTGCGCTCTGCAGCGGCCAGGAACTCGCGCGACATGCGAACGGGGTCCAGGAGCTCGCCCGGCTCCTTGCGGTGGTCGTAGTCGCCGAGGATTGTGTAATGCCGCTCGGGCCCCATCTCGGCGGGCAGGCACAGGTGTTCCCATCCGCCCTCTTCGATCAACACGCCGGCGAGGTCCAGCTCGTGGAGCCGCTGCATAATCACGATGATGACGCCGGTTTCGGGGTCGTTGAGCCGCGGCATGAACTTCTGGCGCGCGTGGATTACGTGGTCCCGCAGAGCCGCCTTGTCGTTGTAGGCTGACTCCGCGTCCAGCGGATCGTCGAAAATCACCACGTCGGCGTCCACGCCTTGCGTCTTCGTCCCGATACTCATCGAGATGCGGTGGCCGCCGGCGGATGTGCGGTAGTACCCCTTGGCGTCCTGGCGGCGCCCACCGCCCTCCTGCTGGAAGCTCCACGCGGGGGTGAATGCCTCCTGATACCACTGCCCGGCGCACAGATCGCGGAGCGCGTCAGCGTCACGGAATACGATCTTCTCGTCTGCGCTGATCGCGAGAAACTGGGTTTCCGGTTTGTCGATCCACCACCAGGCCGGGAGGGCCACGCTGGTGAGGTGGGATTTCAGATTGCGGGGCGGGACGTTGATGATCAGGCGCCGGATCTGGCCGAGCTTGCACGCCTCGAGATGCTCGCAGATCGCGCCATGGTGCCACGCCCACTTGAGTTGCTTCGTCGGGTGCCGGGCATGGAAGGCGGCCCGGGCGAAGGGCTCGAAGCGCCGGCGCATGATCTGAGCGTCCACTCGCTCCCGGAGTTGCGCGGCGGTCATGCCGGCGAGGATGAGGTCACTGACCTGGAGGCTCACCACGGCCACCCTCCACCGCGGCGAGCACGCGGGCGAGCTCCGAGAGCTGCTCCTCGCTGGCCCCGCTCAGGAGCGTGTCAGCCTGGACGGATAGCGAGATCGGTTTCTGAATGTCCAGCTCGAGCCGCTTGACGGGTGCGATCCCCACGGTGGCCAGGAGCCACTGACAGGCCTGAAGGCGGGTCGATGGGGCGACGAGGGGCTTCTCTCCGACCACCTCGCCGTGCCTGTCCAGGATCGGGAGTGTGGCTGTGGAGCGTAGGATGCCGAGGGCCGCGGCCACGGCCTCGTCAGCGGCCTCTCCGAGGCTCACCCGGGCCCGTTCCCTCAGTGGGCCCTGTGCTGCGAGCTGCGACTGAAGCTCCACCTGGTCGTGCTCCCCGGCGCGGCGGACCCACACGTCACGTGCAGACCAGCGCTCGAGTAGCCCGATGTAACCACGGGGGCGGCCGAGGGCCTCGGCGACGCGGGGCAGGCTGCGGGTGGGCCCCATGGCCTCGTAGGCGGAGTAAGCGGATTCGGCGGCCGGTGTGCGGGTGCGACGCATCACCCCTACGATACCCGACGCGAAACGCCATTTCCCCGCGGGGCCCGGAGGGCCGGAGATCTCCTCGGGGGATGGGCTATCAAGGACCGTGCCAAGGCTGGACGGGCCGGTGCCTCGAGTACGGCGACTTGG
>JBFYTF010000418.1:0-3648 GCA_041300865.1 Anaerolineae bacterium
TAGACGCGGCGCCGCGCGACCCGGCGCTTTATGCCCAACTGGCCGGAGTCTATCGCCGGCAGGGCGAGCGGGCCACGGCGACGGCGCTGTACGAGCAGGCGGAAGAGCTGGGCAGCCAGGACCCGGCAGTCGCCTGCGAGCTGGCACGGCTGGACCTGGAAGCCGGGGCGGCCCAGAAAGCCATGGCGCGGCTCCAGCCTCTGCTGCGCCAGCAGCCCATCGAGCCCCGGGCCGTCCTGCTGATGGGTGACGCCGTGCAGAAACTGGGCGACAGCGACGCGGCCATGACACACTACCGGCGCGCAGCGCAAATGGCGCCGGCAGAAACTGAGACCGGCCGGGAAGCACGGGCCAAGCTCGCCCAGATGGGCGCCGTGCCGGGCAAGCAGGCAGGGCGCTCCGGCAGCCGGTCGGCCCCGGGAGAGCGCCCAGGCTGCGTCACCCTCTATGCACTGTTGAGCATATTCACGGCGGTCATGGGGATCGTGGGTGCCTTCGCCCTGGCTGCCCTATATGCCAAGGGAACTTCTGCGTTCCAACAGGCCCTCCTGGATCAGGGACTGCAGCCCATCAACATGGCCCAGATCACGCCTTTCGTGGGCATAGGGCTGATCTTCGGGCTCGTGTCGGCGCTGGTCAACCTGATCATCGGCGTTGGCCTGTGGCTGCTCAAGAACTGGGCCCGGATCGCCGTCATCGTGCTCACAACGTTGGGCTTTGTCGCCGGCCTCATCCAGGTGACGATCATGGCGGGCGGCCTGCGCGCGACGGGAGGAACCGTATCCGGCGCGTTTCAGCTGCCGGTCATTGGCGGCTTGTTTGTCAGTTTTTTGGTCCAGGCCATCATTATCTTCTGGTTCATGGTCAACCGCGACACGTTTGAGTGAGGCGGCGCAGCGACGGGAGGAAGGCTAGCCGGCTTGCCGGGGCAGCCCGACGCACTCAGGCGTGCATGGCCTGGCCGGCGGCCGCCAGCGCCGCCTCCTGCAGGATCTCGGCCAGGGTCGGGTGGGCGTGGGAGGCCCGGCCCAGAGCCTGGTCACTGTACTCGAAGGCCAGCGCCACGCCTGCCTCGCCCAGGATGGTCGTCGCCTCGGCGCCAAAGATGTGGATGCCCAGGATCTCGCCGTAGCGCGCTTCGCTGACCACCTTGACGAGGCCCTCGCCGTGGCCCATGAGCAGGGCCCGGCCATTGTTGCGGTAGGGAAAGCGTCCCACCCTCACGTCGTAACCCCGCTCCCGGGCCTGTGCCTCGGTCAGACCTACCGACCCCACCTCAGGATGGCAGTACACGCCGCGGGGCATCCGGTCATAGTCCGGGGGCTCGACACGCCGGCCGGCGATCTGCTCGACCACGGCAATGCCCTCCGCCGTGGCCACATTGGCCAGGGGCGGCGTAGGCGTCACGTCGCCGATGGCATACACGCCGGCCTGGCTGGTGCGCAGCAGCTCGTCGACCAGCACAAAGCCCCTCGGGTCGCGCATCACGCCGGCCTCTTCCAGCCCCAGGCCGGCCGTCACCGGCCGGATGCCAATGGACACGAGCAGCCGGTCCACCTCGCACGTCTCGGGCTGGCCCCCTGAGGCGGGCAGCAGCTGAAAGCGCACGACATCGCCGGCCCGCTCCACGTCGGAGACCTGGGCCCCGACCTCGACGCGAATGCCGCGCCGGCGGAGGCTTTCGGCCACCAGCCCGCCGACCTCGGCATCCTCGCGGGGCAACACCTGGGGCAGGGCCTCGATAAGGATCACCTCCTCGGCTCCCAGGACGCGGTACAGGTAGGCAAACTCGACGCCTCCCGGGCCGGCGCCGACTACTCCCAGGCGGCGGGGGATCTCGGGCAGCGACAACGCGCCGGTCGTCGATAGCACCCTATCCTCGTCAAAGGGCAGGCCGGGCAGGGGACGTGCTTCGGCGCCGGTGGCCAGGAGAATGTGGCGCGCCGGAAGGTGCAGCGCCTCAGCTCCGGGCCTGTCCACCACGACCTCACCCAAGGCGTCGACGCTGCCGACAGGCCCTTCGATGCGCAGCGGCACAGCGGCAATTCGGCCTTTGCCCGGCACGATCTCGACCCGGTTCTTGCGCAGCAGGCCCTTGACCCCCTGGCGCAGGGTAGTAACCACCTGCTCCTTGCGCGCCATCATCGTGCCCAGGTCGAGGCTGACGTCGCCCACGATGATACCAAACTCGGCTGCGCCACGCACCGTCGACAGGACTTCGGCGTGGCGCAGCAGCGCCTTGGCGGGGATGCAGCCAACGTTGAGGCAGACGCCGCCGAGGTCTCCTTTCTCCACGATGGCGGCCCGCAGCCCCAACTGGCCGGCTCGAATGGCCGCCACGTAGCCGCCGGGACCTGAGCCGATGATGACGATGTCGTAGGCTTGGTCGCTCATGGTTCTGCTCCTCGCTGCCGGCCGGCTGCCGGGCGCTGCCCGGCAGCAGGGCTCAGGCGCCATAGCCCTCCAGAAAAGCCACGACGACGCCCATGAAGCGGTCGGCGGTGGCGCCGTCGATGGCGCGATGGTCAAAGCTGAGGCTGAGGTAGGCCATGGGCCGGATGGCAATGGCCTCGCCAAGGTCGGTCTCGACCACGACGGGCCGCTTCTGGATGGCACCCACGCCCAGGATGCCCAGCTGAGGCATGGGGATGATGGGCGTACCTGCCAGGCTGCCGGCCGTGCCGTGGTTCGTCAGGCTAAAGGTGCCGCCCTGGACATCGTCGTGGCTTAGCTTGCGCGCCCGGGCGCGCTGCGCCAGGTCCTCGACGGCGCGGGCCAACCCCCGCAGGCTCCGCTCGTCCGCGTCCTTGAGCACCGGCACGATGAGCCCATCTTCGCCGAGGTCAACGGCAATGCCAAGGTTGATGGCCCGCCTATAGATCAGGCGGTCGCCGCTCAGGACGGCGTTGAGCATGGGATAGGCCTTGAGCCCGGCGACGATGGCCTCCAGGAAGAAGGGCGTGTAGGTCAGGCGCAGACCCTCGGCCTCGAACTCGGCCTTGTGGGCCTGGCGGTAGGCGACGACCCGGCTGAGGTCCACTTCCCAGAAGGTCGTCACGTGGGCGGCCGTGTCCTTTGACTGGCGCATGTGGCGCACAATGGCCTGGCGCATGGGCGAGAGGGGGGCCTCGACGTCGCCGGCCCCCAGTGCGGGCAAGGCGGCAGCCGGCGCGGCCGGCACCGGCCCTGGCGATGGCTGCTGCGCAGGAGCGACAGCCTGCGCCGCTGGCGCCTGACGCGCCGGAGCCGTGGGCCGGTGCTCCAAGTAGCGCAGCACGTCCTTCTTGGTGATGCGCCCCTGCAGGCCCGTGCCCTGCACCTGGCTCAGGTCGAGATCGTGTTCGGCGGCCATGCGGGCCACGACGGGCGTCAGGTAGCTTCGGCCGGCGGGCTTGCCGCGAGCCTCCGACTCGGGGGTAGCCTGCGCGCCCTCGGGCCGTGCCTCGGACCCGGCGGCCGGCGGCTGGGGTGTGGCCTCAGATCCGGCAGCCGGCTGCTCCCCCTCCTCGCCGATGAGGGCAATGACGGTGCCAACCTTGACCGTCTCTCCCTCCGCGGCGCGGATTTCGAGGAGCACGCCGCTGATGGGCGACGGGATCTCGCTGTCCACCTTGTCGGTCACAACCTCCAAGAGCGGCTCGTATTCCG
>JBFYTF010000427.1:0-2758 GCA_041300865.1 Anaerolineae bacterium
ACCCCGTAACAGCCATGGTCGAGAGCCTGATCGGCGACGCCAAATCCTTCCTGACCTTTCAGACGGCCCGGCAGGGGGAGGCGGCAGGGCTGCTGACGCTCGGCGCTGCCAAGCTCGCTCAGCATATCGACACGGTGACGGGGGCCTCCACCGTCGATACCGTACTGGAACGCTGCCGCCAAGAGCGGTCGGCGCTCGGCAATGCGGCAGAGAAGGCGGCCGAGGCGGAGACGACCCTGGAGATGGCGGAGACGGAGTGCCGCGAGCTAACCGCCCACCTCGATGCGCTCAAGGCCGAGCTGGCGCAGGCTGAGGCGGAGGCCAGAAGTCTGTCAGAGACAGCGAGCGAGGCTCAGAAGGGGTGGGAAACTAGGCGTCGGCGCCTGGAGCAGGCTAAGCTGTTCGAGCAGCAAGGGCGCGAGATGGCGGGGCAGATCGTGGCGTGCGAGGACCGCCTGCGGGCCGCACAGGACGCGCTGCGCGACAACCCGGTAGCCAATGTACCCACCCTCTATGAGCGCCTCACGTACCTGCTGGGCGCCTTCCGCGCCTATACCGAGCATGAGGCGGCGAAGTCGGCATGGGCCGCCCGATTCGCGGAGGCGGATGGGAAGCTGGCCGAGCTGCGGAAGAAGCTGCCGGCTGAGGAACTGCCTGATCTGGACGAGCTGGTTAAGCGAGCGACACAAGCGGCCGCTGCCGCCGAGGTCGCGCGCCTAACAGCGTTAAAAGAGATGTGCGCTTTGCCTGAGGAAGTCTGCTATGCCTGTGGTCGGCCGTTCGAGGTGCATGACCTCGACATGCGAAGAGCAAATCTTGCTGAGGCAGAACAGGCGTATGCCGAGCGGGCACGAGAGGCAGAGCAGACCCAGCAGGCATACGAAGCGGCAAAAACCTTGCACACTCGCAGGAAGATGGTTCAAGACAGGATGCGAGAGCACCAGCAGGTGCGAGACGCCACGCCGCGCTGGGAACCTCGGCAGGAAGTTACAGCGGCTGAGATCAGCGCGGCCCAGCACGCCTATGAAACGGCGATAGAGCGGAACGCCATCTACGGCAGAGCGGCCAGCGAGGCAGAGCAGGCCGAGCGCGAACTGATGACACTGAGGGCCGTGCTTAGCAGCCGGCAGCCGCCCATCCCAACCACAGAGCAAGAGGTTGATTCGGCCCTCCACCACTATCAGACCACCTACCAGGCTTATAGCGAGCATGACAAGGTGCTGGCTGAACTGCGTACGCAGGGCAGACTACAGGCGGAGACACTGCGCCGGGCGAAGGACACGCTGAAAGAGGCGAAGCACGCCCACGCCCTGCTGGCGGGGAAGGCGACGAGAGATCGGCTGCTGGCCAAGCTGGCGAAGTATCTGCGGGATTCCCGCGACCGCTTCACCCACCAGACGTGGGTGGGCCTGCTCAACTACGCCTCGACCTTCGTTTCTGACGCATCAGGCGGTGCTATCACGGCCCTGAGAAGGGACCCGCAGGGTGAGTTCACCTATGTCGAGGACGGCGACGAGCGACCGCTGGAGCTGGCCTCTGGTCAGCAGCTTGCCATTCTCGGCGTGGCCATCAAGCTGGCCCTGGCTGCCGCCGTCGGCTCGCGCTTCGAGGTCCTACTACTGGATGAGGTGGCGGCTGCCGCCAGCGATGAGAACGCCCTGCTGCTCACTACCTGTCTGGCCAAGACAGGACAGCAGGTGCTACTAGTGTCTCACCGTGAGGCGGATGCCGCCGTAGCGAATGACGTGATCGCACTCTAGGGTGTGCTGTGGGCACGGACGCCCCGGCACACCAGAGCAAGCCTCGGCACACCCAAGCAAACCTAGCGAGGCTTGTATTTGTTACACCCCACCCCCTTCTGGGCGAAAAATGGGGAGGCGACGCGACACTTGGGGCTGCGGCAGGGGCAGCCGTACACGAGATGGTATTTGCAGGTCTTGCAGCTAGGTGTCACGGCGGGGTTCTCCACAGGTTAGGGGTTTATCAGCTCAATCTGAATGCGGAAGCCCCGCGTGAAGCCGACTCGCGCAATGGCTACAGAGTCTGTCTCCGCCATCTGATACTCGATAAGGTAGCGATCTCGCTGAATGCGCTCCCAAAGGAAGCCGTCCCGGATGTAGAACAGCAGCACGTCGGCGTTCAACTCCTGGGTGTTACGCCGATCATCGACCAGACAGCGCGGCGATGTCGCGTCTGGAAGCAACAGCGTGCTGTACCCTGAGACAAAGGTATCGTAGTACCAAAATGCCGCCACACCCCCTGACACGTAGGCCACTACCGGCTGCATGTTCAGGTCGAACGTGAATGATATTTCGGTGATCGGCGCGCTCGCCGTAAATAGAGTTACTGCCGCAATGCCGGGCGCCTCAGGAACATCCAGAACGGCCTGCGCTCCGACGGCTCGGATACGCCACGCATAGGCCCGAAGTCCCTGCGTCGGGTCGTTCAGGGCGATGCCGCCCGCCTCCCAGTCAATCGTCCTCGAACACCAGTCGTACAGATCGTCGGGCGGAATGAAGGTAGAGAGCGCCGGCTCACTCGACATGGCGTTACCGGGGATCACAGCGGCAGAGCCTCCGAGCCACCCTCATCATCAGAGCTGCTGCTCGACTCCATGCAGCGATTCCAGCTCACTTTGAACTGCAGGGCGAGGGCGAGGGCAGCCGTTTTCATGATCGGCGGATCAACCTGAATCTGATAGGCGCCAAGCCCATTGGTCAACAACAGAAACGATTGGATGCCGGTAACGAAATTGCCT
>JBFYTF010000435.1:0-3579 GCA_041300865.1 Anaerolineae bacterium
GTTCTCGGATTTGAGGTGGAAGCGCTCCTGGAGGGCACCGTCGTTGCCGAGGACTGCGTGCCGCGGCTGGAGGTCGAAAGTGTTTCGCTGGCGGGCGTCACCACGCCGCGTTTTGTACGTGCTCAGGTGGTCGCCCTGGCCAACGAGGCCATGGCCTGGTATCCGGCCGACTATCCTCTGTGCCTGGAGGAGATTGTGTTGGAAGAAGCACGGGCCACGTTCTATGGCCACAGTCGCTGACCAGGCGGGCACGATGCGCGCCGCGGTGGTTGACGAGCAAGGACTGCGCGTGGTGCAGGGGCGGGCCATACCCGCGCCGACGCCGGGCGAGGTGCGCATCAGGACGTTGATGGCGGGCATCTGCAACACGGATCTCGAAATCCTGCGCGGCTATGCCGGCTTTCGCGGCGTGCCCGGGCACGAGTTCGTCGGCACCGTCGATGAGGCGAGCGACCCGTCGCTGCTGGGCCAGCGCGTGGTGGGCGAGATCAATGCCGGCTGCGGCTCCTGTGAAACTTGCCTGGCCGGGCGGGAGCATCATTGCCCCCACCGGACGGCGCTGGGCATCCGCGGCCGCGACGGCGCCCTGGCAGAATATTTCTCGCTGCCCCGCGCCAACCTCCATCGCGTGCCCGACACCATCTCCGACGAAGACGCCGTTTTCGTCGAGCCCCTGGCTGCCGCCTGCCGCATCCTGGAGCAGGTGCACGTCGGACCTTCGCAGCGCGTCGTGGTCCTGGGCGACGGCAAGCTGGGACTCCTGGTGGCCCAAGTCCTGGCCCTCACCGGCTCGAGGCTGTTAGTCGTCGGCCGCCACCCCGAGAAGCTCGCCATCCTCGCGCGGCGAGGGATCGAGACCCGCGTCGAGGGGCAGGAGCCGCAGGGCAGCGCCGACCTGGTCGTGGAGTGCACGGGCCAGCCGGGCGGGCTGGCCGCCGCCCGGCGACTGCTGCGGCCGGAGGGCACCCTGGTCCTGAAGAGCACCTATCATGGGCCGGTGGAGGTCGACTTTTCCGACATGGTCGTGGACGAGATCCGCGTCGTCGGCTCACGCTGCGGCCCCTTTGCTCCGGCACTGCGCATGCTGGCCCAGGGCCTGGTCGACGTCTCGTCCCTCGTCGAGGCCGAATATCCCCTCGACCAAGCCCAGGCCGCCTTTGAGCACGCCGGGCGCAAGGGAGCCCTCAAAATCCTCCTCCGCCCGTGATGGAGACTGCCCCATGACATCGCCTTACGGCGGCAGCCAGGCACTGGCCTGGGGAGCGCTGGACGCGGGAGTGAGCCTGGTCACCGGCTACCCAGGCTCGCCCAGCACGGCAGTGGTCGAGGCACTGGTCGACCTGCAGCGCCAGGGATTGGCCGGCGAGGCACTGCAGATCGACTGGGCGAGCAACGAGAAGTCGGCCTTTGACACCGCCCTGGGCGTCTCGTTGGCCGGCCGGCGCGCCCTGGTGTGCCTGAAGAACGTGGGACTGAACGTGGCCCTCGACTCGCTCATGGTTGCCAACCTGGCGGGAGGGCCGGGCGGGCTTGTGGTGCTCGTCGGCGATGACCCGGGCGGCTGGGGGTCACAGAACGAAGAGGACTCGCGGCCACTGGCCGCCGCGGCCGAGGTCCCTCTCCTGGAGCCTGTCTGCGTCGAGGACCTCCGGCCGGCCATGGGCTATGCGTTCGCTCTCGCGGAAGACTTCCGGGTGCCGGTCGTCCTGCGCATCACGCGGGCTATGTCGGAAGCCACCCTCGGCGACGCGCCCCGCCCCCAAGCGCCACCCGCGCCCCGCCGGCCCGTTTTCGACAGACAGCCGGATCGCTGGAACGTGCTGCCCATTCGCGTCGTGCCGCTGCACCGCGAGCTGCAGGCCCGCCTGGAGAGGGTAGAGGCGAGCTTTGAGGCCTCACCCCTCAACCGCGGCGACGCGCCGGCAGGGCGAGGCAAGGGCATCGTCGCGGCAGGCGGCACGTACCAAAAGCTGCGGGAGCTGGGTCTACTGCCGGAGGAAGAGGCCGGGATGGCCGCCCCGGGCCGGGCAGCGGGCACCGGGACGACCGCCGAACCGGCATCCCTCACAATCCTGGCCCTGGCTACGCTGCACCCACTGCCCGAGCAACTGCTGCTCTCTTTCCTGCGCGCCCGGAACCAAGTCCTCGTCCTCGAGGAGACAGCCCCCTTTGTCGAGATCCAGCTCCAGGCGCTGGCGCAGCGCGCCCGTCTGGTACTGCCCGTCCTGGGGCGCAGCAGTGGCCATGTGCCGGGTGCAGGTGAGCTACAGGCAGCGGAGCTGCGGGCTGCCCTGGCGTCGTTTGTGCCCGAGCACGCCTGGCCGGCGGTCGAGGAGGGGGGCAGGGCCATGCCCAGCCGCCAGCCGCTGTGCAGCGACTGCCCGTACATTCCCACGCTGCGGGCGCTGACCGCCGTCATGGAGCGCCATGGCGGCCGCGAGGCCTTTGTCGTCACCGGCGAGACCGGCTGCATGGTCCGCGCCCAACTGCCTCCTTGGGAGATCCTGGATGCCAAGTACGGCATGGGCGGCAGCATTGCCCTGGCGGCAGGGCTGGTGCGGAGTGGTCTGCCACAGAAGGTGGTAGCCCTCGCGGGCGATTCGGCCCTCTTGCATAGCGGCCTGGCCGGGCTGGTCGACGCCGCCCAGGCAGGCCTGCCCCTGTTGGTCGTGGTCCTGGACAACGGCACGACGGCCCTTTCCGGCGGGCAGCCCCACCCGGCCTCCGGCCGCGACGTGTACGGCGGCCCCCGGCCTGCCGTCGACCTGGCCGCCCTCGTGGCTGCCGCCGGTGCCCGGCCGGTGCACGTCGTGGACCCGAGCGACGAACAAGCTACGCGGGCAGCCCTGGAGCAGGGCCTGGCCGCCGGCGGCGTTGCCGTCGTCATAGCCCGGAGCCCCTGCCTCCACTGGTGATAACGTGTGCCCGCCTTTGTTCCCTCGCCGCCACGGGGAGACCATCGTTCAGTGCAGCGCGGAGCACTGCAGGGCGTGGGTGAGGGACCTGCCTCCAAGGTCAAACGCCTTGCCCGCCATCTTGACAACTCCACGCAACGGTGCTATAAAAGCGACATGTACGCGTTGTTGATTGCGTCCAATTCGGACGAGCGAGCCGTGCTCTCGCTGGCGCTGCAGCGGGCAGGGGTGGCGGTCACGACGGCCTCCGACCTGGAGCGGGCCATGAACTCCTGGCAGGAGCGCCCGGCGGACCTCATCCTGGCGGCGGCCGGCGGCGACAGCGTGGAGAGCGTGCGGCGCATCCGCACCGAGACAGAAGTTCTGCTGGTCATGATCATCGAGAACGGCCCGGAGGAGCTGCAGTACGATCTCCTGGAAAACGGCGCGGACCTGGTGGTCTGCCGGCCCTTCAGTGCCCGCCTGCTCATCGCGCAGCTGCGCGCCCTGCTGCGGCGGGCCGGGAGCGTTCCCCTCTCCAGCCTGTTTACCCTCAACATGGCGAACCTGACCCTCGACCCGGCGGCGCGCACCGTGCAGGTTCTGGGCCGCCCTCCGCGGCGTCTGACCCACCTGGAGTTTCGTCTGCTCTACACCCTCATGATCCACCCCGGGCAGATCCTCT
>JBFYTF010000485.1:0-3461 GCA_041300865.1 Anaerolineae bacterium
GGACCTGGTACACCGGCTCGGCGGGCTGGATGTACCGGCTGGTGGTGGAATCCCTGCTCGGCCTGCGCCTGGAGGTGGACCGGCTGCACCTGGCCCCCTGCCTGCCCGCGCACTGGGCGGGGCTGACCCTCCACTACCGCTACCGGGAGACGGTCTACCACATCGCCATCACGCAAGCGCGCGCCGGGGATGATGGTGCGGGCGGCGCGACGGGGATGACCGTCGCGAGCACCGTGTCGAGGTGCGCGTGGCGGTGGTTTAGGTTCGACGATTGGGCTCGCCCAATCGGCCCCCGGAACTGAACACCGCCGTGCGGGTCAGTGTGCCGCCGGTCGCAGGAAAGGCCCCGCGGTGCGCAGGATGGCCAGGAACCTCCGGGCGACTCCGAACTCCCGGCACCATTGGGGACAATCAGCGGTATGGCCAATGTCGACCGCCAGGCGCGGCAAGGGCCCGCTGCCGACCCAGACCTGCCGCTCGGGGCCTGGTCCTGAGCGACCTCTCTGAACGCATTTGAAGATGCTGGCACCAACGCTCTGGTTACGGCACGTTCCGTCCCCTTCCGTCGTCGGCACCCGCCGCTGACGCGCCGCCTCCTGCACCCAGGCCACGGCCAACCGCGCCGCAAGCCCCCTCGGCCCCTCCCAGAAGGCAACCTGCTGCCGGTCCGTCGCCGTCAGCTCGCGCGCGGCGCTCGCCAAGCGCCTCCCCCCGATGCTACTTTCGGCCGACCCCAGCCGCCCATGCGGTTGGACTTCCTATCCCTCGAAGTGTGCGTTTCCGTTCCCTCGGCGCCATGCCGTACCATTCGGTGACTCAACTCGAGTTCTAACGTAAGGGCAGCCAACATGCGCGGGAGATCTGATGTGACGGTGGATCAGGGGGAACCGGCTCGCCAAGCCAAACCCCGTCGACTGGACTGGTCGGTCACGTTCGGCACGCCGGATGCCGATACCCTTCATCTGGTGGTCCACGGTCTCGACTCGAGCCCACACACAATCGAGGGCGTCTGCCGGGCCATATCCGAGCAGCCCGGTACCGCTTACATCCTCGTACCGAAGATGCCGTTCGAGTGGTGGCGTACCAGCGATCCCAAAGACCTCTGCCATGAGATCCTCGACTATCTGCAGGAGAGGCTGGACCTGTCCCGGTATCGAGCCGTTCGACTGGTCGGCCACAGCGCCGGCGGCGCGATCGTCCAGGCGGTCTACCTCCTCGCCAAAAGCGAGCGTACCGATCACCCCCTGGCCCGGCTTCGGGGGAAACAGCTGCGGCTCATCCTCATCGCCCCGATCAACCGTGGCTGGGAGATTACGCATCACCTTCCGATGGCAGAAAAGATCACCTGGTCCATTGGCAGCCTGATCATGCCCCTGCTTTTCGTCTGGTTTTGGCTGCTGGACAGGGTACGGGGGCGTGATCCGGCTCCCCTTTGGATCGGAGAGCTGCGCCGCGGCTCCCCATTCCTGATCTGGATGCGTCTGACTTGGCTCTCGCTCAAGCAGGACGACGACTGGTCTACCCAGGGAATCGAGGTGCTCCAATTGCTGGGCTCCGTCGACGAGGTCGTATCCTGGCGAGACATGGTGGACACCACGGTGGGAGACGACTTTCTCTACTTCGAGGTCCCGTATTCGGACCACATCGGTATCATCGACTACGATGACCCGGTGCACGGAGCACAACGTCGGGCCGTGCTGGAAGCGGCGCTCGCGCCACGGGAGACCGCTGCCCAGAGCGACTTCAGCGTAATCCCTTGGGATACCGATCCAGCCCCGCCGGAACCAGACGTGAAGCGGGTGGTCTTCGTAATCCACGGCATCCGCGATGAGGGGCACTGGACCCAAAAAATCGCCTCCCGCGCGCGGCGCGCGTACAAGGCGGCCGGCGCCGAATCCCGGAAACAGATCGCAGTGGTCACCAGCAGCTACGGCTTCTTCTCACTGATTCAGTTCCTGCTCCTAGGCACACGGCGAGCAAAGATCCAATGGCTACTTGACCTGTACACGGAGGCCCGGCGCCGTTACCCAAAGGCCGAGTTCTCCTACGTCGGACACAGTAATGGCACCTTCCTTCTAGCTCATGCTCTGAACCGGCATCCGGAGGTCCGTTTCCAGCGCGTTGCTTTCGCCGGTTCCGTGGTCTCATCGCGGTTCGACTGGAGAACCCTGCGACGGCGTGGCCAAGTCGATCAGGTACTGAACTTCCTGGCCAGCAAGGACCTAGTCGTGGGATTGTTGCCCCGGATCTCGGATATTCTGCCCGGTAAGTTGCCGTTTGGTCCGGACATCGGTGGCGCCGGGGTGCAGCCCTTTTTCGAGACCGATGGGGTCACTAATCGCAAGTTCCGGGTCGGCGGCCACGGTGCGGCCATCGCCGAAGACAACTGGGATACTCTCGCCCGCTTCGCGGTGGAGGCGTCCACGGATCCGAAACGGATCGCTGAAGCGGCGCCGGACTATGTGCAAACCCCCCATTGGAGCCTACGGGGCTGGTGGGCACCGCTAGTCACCGTGCTGGTCTGGACCTTGCTGCTGCTCGTCTTGGCATTTCTTCTGCCCACACTCGCGTGGTCCCATCCGCAATACTTCTTCGCTTCGTTCCTGTTGCCTCTGGTCATCGGTTTGTCGACGGCCGCCAGCGTCCGTGGCAAGGCATCGGGTGTACCCTTCGCTGATCGCGAGGTGTACAAGCGCCGGGCCGGACGGATTATCGGCGTCACTTTGGCCGTAGTCGTCGTTGCCTTGGTCGGCGGCTCAATTCTCAACTGGATTGGGGGTCCGCTGCTCGACTGGCTGGAAATCGGCCTACCTGCGACCGGTTTCGTGTGCTGGCCGGGTATCATTTGTCAGGAAGCCACCGCCGAGTGGCTGCGCACGGTCGCTGTGGGGGCCTATCTGTTGGTCACCTATCTTGTACTCACACGGGTGTAGTGCCCGCAATTACCGGGAAAGCGCACGGAACAGGAGCGGCTGGGGACGAGATCGAAGCCGAAGTGATCGAATCTCCGCGTCGAGTCGCGTCGGGTTGGAAAAGAGAGAACGGGGTCATGAGAGAGAACGGGGTTTTGTGTTTTGCGTTCCCCGCCCGGGAGATGACACGGCTTACGTGCGCGTAATGCGGGCCAAAGTACTGCCCAATCTCCTTTAATGTGTAGCCACCGCTGGCGTAGGCGGCAGTGAGTGCTTCGTTGCGGTCCGGGTACCGCTTCGCATACCGGCCTAGGGGTTTACGGCAGGGTAGAGTAGAGAGCAGGTCGCCATCACTTTAGTCCCGGCTTATCTGTTTCCGCCTCTTTCGTCTGGCGGTGCCTAAATAGCCGAGGCATGGCGATAACTCCAAGCCCTCCCTCATCAAACCGTGCATGCGGTTCTCCCGCACACGGCTTTCCGATGTTCTTCACACCGAGGCCTGCGCCGTCTTCCAGCCGGGTCCTTTCGGGAGTGCGTGCAGTCCATGGC
>JBFYTF010000493.1:0-6937 GCA_041300865.1 Anaerolineae bacterium
CCGACGTGCAACATCATGTGCCTCGGCTCCGACGCCGGCGACATGGCCCTGGCCATCAACCACCTGGCCGAGATCGGCGGCGGGCAGGTGCTGGTGCGCGACGGCCAGATCGTGGCCGAGATCCGGCTGCCCCTGGGCGGCTTCATGGCCGACGTGCCGCCCCAGGAGATGGCCGCCCAGGAGCGGGCCATCACCGACGTGCTGCACGCCTGGGGCTGCCCCATCGAGCGGCCATGGCTGTACCTGATGTTCTTCGAGATCGTGCCGCTGCCCGAATACGCCGTGACCGAGCACGGTGTCGTCGAGTTCAAGTCGCTGCAGTACGTGGATCCGGTCTTGGAGGTGATGCGCTAGGGGTGCCGCCCTGCCTGTCACTCCGCTGAGCGGTGCAAAGATGAATCTCGCCCCGGCCGGCGCTGCCGGTCGCCCGCCGGGCGACGAGCCATAGGACCTGCGCGGTGAAGCGGCTTGCGGGCCGCTTCACTTTCTTGTTCGCCCCCCCCCGGTGGCTGCCATGCCCCCGCCCTCTCTCCGGCGTAATGGTTTCGTAATCTTCTCTTAAGCGAGAGATCATCCCGCCACGGTATGCTGGGCCCATCAATCTCCAGAGGAGGCTTTCCCATGAGAAGCAGAAGCGCGTTCTTACTGTTAGGCCTGCTGGCCGTGGCTCTGGTCCTTGCTGCCGGGCCGGGCAGCCTGGCCCAGGCCCAGGACGGCCAGCCGGCCCGCGGCCGGA
Organism: Anaerolineae bacterium; assembly: GCA_041300865.1. Classification (GTDB taxonomy): domain Bacteria; phylum Chloroflexota; class Anaerolineae; order JAAYZQ01; family JAAYZQ01; genus JAAYZQ01. Next base: position 737 of record JBFYTF010000493.1, read on the forward strand.
TCGTCGTCGCCAACCGTGGCTCGGGCTCGATCTCGATCATCGATGCCAAAACCTACGATCTCGTCGATACCCTGGCGCTGCCGGGCGGCGGCGAGCCGATGTACGTCGTCTACACGCCGGCCCACAACCGCGTCTTTGTCGGCGACCGGGCCAACGACCGGCTCCTCGTCTACCGCGCCGGCGATTTCAGCCTCGAGGCCAGCGTGCCGGTGGGCGCCGGCGTGTGGCACATGTGGGCCGACCCGCAGAGCCGGCAGCTGTGGGTGGCGGCCGATGTCGACGACGTCCTGACCGTCGTCGATCCCGCGACCCTGCAGGTCCTGGCCACCGTGCCCATCCCCGCTGACCTGGCGGCCGGCGGCGCCCATCCCCACGACGTCATCCTCGATCCTCGCCGCGACCGCGCCTACGTGTCGCTGGTCGGCGTGGCGGGCGCCGCGGATTACGTCGTCCAGTTCAGCACCGAGACGTTCCAGGAGCTGAACCGGGCGGCCGTGGGCAAGGACCCGCACCTATCGCTGGCCCGCCAGGACGGCCTGCTGTACGTGCCCAGCCAGGGTGGCAACGCCGTCCACGTCCTCGACCGCGAGACGCTGGCGCCCGTGGCCCTGATCCCGGTGCCCGGCGCCCACGGCGCGGGCATGCGGCGCGACGGCCGGGTGTTCTACACCACCAACCTGCCGGGCGGCGGAACGGACGGCCTGGTGGCCATCGACACCGGCAGCAACACGGTCCTCGGCGCCGTCGACACGCCCTACACCGTGCCCCACAACGTCGCCCTGACCCCCAGCGGCCGGACCCTGTTTGTCACCCATTCGGGCCCCAACGACAAGGTGACCGTCTACCGCGCGAGCCACGCCGACCCGCTGCCCGTCTACGCCGGCGAGGTCACTGTGGGCTTGAATCCCTTCGGGCTGGCGTACGTCCCGTAGCCGGCCGGGGCGGTTGAGGGGAGGGTAGGTCCGCGCGGCCGGCGCCGGCTTCACCCTCCCCCAATCCCCTCTCCTCCTGCCGGCCATCAGGATGGCGGCCATGCCGCCCGTGGGCATGGGCACGCCGCCGGTCTGAGGCGTCTCGGGCGATCCCGGCATCTCAGGTCTGGCCGCTGCTCGCGTGGTTGTGAAGTTGTGTTGTTTGTGGCCTTTATGCGGGGGGTACTATGCCAGGGTGCCGATGGTCAACGAGCGCATGGACGAGGAGAACTACGCGAACGAGGAGGACGCCAAGAAGCGGCCGATGATCACGCCGCGCAAGGTGGGCGAGGGGGTGCTGGTGCGCGACGGCCAGATCGCGGCCGAGATCCGGCTGCCGCTGGGCGGCTTCATAGCCGACGTCCCGCCCCAGGAAATGGCCGCCCAGGAGCGGGCCATCACCGAGGTGCTGCACGCCTGGGGCTGCCCCATCGAGCGGCCGTGGCTGTACCTGATGTTCTTCGAGATCGTGCCGCTGCCCGAATACGCTGTCACCGAGCATGGTATCGTCGAGTTCAAGTCGCTGCAGTACGTGGATCCGGTGCTGGAGGTGATTCTATAGGGCAACGCGCCGGCGGTTGTTGTGCACTGGATGTGGATGGTGAAGCGGCTTCATGGCCGCTTCACTCTTTGGTGGCCTACGGCGGGTAGGGCTGATAGGTTGGGTGTGTCACCTTGAGCAGCGGGATCGCTGGTTCGGATCCTGCACGGCTCATGTGGGGGGACGCCTGCGGTGGAAGCTGAAGGCGTCTTTGGGGGACCCTGTGCTACGCCAAGCGCTTTTCCTGCCACAAACCGCCTCCATGACGCCTTGCAGCGACCACAGAACCGTGATATAATAATCCAGACGTAAAAGCAAACCTAAATCGAGCAAGACAATGCCGCCATGCATCCCTGTTCCCCTAATCGAGTCTAGAGGTCCTTGGGTAGCTGCCATGCTCTGAGTACACGCGGAATGAGAGCACCTATTTCTACTTCTTCGACGAGGATCTGCGGCGGCATTTCGAGAAGATGCTGTCTGAAGAGCGGGAATGGGCGCGTTGAGAAGAAGCTTCTTGCACGAATCCTGAAAGCGCGGTGCATCCTGGGGGAGTGTGGACCGGTGTGTACCGGGGCGGTGGAGTGTCGGGTTGTTGCGAGGTTGGAAGATGGACACTGACAACATCGTCCGCACCAGAGCCTTCAACTGGCTATCCGACCAGGTCGACATCCACGGAGATGTTCTGGATCGGAAGCTCCTGGAGGAGGGCTTTGATTTTCAAGGACAGCGAGTTCCTCTGATCGGGCCACAGGGAATTTTCAAACCGAAGATCATGGACCTTCCTTTGTCGATCTCGACCGTGCCTTCCCCGACGTCTCCTTATGATGATAACGTCAACGAAGATGGGATTCTTGACTACCGGTATCGGGGCACAGATCCGAATCATAGAGACAATGCTGGTTTGCGACGGGCTTTCGAGCAAACTCGACCCCTCGTGTATTTCCTCGGAATTGTATCAGGCAGGTATCTGCCTGTTTGGCCTGTCTACATCGTCGGTGATAATCCCGCAGGCTTAACCTTCAAAGTCGACCTAGAGGGCGCTACATTGGTTGTTACTCGGCCGTCCGTCTCGGTGACCGAAGTTGCGGAACCGCGCCAAGCATACATCACTACAGCATTGCGTCAGAGGCTTCACCAACGCGCATTCAGAGAAAGGGTGCTTCAGGCTTATCATTCCCAGTGCGCTTTTTGTCGTCTGCGTCATCGAGAATTGCTGGATGCAGCTCACATCATTCCGGATCGCGTTCCAGAGGGCAAACCTGTTGTCACCAACGGCATCGCGCTGTGCAAGCTTCATCATGCAGCGTACGACAGCCTCATGATCGGTGTTTCCCCCGATTACGTCATCTGTGTTCGTGAGGACATTCTCCAGGAGGAAGATGGGCCAGTGCTGGTGCATGGGCTTCAAGGGCTGCACAACAAGCAGTTGATTTTGCCCAAGCCCCGGACAAACTGGCCTGATCGAGAGTTTCTGGATTGGCGCTATGACCGGTTTCTTAGGGCTGCGTAAGGGCCGAGTGATTCAAGAATGCTTGCCATGCACCGTCGAGCTTAAAGTATGGATGCGCAGACACTCAGTTACTATGACACCTTCGCCAGCGAAATAGCGGAGCGCTATGACCGGGTGAAGGGCGGCGGGGTTGATGCTTTTTTCCCACTGGCCTTCAGTCCGGGGATGAGGGTTCTGGATGTAGGGGCTGGTTCGGGCCGCGATGTTCGCATCCTTCTTAACATGGGCGTTGACGCCTACGGAGTTGAGCCATCAGGGCGGCTCCGGGCGGCCACATTGCAGCAACACCCCGAGTTGGTGGGCAGACTGGAGCACGGAGAGCTTCCCAAACTGGAAGAGCCGTTTGGCGGACAGTTCGATGGAATCCTGTGTTCAGCAGTTCTTATGCATTTGCCTCGTGAAGAGATGTTTGATGCGGCGGTCGCCCTGAGGAATGTGCTCAAAGACGATGGCCGGCTCTTGGTGTCCATCCCGGCAGACCGACCAGACATTGACGAGCACTATCGCGATAGCCGCGGGCGATTGTTCACCCCACTCAATGAGGAATACCTCGGCTTGCTTTTTGAGCGCCTCGGGTTCCAGCAAGTAGGAAAGTGGCATTCCGGCGATGCTGTAGGCAGGAAAGGCCACTCCTGGTGTACCCTCCTCTTCTATCTGCGCCATGCCAAAACCGTGCGCCCCATCGACGAAATCGCAGGCATCCTCAGCCGTGACAGGAAGACTGCGACCTACAAACTCGCGTTGTTTCGCGCTCTGGCAGAGGTGGCGATTACCGAGTTCGAGCAAGCTCGATGGGACGACGCTGGAACGGTAGCTCTCCCAATAGACATCCTTGCCGAAAAGTGGCTCTTCTATTACTGGCCACTTATTGAGTCCGGTCGGTTCATACCCCAGATAAGAGGCGAAAAAGAAGGCTGTGAGAAGCCGATTGCCTTCCGGGAACCCCTCTCCGAGCTGATTCGTTACTACTCGAGATCAGGAGGCCTTGCGCGTTTTGTGCTCGACTGGAGAGGCGACAAGCTAGCCGATCAGCCAAAGACACTCTTGCGGACCTCGTTGAGGACGATTCGAAATACGATTATAAGCGGCCCGGTAACCTATTCGGGTGGCTCTTTGGAAACAGGCCGCATCTTTGGCTATGATCCGGCCAAGTCAGAAATGAGGATGCCGGCAGGCATTTGGCGTGAGCTGTCACTCCTCGGCCATTGGATCCAAGATGCTGTCATTCTAAAATGGGCAGAACTCACCTCCGAAATCTCGCGGGGGCAACTCAAGCCAAGCGAGGTGATCGATCTGCTCCTGGTTACGCCGTTGCCCGAACGCGATGTGGCTGACGCGAGAAAAGCATACAGTGCCCTAGTGTACAAGGAGTGCGCGTGGAGCGGGCAGCGCCTTGCCGGCACGTTCGAAGTAGACCATGTCATTCCTTTCTCTTTGTGGCACAACAATGACCTGTGGAATCTGTTACCTGTACTTCCGGTTATCAACAGCAAGAAGCGTGATCGGCTACCTACTCGGGATCTATTGCTACGACGTAAAGACTATGTTCTCTACTGTTGGGAAGCTCTTCGAGCGGCTTACCAGGCTCGCTTCGAACATGAGGCATGCCGAGTTATTGGTGCAGAGCGATTCCCGGAGAACTGGCACGCTCGGACCTTTGGTTCCGTGGCCGAAGCGGTCGAGGTCACTGCCATTCAACGCGGACATGAGCGCTGGCAACCCTAGAGACAGAGCGGTTATGTGGTGAGCTGCTCCTAGCATTCTGTGCTCGGTGTGCCGACCGGGCCTGCGATGATGGCACAAACCCTGAGAAGCCGGTATTCTAGGGAGTGGGGGCGTGCGTGTGGTGAGCAGAAAGTGCACGGAAGGCCCTGCAAAATCAGCGACCACTACTCTCGCCATCCAACCGCGAAATCGAGAGCCTGGGCAACGAACGTGTGGCAATAGACTCGCCATGAATGCCGTATCGCAGTTTATCGCGAACTGGCGGAAGAGGGAAGCGGCTACTCAACAGGAAGAATAGCGCGAGTTTGATCACGTTGCGGAGCAGATGATGCCTACGATCCCCATGGACCTGAGCGACGTCATGGCCCAGATAGCGGCCTTTGTCTTTTCGCTTTGGCCCCTGATCTTTCTGAGCATCTTCGCTGACCAGCGACGATTCCTGGCCAACACACTCACTCTGTGGTTCCTGTTGCTGCTCGCCCGCTTGTTTCTCTGGCTTAAACCAACTTTGCCGACCTTCACCGTCATCCCTGAGCCTCTCAGCACCTGGTTGTTCCTGCTGGTGGGCGTCCTGCTTATTGCCGCCAACGTGGCCTCCGCCTTTCGGAGGCGGCGGGCCATTCGAGGGATTGCCAATCGGGTAGGAAACCGTGTTGATCTCCTGGCTTTTTCTCCAAGCCAGTTTGAGGACGCGGTCGTCGAACTGCTCCGAGCCCAGGGATACACGGCCCAGCGAACGGGGGCAACCGGAGACCACGGCGTGGACGTTCGCGCCCGATCAGGGAATGGGGAGATCTACGTCGCGCAGTGCAAGCGCTGGCGTGGTGCTGTGGGTGAGCCTGTGGTGCGCGACTTCTATGGCGTGATGCAGCACGAAAAAGCGGACAAGGGGGCCATCTTTACGACAGGCACATTCACCCGTGCTGCCCAAGAATGGGCGAGGGGCAAACCCATTGAGCTGTATGACGGCGAGCGATTGCAAGGAGCATGGCCGGAAGTCAGCGGGCAAAGTGGATCGCCCTTAGAATCCACTCACGCCGTCACAGAAGGCACCTCAGCACGGACCAACAGCGGCGAGACCGGAGCTCCGCTCTGTCCCAGTTGCCAGGTGCCCATGGTGAAGCGTATCGCCCGTCGAGGTCGCTACTCAGGGCAGCCCTTCTATGGCTGTGTGAACTATCCAGACTGTCGGGAGATCTTGCCGCTGCCCGGCGAGGTTCTGGAGACGCGATAGGTAACGCGTGAACAGCCGGCTACCGCTGGGTCTCTGGAACTCGTCATCACGCCGATGGTACAGTGCATCCTGAAGGCGTGTCGCTTGAGGAGTTGGGCGCAGAACTGGATATGTATCCAGCCGCGCTTGACCTGCCGGTGCTGCAGTATTCGGACCTGATGCCCGAGGATGAGCCGCTGAGTGTGGAGGTTGCTTTTTGAGCGGTGGCACTGGCCGAGAT
>JBFYTF010000503.1:0-4045 GCA_041300865.1 Anaerolineae bacterium
CGGGCCCAGGAGCTCTTTGACCGCTACCAGGTGCGGACCACCACGGACAACGTCGAGGCGGTCCGCGACGCCGCGCTGGTCGTCCTGGCCGTCAAGCCCCAGGTCCTGGGTGCCGTGCTGGCGGAACTGGCGGGCGCCCTCGCGCCCGACACCCTCGTGCTGTCCATCGTGGCCGGCGCGCCCATGGCCGCCATCCAGAAGCTGGGCGCGGCAGCTGTGGTGCGGGTGATGCCCAACACGCCGGCCCAGATTGGCATGGGCATCTCGGTCTGGACGGCGACCGAGGCGACCACAGATGAGCAGCGGCAGCAAGCGCTGGCCATTCTCACGGCCCTGGGTGAGGAGGTGTACGTCGGCGACGAGAGCTACCTGGACATGGCCACGGCCCTCAGCGGCACCGGGCCGGCCTATGTCTTCCTGCTCATGGAGGCCATGGTCGATGCCGGTGTGCACCTCGGCTTTTCGCGCCATGTCTCTGAACGGCTGGTGATTGCCACGCTGCGCGGCAGCGTGGAGTACGCACGGCAGTCGCCGCGGCACCTGGCTGCGCTGCGCAACCAGGTGACGTCGCCTGGCGGCACGTCGGCCGAGGCGCTCTACCACCTGGAAAAGGGTGGCCTGCGCACAGTGCTCTCGCGGGCCATCTGGGCCGCGTACCAGCGTTCCCGTGCCCTGGGCGGCCGGGCGAAAGAGAGGGACGGAGATGCCCGAGACTGACGGGCAGCGCTACCCGGCCGCCACCTGGCGGCTCATCGTCGACGGTGAGGCCGATGGCCCGACCAACATGGCCCTCGACGACGCGATCCTGGAAGCTGTCAGCGAGGAGGCCAGCCTGCCGACACTCCGTTTTTACGGCTGGTCGCCGCCGTGCCTGACCCTCGGCCGCAGCCAACCGCAGGCCGAAGCGGACCTGGAAGCGTGCCGGGCGGCAGGGGTGGACGTGGTCCGGCGGCCGTCGGGCGGGCAGGCCATCCTGCATGGTGACGAGCTGACATACTCCATCGCCCTGCTGCAGTCCGATCCCCGGGCCGAGGGCGGGGTGTTGGAGGTCTACCGCCTGCTGAGCGACGGCCTGTTGGACGGGCTGTGTCGCCTTGACGTGTGCGCGGTGAGCGCCGCGGGTAAGCCGGATGGCGCAGTCAGGACGCCCATCTGCTTCGAGACCCCGGCGGCCTGCGAGATCGTGGCCGACGGACGTAAGTTGGTGGGCAGCGCCCAGTGGCGCGCCCGGGGCGCCGTGCTCCAGCACGGCACGCTGCCCCTCCACGGCGACCTGGCGCGCATCGTTCGCTACCTGGCCTTCAGCGAAGAGGAGCGCGAGGTGCAGGCAAGGGGCCTCCTTGCCCGGGCGACAACGCTAGAAGCCGTGATGGGCCGCCGGCTGCCCTTCGAGCAGGTGGCCGAGGGCCTGCGCGCCGGCCTGGCCCAGATCCTCAACGTGACCTTTGCGCCCGGCGCCCCCAGCGCCGGGGAGCTGGCCCGTGCGGCCGAGCTGAGGCGCACGCGCTATACCGATCCAGAGTGGACCGGGCGCCGCTGATTCCCTCCGGCGCTCCCCCCTCGCCCTTCGCGGGCATTCATTTATATAAATAAGAATTGACAAATCAAGCTTACCATGCTATAATGATCAGGAGCGTGAGCGAGAGCAGCCGGCCACAGGCACGGGTGCAGCGCGGCACTTGCCCATGCTGAGTTGCTTTGGATAGAAAGGAACATCGCAATGCAGAGCACACGCCAAGAAATCCTGGCGATATTGAAGGAAGAACGCCAGGCCACGGTGGAGGACCTGGCGCAGCGCCTGGAGCTCACGCCCATGACCATTCGCCACCACTTGAACGTCCTGCAAGCTCAGGGCCTGGTGGCCGCGTCAAAGGTCCGCCGCTCGAAAAAGGTCGGCCGGCCGCGCCTGGTCTACACCCTCACCGAGGCTGCCGATGCACTCTTTCCCCAGGGATACGGTGAGCTAGCGCGCCACCTGGTCAGCGAGGTAAAGGACTCGGTTGGCAGGGAGCAGACGGAGGCCATCTTCCGGCGCGTAGCCGAGCGCGTGGCAGAGGAAGCCCCACCGCCAGTCGAGGGCCAGAGCTTTGAGGATCGCCTCGATCAGGTGGTCGCCTTTTTGCAGGAGCAGGGCTTTTTGAGCCGCTGGGAGAGGAACGCCGAAGGCTACGTGCTGGTCAACGTCAACTGCCCCTACCGCCGCGTCACACAACAACATAGTGAGGTGTGTCTTCTGGACACCGAGCTGATCCGGCGCCTGCTGGACGTCGAGCCCCAGCGCCAGCTGAGCATGGCCAGCGGCGGTGCTTCGTGCCGCTATCTCATCGTACCGCCCAACGGCTAGTCCCGGACTAGCAGCACGGCGCTGAGGCAAGAGCCTGGCCCTCACGAGGGGGCAGGCTCCTTCTTTTGCGAGCAGGATGGGACAAGGCGGCGTCGTGGCCGCGAGCACGGCCCAGCCCTGGCGTGTGTCGCCCACCATCCGGCCAAACGTGTAGCACAGGGCGGCCGGGATGGCCAGGATGGCCAACATCTCCAGGATGTTGGACGGCGGCGTCGGGTTTTCGAACAGGTGCGCGGAATTGGCTCCGAAGAACCGCCCCCGTTGGTCCCGGGCTGCTCGATGGCTGCCTGCGAAGCGCCCGGAGTCGGCTACCGCCTGCGAGTGGGAGCTTGATGCCAGGCGGGGCGCGAGTGCCCGACTTGTGAGCAGAACCTGACTGTGCTATAATCCGAGGCAAAGCAGGCCCTGGGCTGCGCTCCTTGCACATCCCGGGGTCGCGACGGTGCGGATGGCCTGGCGAGAGAGCGAACCCAACAGGCCGTCCGAGGCAAGCCGGACGGCCTCGGCTTTTTTGCCGCGGAGGAAAAGACGATGGCGACGATCACCTGGCTGCATCTCTCGGATCTGCACTTTCGGGCAGAGGCGCGGCAAGCGTGGGATGAGGACGTCGTCCTGCGGGCGCTGCTGGCCGACGTCCGCGAGCAGCGGGAGGCCGGGCTGGCCCCCGACCTGATCCTCGTCTCCGGTGACGTGGCCTTCAGCGGCGCGCCGGCCGAGTACGACCTGGCGCGGGCCTTTTTCGACGATCTGTTAGCGGCCACCGGCCTGGAGCGGGACCGGCTGTTCCTGGTGCCCGGCAACCACGACGTGGACCGGGCCAAGATCGGCTTTATGGCCAAGCAGATGGCACCCACGCTGACTAGCCGGTATGCGGTGAATGCCTTACTCGCCGATGCTGATGCGCGCCGCACGTTTTTCGCCCGGTTTGAAGGGTATGCCACCTTTGTCAACGGCTACCTGGGCGCGTGGCAGACCTTTGACAACGACCGCTATTTCTACGTCCGTGCCCTGGATCTGGCCGGCTGCCGCCTGGCCGTGCTTGGCCTCAACTCGGCCTGGCTGGCCCAGGGCGGCGACGAGGACCGTCATAGGCTGGCCCTGGGCGAGCGGCAGGTGAGGCCTGCCCTCGACGCCGCCCGGGGGGCCGAACTGCGCATTGCCCTGCTGCACCATCCGTTCGAGTGGCTGCAGGATGGAGACAGGGAGGACAGCAGCGCCCTGCTGGCACAAGAGTGCGCCTTCGTCCTCCAGGGCCACATGCACCAGGTCGGCCTGCTCCAGGCCCGCACGCCCGACAGCAACGCGTTCCTCGTCGCCGCCGGTGCCTGCTACGAGACGCGCCAGCACCCGAACGCCTACAACTTTGTCCGGCTCGACCCGGCCGGCGGCCAGGGCACGGTCTACCTTCGGGCCTACAGCGACCGGCGCGGCGGTTTCTGGACCAAAGACACGCTCAACTACCGGAATGTGCCGGATGGGGAGTACCGCTTTTCCTTGCGCCGAGCCGCAGAACCGTCGGAGCCGGTTGCTCCGGCACCAAGCCCAATCGCCCAGACCCGGGAGGAGCTGGTCCGGGCTCGCAGGCGCTACCTGGCCCAGCTGCGGCGCATGTGCAATGCCCTGCCCCTCGCTGCCCTGGGTGGCGAGCAGAGCATCGACGAGGACGTGACGTTGGACAAGGTCTATGTCGCGTTGGACACC
>JBFYTF010000511.1:0-2742 GCA_041300865.1 Anaerolineae bacterium
CCTACCTGATGGCCCACCGGGGCAACCGCGTCGCCTGCCCGGAGAACACTCTGGCGGCTTTCCGGCATGCCCTGGACGATGGCGCCGACATCATCGAAACGGACCTGCACCTCACAGCCGATGGCGTGTTCGTCTGTATCCACGATGCCACGGTGGACCGGACGACGGACGGCAGCGGGGAGGTGTCGGGCATGACCCTCGCCCAGCTCAAGGGGCTGAGCGCCGGCTACGGCCGGCCGGACTATGCGGCCGAGCGAGTGCCAACCCTGGCCGAAACGGCGGCCCTGCTGCCACCCACCGTCGCCCTGGCGCTGGAGCTCAAGACCGACCGTTTCCTGGAACCTGAAGTGGGGCGGCGGCTGGCCGCCGAGCTGGAGGCGGCGGGCGTGAGCGAACGCGCTCTGCTGCTGTCCTTCTCTCTGGCCCGGCAGCAGGCCGGGCAAGCGGGGGCGCCCGCCCTGCCCGCCGGCTGGATCCCGCTGTCGCGCGCCTGGCCGCTGCCCGGCGTCGAGATGCTCGGCCCGCTCTGGCCGCTGCTGGTCGTGAACCCGGCGTACGTGTGGCTGGCCCACCGCCGGGGGCAGTTTGTCTGCCCCCTGGACCCCGGCCCGGACCGGCGCCTGCGATGGTACCGGCGCCTGGGGTGCGACGCCGTGCTCTCCGACGATCCGGGCGCCACCGCCCGCGCTCTCGGGCGCCGGCGGCCCGGCCGGAAGCCGTAGGGGCGCACGGCGTACGAACAACCATTCGCGCGATTCTTGGCGGGCGGCCGTGCCAAATGTCTGATAAGGAGCGAGTACCTTGAGGCTATGGATGTGGTGTGCCCTAATGAGCCTGCTGCTGGCTGCATGCGGGGCCGGTCCCACCCCGGAACCAACGCCGACGATGGCCCCGCCGCCGACGGCGGTGCCCACAGCGTTGCCGCCTACTGCCCCCGCAACGGCGGCCGCCGGCACACCGGCAACCACGGGCGGGCGCGTCGGCATCCCCGAGGCCGGGCTGAGCCTGGCGCCGCCGGCTGGCTGGGATCGCCTGGAGCCCGATTGGGCCTGGATGCCGCCCGAGATTGACTGGCAGCGCGTGGGTGTCAAGTGGATTGACCTTCAACCACCGGCCGAGCCGGAGGCGGCGTTGCTGCCCGGGAACTCGGAGATCCTGTCGTCCGAGGCTGCGGCCGTGCCCTGGGGCGACGCCCGGCGGGTCACGCTCGTGGTGTATGGCCCGGCCGAAGCCGGGCAGGGCCAGGGGCAGGTCGAGACGGTCGAGACGCACATCCTGGTGGTGACCACCCAGGGAGGGCAGCGGCGCGCCTACGACTTTTATGCCTCGGCACCGGCGGCGGAAGAGCTGGCGGGACTGGACCCGGTGCTAGAGGCCCTGGTCCAGTCGGCGGCGCCCCTGGAGCAATAGGCAACTGTGCCGCAACCCGCCCGGGTTGCGGTGGACAATCAAGGGGAATTGCTCCACGCGGCCGCTATGCCGACCAGGGTGGGAATCGGACCTGTGGCCAAAGCTACTGCTTGCCGCTGACCTGCGGCGATGTGCCGGCCGTGACTCGAATGTCGCCGGACCGCCGCCGGCTTACTCGCCAGGGCAGGCGCCGGCGAGCAGCTTGGTGTCCGGCGAAGTGCCCGTCACCGCGCGCATGGTGGCGCCGTTTAGGAACCACTGCGGCGCCGAGTCGTCGACGTTTGAGCGGCGGACGTCGTAGCAGCCGACAAAGCTCTGCCGGCCGGCCGTGGCGTTGGTCGCCATCAAGATCACCGGTACTGAGGCATACGTACTCCCCGCCGCACCCTCGAACTGCGTTGATGGGCTCACCACGATGAACACTTCGTCGGTGCCTTCGTAGCCCTGCTGAAAGTCTTCGAAGCTCGGGTTGGGTGGGTTTTCCCAATAAGCCCAGGCCCGCTCATACTCCCGGCGGTTGAGCGCATTTGCATAAGATGCCAGCAGCGCGGCCGGGCTGCTCTGGTCGTCGTAAGCGGGCTCCGTGGGGCCCGGAGGCGGAACCTGCTCGCACGCGTCGACGAGGAGGCCAGCGCCGGAGCCGTTGTCAGGAGACGGGCTGACGAGGGCATCGTACAGCCACCAGCGGCTGTCACCCGCGGGGTCGACATTCTGCCGGCGGGCTACATAGCACCCCCGGAAGTTTTGCTGGCTGCCGTCGGCATGCGTCGCCAGCAGCAGGGTGGACATGGGGGCGTACGTGCTGCCCGCGGCCGCGCCGAACCAGGCCGGCGGTCGCATGGCGAGCAGCACGGAGCGAGTGTCCGCAAAGCCCTGCCGGAACTCCTCGAAGCTCTGGTTGGGCGGGCTTTCCCAATACGACCACGCCCGCTCATACTCGCGGCGGTTGATGGCATTGACGTACGATGCCAGGAGGGCCGCGGGGCTCTCCTGGTCGTCGTAGAGCTCGGGCCCGGCTTGTGGCACCGGCGAAGGCGTGGCGGTGGCGGTGGGCGGCTGGGTCGCCGGTGGTTGTGTGGCCGGTACCTGGGTGGCAGCCTCGCTGGTGGGTGTGGACGTCGGCGCCAGCGTGGCCGACGCCTGCGCCGTCGGTGCCTGGGTCGGGGCTTGGGCTGTGGGCGACACCTGCCCCGTCGGCAGCGGCGACGCCACCGCAGTGGAGGGCGACTGCGTGCTGACTTCATCCGGGGTCGATCTACAACCCAGGACCAGGCTCGAAACCAGGAACCAAGCGCAGAGCACAGCTCCGACACGCGATCTGTCTCTCATAGT
>JBFYTF010000514.1:0-25915 GCA_041300865.1 Anaerolineae bacterium
CCGGCATGGACCAAGGCCGCCTGCATCTGTTTCTCCCTTGTGACGTCACGCAGCAGCCATCGCAGTCCTTCCACTTGGCCGCTGGTCGAGTGCGATGCGGTGGCGGCCACGGCCGTGTGGAAGACCGTGTCGCTCCCGTTCAGCCGCAGGCGCATCTCCCAGCGCAATGGCAATCCACCCACGTGCAGGCTTAGGCGTCTCAAGTACTCGCCAAAAGCCGGACGTCCGCAGGAGCGACCAGGCGTTCCAGCCCATGGCCCGCCAGGTTGCCCACGTCCACACCCAACAGCTCGCCCATGGCGTGGTTCGCCTCCTGGATGGTGCCTTCGCCGTCGGTGACAACATAACCGTCAGGCGCAAGGTCGAACAGCTCCCGATAGCGCCTACGCTCCTCCAGCAGCTCCCCGGCCGCTGCACGCAGGTCCGCCGCCATCTTGTTGAAGGCGCGCGACAGATCTCCGACTTCGTCATTGTCTCTCGCTTCGATACTGAAATCCAGATCGCCAGAGCCGACAATGACGGTACCGGCCTGCAGCCTGGCAAGGGCCGTGAGCATCCGCCGCTGGATCAGCCAATAGTTCAGCAGGAGGTATGCGCCAAAGGCGCCTATGAGCACGGTAACAATGATGGCGTTCGTCTGCTGCAAGTGGTGCACCCGATCATCCCACAGCCCTGACAGCCGAGCGGCATCGATGCTCAGGCCCTGGCTCTGAACCGCCATGCGACTCCATGCTATTTGGAGGAGTACGGGGTCAAACGGGCCTTCTGGCTCAGGGGATACACCGCCGACAGCGCTTGCTACGCTGTCAAAAACAGCTCTCAGCCTTTCGGCGTTGCTTTGAAGGTTACGCACCAGGGCTTGCTGTGCCGGATCGTCTGCCTCTAGCCTCGCAAGGTCGCGCGAAAAAGACGAGAACCTGGTTTTCCACCTCTCAAGTTGTTGGCTTTCGCGGTGGATCAGATAATCGCCGGCCAAGTAGCCCAGCTCACTGGCTCCCTGCCCAATGCTGTCGGCCAGCATTTCCTGTTCGGTGGCTTTCCCTACCTGCCGGTGGGTGATGAATGCCGAAGCAGCAATCACTGCCAACACGGCAGCGAACAGAAGCATGCTCGCAACAAACTGGGTCCTTACTCTCAAAGTTGTCCCTCTTAGCGGATAAGGCTGACCGCCTCCGGCTTCACTTCCTCCAGACCCTCTGCACAGATGTGGCCGACAAAGTCGGGCATCTCTCTTTCGCCGGCCAGCTCGCGCTCCATGATCCAGCGCGCCTGGTCCTCCATAACTACGACGAGTGCTTGGTCGAGGAGAACCGAAAACCTGTGCTCCGGCCAGATGCTCGCCAGGTAGCCTTGCTCGTGGTTCCACTTCTCGTGTAGCAAGTCCCTGGCGGCCTCCGGATTCGCGGTCACATAGTCTTCGGCCTCGACCATCGCTCTCAAGAAGCGGCTGATCGATTCTCGGTTTGCTGCAGCCCACACTGCTGTCGACATAACAAGCGTATAAGATGGCTGGTCCTCCTGCACGGACCAGGCGATCACTTTTCCTCGCAATCGCTCCTCGGCCTGATTGGTGTAGGGTTGCCAGGCGGCAATGGCATCCACCTTTCCGCTCACCAGGGCATCCACTGACTGATCAACGGGCACGTCGACCAGAGTCAGTTCTGAGACCTCGATGTTGTGGAAGTAGAGAAACCGGTCAAGAGCAAACTCGGGCCGGGAATGCAGGGGGACGCCGATGGTCTTGCCTTTGAGGTCGGAGAGGCTGCTGATGCCTCTGTCCACCCGGGCGACGAGGTACTCGATCGATGATCGGTTGATGGCGGCAATGGTGCAGATGTCCTTTTCGGCTAGCACCTGGCCGACAAGTGCGAACTCGGACCCTGTGACCAGCTGCACGTCATCGTCCAAGAGGCCTTGGAGGCCGGCCACGCCCGAGGCATAGACGTGGTCGGTCACGGCGACACCGTTGCTGGCAAAGTACCCCTTTTCCTGGGCAATCAGGATGAGCGTGTTAACTTCGCTCGTCGTGCTACCGACGTCGAGAGACACTGGTGGTCCCGCAGGCTGTCCGCCGCATGAAGCGAGAGCCATCAGCAGGATTGCAGGCAGAGCAATCCCGGCCAGAGCGACCAGCCTGAACGCCCACACTCGGTTATGCATGCCATACCTCAGTCAGCGCATAATCGTCACTGCTTCGGGTGCGACCGCTTTGAGCCCTTCCAGGTAGACCAGCTCCTTAAAGTCTGGGACTGCTGTTTCGGTGGTCAGACCGTTGTCTATCATCCACCTTGCCGCATCGTTGAGCGCGATGATCAGCGCCAGGTCGAGTGAGAGTGAGAACTGATGGTTTGAAATACTCCTGCGCCTCTGCTACGTAGAGCAGTGCATTTTGCTCCAGGGGTGGAACGCCCACGGCGATGGTCTCTGGCTCCCTCGCAGGTCGCAGCCCGCAAGAAACCAGTGCAAGGGACAGGGCGAGCCCTGCCAGGAGCGACGCACGGGTAAACCGTGTGAGCGGCATGGTAGCTGGGTTCATTGACTGATTCTCACGGCCTGCGAGTCCTATTGCCTACCTGCCGTGTTACGGCTGGCGGGAGAGGCCGACGCCCCGCACCTGGCCGAGCCAGCGGCGCCTGGCCCGCCACAGAGTGTGAGCCAGCGCCGAGACCGGCGCCTGGTGACCCGCTATCTCCGATAGGTCGCCGCGCTCATCCCAGTAGAGGGGGCAGGCGCCACAGCAGAGCTCGGCCAGGTCGCAATCGCGGCAGCCGGGGGGCAGGAACTCCTTGTTGCGCCAGTAGCGAGCGGCGCGGCGGCTCCAGACGGTCTTGAACGGCTCATGAAGCAGGTTGCCGACTCCCTGCTCAAAGCTTGAGCAGGGCAGCAGGCTGCCGTCGGGGGCGATGCTCAGCAGGCCATCGGCGGCAGAGCAGGACTGGCTGCCGAGCCCATGGGCGACGGGATTAAAGAGGCAGAGGGGCACTGGGGAGTACCAGATGAAGCGCATACCGCATTCGGTGGCTCGCTCTTTCAGGCTGACCACAAGCTCCCCGATCTCTTCGTACCCGATCTCCATGCTGCCCACAGCGTCGCCTGTGCGGATGACCATGTTCATGCTGAGATATGGCTGTTCCATGCCGCCCAGCCAGTCGACGAGGTGGAGGAGGTGGTGGCGGTTGAGGCGGTTGATCGTCGTGTTGGTGTGCACGTGGATGCCGGCTGCCTTCAGGCGCTGCAGGCCGCGGACCGTGGCAACCCAGGCACCCTGGCGCCCGACGACGGCGTCGTGGACGGTGGGGTCTGCGGCTTCCAGGCTGACTTGCGCCGAGTCGAGGCCGGCGCTGGCCAGTCTGTCTACATAACCAACGGCCGCGCAGCGACGGCCGTTGGTTATAAGATTGGTGCGCAGGCCGCGCCTCTTTGCATAGGCGATAAGCGCCGGGAGGTCGGGGCGCAGGGTCGGTTCGCCGCCCGTGAACGACACTGTGGGCACGCGGGCATCATCGACAATGATGTCCAGGACGCCCCGTACCTGTTCGGCGGTCATCTCGGGCACCTGGCGGCCGCGCGCTGGCGCCGAGGCGTAGCAGAAGGTGCAGCGGTTCTGACAACGGTAGGTGAGGGCGATCTCGGACAGGACGGGCAATTCGCGGGCATGGCTGCCAAACGGAGTCCTGCGCACGGCGGGAGCTGCACCCTCCCGGTCCTGAAGGATCAGGGAGAGGGACTGAAGGAGGCGCTCCAGGTCGGCCGCCACCCTGTCCTCGGGGACGGCGTAGCGAGTGGCCGTCTCGCGCACGACGCCAGCCAGGTCGAGGGTCTGCTGACCGTACAGGGCAGAAAGGAGATCCGTGGCAGTGCGGCTAAGATGGTGGATTTTGTTGGGGCGGAGGATGAGGAGCCGGTCTTCGGGCCGGACAAAGACGTAATCGCGAGTGCTGGCGATGAAACTCGCCCAGTCCTGCAAGTCCTTTGGATCAGTCGCTTCCACGGCTCTTCTTGCCTCCTGAGAGGGCTCTGACTCTGCCTCCAAGCCCGACCCGATCAGGATTGTAACATGCCCGTCAACCGGTGTCAAACCAGGGAAGACTTGACCGCTGGTTTCCTGCAGGGCCGTATGCCTTCCGCGAAGCCGAAGAAGCGCCGAACCTCTTGGCAGCCTGGCTTGGGGTTGCAATGGCGCTATTTGTTCGGATCTGCCTTGATCCGGATAGGCGAGCTCTCACTTGCTACCCGGTTCGTGACCGTGTCGACGACCACCACGTCCAGGTAGTAGAAATCGTCGGTGTAGCGCCGGTAGGCGTCGGTCAGCCCGAATGACACCTCGATCTGCGCGCCGGCGATGGGCGCCGTCACTGCGGCCGGCGCGTCGAACCCATGCCAGAAACGGACGACAAAGCCCTGGTTCGGTCCTAACGTCCCGCTCCAGGACCACTGCACCACTGTAGCATGAGCTGTGCTCACTGTGTCATCGGGAATCGGGAAAGTGATTCTCGGGGCGGGAAGCAGGGGGCCGCCCAGCGGCGTTGGCGTAGGGGTCGGAAAGATGGGACCGGGTCCCCAGGAGATGCGCTCGCTCCACCAGGGGTACGGTGCCCGGTCGACGTTTATGCCTGAGGGCAGGTCCAAGAGCTTGACCGTCTCGCCGGCCTGGAGCCGCGCCGTGTAGAGCGCCCAGGTGCCCGATCGGTCGGAAAGAAAGGCCAGTGACTTGCCGTCGGGCGACAGGGCAGCCGGGCCATCACGGCCGGGACTGGGAACCAGGGGCACCGGCTCGCCTCCAGCGTAACCGACCCGATAGATGTCCCAGTCGTCGCCCTGCGGGCGGAGAAACAGCATTTCGGAAGCGTTGGCGTCGGTGGGGATGTCCAGCGGGTTATCGGTGAGCTGCTTCGGAGTGGTCCCCCCGCTGGCAAGCCACGTGCCGCAGCGGGAGCCGGTCCCCCAGCCATAGTCGCAGCCGGCAAACACCATGTCGCCCGTGGAGAGCAGAACGGGATAGTCCCCGACGATAAAGCCCGATCGATCAGTGTCGAGCAGGTCGCCGCCGACGTAGAGCCGATGGACGCCATCCCCCTGGCGGGCAGAACTGAAACCGATTTGCTGGCCGTTTCCCGACCAAGTCGGGTAGTGATCGTCGAGGTAATGGGTCAGGTGGCGCCACTCGCCGCTGCTGAGCACCAACGCCCAGATGTCCTCCTTGCCGCCTCCCGTGCCGTCCACGACGATGAGCTGCCCGTCCGGGCTGATGTCCGGTTGGCGGACGTGGCTGGCGATGGTGTGTAGGGCATTGTCGGCGGTGAGCGTGTAGAGCGTGTAGCCACCGGCGGCCGGCTCGTAGGCCGCAAAGGCGATGGTTCCCGCCCTCGCCGGAGCCGGTGGCGCGGCAGCCAGGGCTGCCGCCGGGGCCGATGTAGTGCTGGCTGCCGGCCTGGGGCTGGCGGCTGGCCTGGGGCTGGCGGTTGCCCCGGCCGTCGGCAGCGGCTTGGTGGGAACCGCCGTGCCGCTTGCGGTGGAAGTGGGCGTGGGTGGCGTGGGTGTGGCGCTCGCTGTGGCGGTCCACGCGGCGGTGTTGCTGGGCGACACCGTAGGCGTCGCTGAGAGGATTGGCGTTGGCTCAGGAGTATGGGTCGCGGTCGGGGCACTGGCGGTAAGCTCGGCGAGGACTTCCTGCACGATTTGCTCCCGCAGGGCGACGAGATCAGGGGTTGGTGCAGCCTGGCTGCTGCATGCAGCCAGAAGAAGGGCAAGAACAAGAACAAGGACGAGGGCAGCACACCGGTTCATCGTCTCCTCCATTCCCCAGCCAGATTGGTGCTGCGAGGTGGCTGGTCTGTGCACTCATGACAGCAGGGCACACTCCTCTGGAGACGCACTCCAGACGCCAGGCTTTGACATCTCGACTTGCCTGGCGTCATAAGGCAGTCGTAGCCGGCCTATGATATCGAGACAGGGATGGCGACTGGCCCCTACGGCTGCAGGTGGTGCTCCAGTGACTCCTGGGCAAGCTCGCTCTGAAAGACCAGCAAGAACATCGCCGGCTCCTGGCCCTGGTTCTGCCAGCAGTGTGGCAGCCGAGCCTCAAAGAGCAGCGAGTCACCCTCCGCCAGCACATAGCTCTTGCCGGCGATCTGGTATTCCACTTCACCACGAAGGCAGTACACCATCTCGTGGCCGGAGTGGACAATCGCCCCGGTACCGCTGCTGCTGTCCGGCGGCAACGAGACGGCGAATAGCTCCATGGCCTGGTCGGTGAGGCCCGAGCCGAGGCTCTCCATCTCTATGTCCCCCGTCCCCACGCGAGGACGCTTTCCGGCGCGGGTCACAACCACTTCGACCCGGCCCTCAGCTTCCTGAAAGAAGGCAGTGATGGGCACCCCCAGTGCGGTGGCCAACCGGTGCAGTGTGGACACGCTGGGGGAGCTGTCCCCTCTTTCGATGAGGCTGATGGTCGTGGGCGACAGGTCGCACAGCTCTGCCAAACCACGGAGCGACAGGCCGCGCTTCCGGCGAAGGGCCCGCAGTTGCGTACCAATGTCCGGTGGTTTTCGGTCATTCATGGCGCTGACTCCTATGTTCTGCCAGGGCTCATTGTACCACTGTTGCCGTAGAATGGCAACTGCAGGATACGACTCCAAAGTGTTGCAAATCGCTATAGTCCTTTACATCATCGGCTGGATTAGTTGACGAGTGTCCAATATTGTGTTACTCTCTGCCGCGCAGCCAACGCGCGCGCGGCCAACGGAGACGAAAGGAATGGATGAGCTGTTCACGACTCGCCAATTGCAGGACCTGCTCCAAATAGATCGCATTACGATCTATCGGATGCTGAGCGACGGTCGCTTGCGGGGCTTCAAGATGGGCGGGCAGTGGCGCTTCCCACGACCGGCCGTGGAGACATGGCTGCAAGAGCAGCAAGCCACTGCGGAACTCCACAGTTCGCCCGAAACCGCCCCGGCTGTTACTCCCCCCGGCTCGGACTTGTCCGTGTCGTGCATGCAGGCAATCCAGGACGTTCTGGCCGAGGCCCTCCAAATCGGGGCCATCGTGACTGCTGTGGATGGGCAGCCCCTGACGGTGCTGAGCAACGCCAACCCCTTCTGTTCGCTGCTCCTGGGCTCTCCGGCACGACGGCTGTGCGTCAACTGGTGGCGTAAGTCGGCCCTAGGGCTAGGAGCCAGAGTGCAGGTCCTCACCTGCCACGCAGGCTTGCGCTGCGCCTGCGGGCGAATCAATGTTCAGGGCCGGTCGCTGGCCGTGCTGCATGCCGGCCAGTTCCTGGATCGCGACTGCGACCCCGGCAGCGAGGACTGGGATGATCGGATTGCCGGGCTGGCAAAGGCTATGGACGGCATACCAGCTGCTGCCCGGCCTGCCTTGCAACAGGCGCTGCTCGAAGTGCCCACCCCCGACCAAGACCACCAGGCGAGGTTGCTGTGCCTCGTGCCCCGGGTGGTCGCAGCTTTTGCCCAGATCGGCGAGGAGCGCGCCAGGCTCATGTGCCGGCTGCGGCGAATTGCCGAGATTACGAACTTCTAGTATTCTCAAAGGAGAAAGGCCGATGAAAACCCTGACGCCCGAGGTCCAGAATGAGCTCGCCCAGCTGTTCGGCCCGCGGCTTACCGTCGACCCAGTGGAGCGAATGTTCTACAGCCACGATGTGGGCTCGCTGCCAAGCCTGGTCAAACCGCTGGTCGGGAACACCCGACCGGCCGGCGTCGTCCAGCCGTGCACCGAAGAAGAGGTTGTACGCCTCGCCTCCCTGGCCTGGACTCACGGCGTGCCGTTGGTGCCGCGAGGCAAGTCCACGTCGGGCTACGGCGGCGTGCTGCCCGTCCAGGGTGGGCTGGTAGTCGATTTTGCCCGGATGAACCAGATCGAGGCTGTCGATCCACAGGCCCGGACCGCCACGGTCCAGCCAGGCGTGGTATGGGAGAATCTGGAAAAGGCGCTGAAGGGGCGCGGCTTGGCGCTGCGCACTTACCCATCGAGCGCCCCGTCGTCCACCGTGGGCGGCTGGCTGGCCCAAGGAGGCGTCGGCTTTGGCGCGTACGAGTACGGGGCGTTTCGCGACAGTGTGGTCTCGTGCCGGGTGGTGCTGCCCAACGGCCAGGTGCGCGAGCTGAGCGGCGAGGATCTGGACCTGGTCAGCGACGCGGAGGGGATCACAGGGTTTATCATCTCGGTCACGCTTGCTGTGCGGCCGGCCGAGCCGGAGGCGGTCTGGGGCGCCCAGTTCGAGACGCCCGCGGCGCTGGGCGCGGCGCTGCGGGCTATCCACCAGGCCGATCTGCCCCTGTGGTCCGTCAGCTTTATCAATCCGCGTATGGCAGAGCTCAAGAACCAACTCCCACCGCACTTGGAGCACGGGCACCCGGTGCACGAGCACCGGCCGGAGGTGCCGCTGGCCTACGTCGCCGTTCTGGTCGCCTCCGAGTTGCACCGCGCAGAGATGGAAGCTCGCCTGCCCGGCCTCGTGGAGGGCGCGGGAGGGCAGATGGTCGACCTGGAGCTGGCCCAGCACGAATGGGACGAGCGCTTTGACTTGATGCACGTCAAGCGCCTGGGTCCCAGCCTGGCGCCGGCGGAGGTAGTCATTCCCCTGGACCGCCTGGACAGGGCGCTGGCGGCCATCGAGGAGCGGATCGCGCTGCCGATGGTCATGGAGGGCATGGTCAGCAGCAGCGGGGAGGTCACGCTCCTGGGCTTCATTCTGCACGACGAGCGCAAATTCAGCTTCAACTTTGCCTTTGGGCTAGCACTGACGGTGCTGAAAGTCGCCAAGGAGAACGGTGGCCGGGCCTATTCCACCGGCCTCTACTTTGCCCGCGAGGCGAGAAACGTGCTGGGGGCCGGCCGTGTGGCGCGCCTCCAGGAGTTCAAAGCGCAAGTCGATCCACGGAACCTCTACAACCCCGGCAAGGTCCTGGCCGGGCAGCCGTTGTTGTCGGCGTTCATGGGCGTGGCCGGCGCTTTCGAGCCCGTGGTCCGGATCTTGGGCAACGCGTCCAAGGCACCGGTAGGCGAGCGGATCGAAGGGCAGGGCCGGCGGGGTATCCCCGACGACGTAGCCTGGTACGCCTATGCCTGCTCGCAGTGTGGCTATTGCGTGGACGAGTGCGACCAGTACTATGGGCGCGGCTGGGAGAGCCAGACGCCGCGGGGCAAGTGGTACTACCTACGGGAGTTCATGGCCGGCCGGGTCCGGTGGAGTCAGAAGATGGTCGACGCGGTGATGGCCTGCACCACGTGCGAGCTGTGCAACGTGCGCTGCTGCCTGGACCTGCCCATCGAGCCGAGCTGGCTCAAGCTCCGCGGGCAGCTCATCCACGACGAGGGGCGGCTCACGTTCCCACCCTTTGAGATCATGCGCGCTTCGCTGCACAAAGAGTTGAATATCTGGGCCGCCTACCGCGCCGACCGGGCGCGCTGGATGCCTGAAGACAAGCAGGGTATGCTGCCCGAGCGGGGGGAGGTGGCCTATTTCCCCGGCTGCACGGCCTCCTATGTCGAGCACGACATCGCCCAGGCCACCGCCTGCCTGCTGACCAAGGCGGGGGTCGAGTTCACCTATCTGGGCCACGACGAGGCTTGCTGCGGCATCCCCATGCTCGTCTCGGGCCTGTGGGATGCGTGGGAAGAGATCCTGCGCCATAACGTGGAGGCGATGCGAGCCCGTGGCGTCAAAACGGTAGTCACGTCCTGCCCGGCCTGCTGGTTGGTGTGGCACACCCTCTACCCGGAGTGGGCCGGTAAGCTTGGCATCGACTATCCTTTCGATGCCAAGCATTGGAGCGAGGTGGTCGCCGAGCAGATTGCCGCGGGCAAGATGGCCTTTGACCACACCATGGATATGAAGGTCACCTGGCACGACTCCTGTCACATGGGCCGGGCCGGCAAGATCTACGAGGCGCCGCGCCAGGTGATCCAGGCGATCCCGGGCATCGAGCTCGTAGAGATGGAGCACAACCGCCAGGAGGCCCACTGCTGCGGCTCGGTGCTCAGCCTGGTGGCAGATCCCCCGGCGGCCGCACGCATCGGCGCCCAGCGGCTGCAGGAGGCGGCAGCGACGGGGGCAGAGGCTCTCATCGCCTCGTGTCCTTGCTGCGAAGTGCAGCTCCGGGTGTCGGCCGACAAGATGGGCTGCAGCATGCCGATCGTCGACCTGGCCCACCTGGCCTGCGACGCGGCCGGCCTGCAGCATCCCGACCCCACGCCCTACGCCCTGGCCATGTGGGGCGTCTTTGAGGGTATGATCAACCTGCTCAAGCCGCAGGCCATGGCCGAGTTCATGGCCGGCATGCTGCCCGAGATGATCGAGGCCATGCCGCAGCCATTCCGAGGGTTGATGCACATGGTCAAGGCGTCGCCCGGGCCGCTGCGCGACGGCATGATCGCGATGATGAAACCGGTGATGCCCTTCCTGTTCCCGCGGCTGCTGCCCGGCATGATGCCCAAGGTGATGCCAACCATGCTGGCAGGGGTGGGCGCGCGCATTCCCATGCCGGCCGAGATGGCGGAGCAGATGCCCGACTTGATGCCGGCGGCCATGGACCGCCTGATGCCCAAGATGCTGCCGGAGGTCATCCCCTACTTTCTGCCGCACATGGCAGCATACTTGAAAGGACAGCCGGTCACGGGGATCGCCCAGAGCTGACCGAAGGCCGTGCTGGCGCTGTTGTCTCGTCATCGCTGCCCAGACGCAACCCGCGACGAGGATTCAGTGCGTCGCAGTTGGGCGGTTACGACTCACAAATGCTAAAAGGAGACTGGAACGTGGGCAAGAAAATCGTTGTCATTGGCGGCGTGGCAGCCGGTCCCAAGGCTGCGGCTCGGGCCAGGCGGCTGGATCCCAACGCCGAGATCACCATCGTCGAGAAGGACGAGCTCCTCTCGTATGCCGGCTGCGGCCTGCCCTACTACATCTCGGGCATGGTCGAGGACCGGCGGCAGTTGATGGCAACCCCCATCGGCGTGCTGCGTGACCCAAAGTTCTTTGCGCAGGTCAAGGACATCAAAGTGCTGAACCGGACACGGGCTACTGCCATCGACCGGACAGCTCGAGAGGTTGAGGTCCAGGGGGTGGATACGGGAGAGGTGCAGCGGCTGCCCTACGACAAGCTCATCATCGCCACGGGCGCCGATCCGCTGGAGCCGCCGATCCCCGGCAAAGACCTGCAGAATGTTTGGCGGCTAAAGCAGGTCGAAGACGCGGATCGCTTTCGGGCGTTCTTGCAGACTGACTCGTGCCCGAAGGTGGCCATTATCGGCGGCGGCCTCATCGGCATGGAGATGACCGAAGCCGTAGTCGAATGCAAAGGGGCTGTAACGGTCATCGAGATGCTGCCGCACGTGCTGCCCATGCTGGACGCCGACATGGCCTACCTCTTGGAGAAGCACATGCGGGAGGTAGGGGTGACAGTGGCCACCTCTGCCCGGGTCGAGCGCATCGAGGCCGACGCGGACGGCCTGGCCCGGCGCGTCGTCACGACAAAGGGCGTTTTCGACGCCAACCTGGTGCTGTTGAGCGTCGGCATCCGGCCCAACGTCGAACTGGCCCGGAATGCCGGTCTGTTCATCGGGCCGTCGGGCGCCATCCACGTCAATGAGTATATGCAGACGAGCGACCCGAACATCTATGCTGCCGGCGACTGTGCGGAAAAGTCGTGCGACATCCGAGGTACCTGGTGTGCCCTGCCCCTGGGCTCTGTGGCCAACAAAGAGGGCCGGGTGGCCGGCTCGAACGCCGCAGGCCATGTCGACCGCTTTCCCGGCGTGCTAGGCGCCACGGCGCTCAAGGTGTTCGACATGAACGTCGGCCGGGCCGGGCTGAGTGCCGAGCAGGCGGCTGAGCTGGGTATCCCCGTTGTTACGGCCACGGTCTCGGCCCCCGACAGGCCGCACTACTATCCCGGCAACAAACCCATCGTCCTGAAGCTCATCGCCGAGAAGGCCAACCGGCGGCTCATCGGCATCGAGGGGGTGGGCCTGGGAGACGTCATGAAGCGGGTCGACGTGGCGATCACGGCCATGACAGCTCACATGACCGTGGACGATGTCGCCAATCTGGATCTGGCCTATGCCCCACCCTACTCGGAAGCCATGGACGTCCTCATCCACGGGGCCAACATCCTGCGCAACAAGCTAGACGGGCTGCTCAAGGGTGTCACGGCCACACAGCTTCGGGCGATGAGCACGAACGGGGATGACGTAATGATCCTGGACGTGCGGACACCCGACGAGCACCAGGGTGGACGAGTCCCCGGCAGCACGCTGATCCCACTGGGGGCTGTCCGCGCTCGCAGCACCGAGATCCCGCGCGACAAGCGCGTCGTGGCCTACTGCAAGACTAGCCTGCGCGCCTGGGAGGCGATCCGTATCCTCGCCGGGCAGGGGTACGACAACGTGGAGATCCTGGACGGTGGCTTTTTGGCCTGGCCTTTCGAGAGCCACAAGGGGGCGTAGAGGGCGGCAGGGACTATAGCACTCCGTACATCTGATCCGGCCCCAGGATCTCGGGAAAGCGGCTGCGCAGGGCACGGCGGGCGTGGTCGCAGAGATGGCAGGCGTCGGCATAGGTCTCGTCGTGGGGCAGGCCGTACTGCTCCACGAGGCCGGCAGGGCCGGCCCGCAGCAGCGGGCCGGCGATGGGGTGGGTGTCGGGGTCGTAGGCGTGACAAATGTCGCGCAGCGGGCGGTCGTAGAGGTTGCCCACGACCAGGCCGTGGCAGACGTGCAGGTTGCCCAGGGGATCGACGTGTACCCGCCCAGGCTCGCGGAGATCTTCGTGCGGGCAGGTCCGAAACTGCTGCATTGGTAGCCCCGGAACCTGCGGGGCGAGGTTCCGGGCAGCCCGCCCGCGGTACATGACGCCCGATTCGCCGGGCGGCAGTTGACCCGTGACCCGCGCGACATCCAGAGCTTCGGGGCAAGCGACGCTGAGGACCGCGGTCGGGATGCCCAACCCGGCCGCGGCTTTGGAGGCGGCCTCAGCTTGCCGGCTGAGCATTTCGTTCGTGTGATACAGGTCGCTGCTGACGGTCAGATCCTCGACGATGCCGGCCATGGGCCGCAGCCACTCCATGGCGTCCTCGTCGCTCGTGGCCCAATAGCCGTTCGTCACAATTCCCACGGTAAAGCCCATCGCGGCTGCCTCCCGCACACCGGCCAGAAGGGCTCCATAGTAAAGGAACGGCTCACCGCCCTCGAAGTAGATGCTGGTCACGCTTCCCAGTTCGAGGGCTTGGCGCAGAATGTGGCGCACGTCGCGCAAGGTCATGGTTCCTGCCTGGGCCGGGCTGCCCCAGACAAAGCAGTGATCGCACTCGTAGTTGCACTGGTAGGTCAGGAGCAGGTGCAGGCCGGTTAGGTTCATCGATCCTCCGTCCAGGCGCTTTGTCGCCGTTGATCCTCACCAAGAGAGTGTTGGGAGCCAGATGCTCGTCAGCGCTGCTCCCCGGGAAGACACTCGAGGCTCAGAAGTTGCTGACGCAGGCACTGTGGCATGCGCTGTGACAGGCACTGTGGCAGTCACAGGCGCTGTGACAGGCGCTGTGGCAGTTCGAATGGACACACGCCGAGTGGCAGGCATCGTGCACGCAGGCGCTGTGACAGGCACTGTGGCAGGCCGAGTGGCAGGCATCGTAGCAGGCAGTGGCGACCTCGCCCGCCAGACCGGCAATGGTGCGCTCAATGCCACCCGCGGTGCGAACCGCCAGGCCTTCGAGTCCCTGGGCCACGCTGCCTGCCGCCCCCTCGGCGATGCTCGCCACGTCGCTCGCCGCGCGCACCAGTGGTGCTTCGCGCACCGACTCCAGGATGTCGCGTCCTGTCGCTTCGGCTACCGGCCGAGTAGCCGGGAAGGGCTCCGGCGCGGGGCGGTAGCGGTCCGACAGGATGATCCAGGGAACATAGTTGTGCTCGACCTCGACGCGGCGGGCGGGTGGCAGCTGCTGCCACTCGTCCCACAGATCGTCCGCGCGCCGCCGGTAGACGCGGCGCGTTTCTTCCGGGTCGGCGTTCCACACCTTTTTCTGCAGCCTGGCCGAGACGAGGTGCATGACGCGCTGGATCGTCGCCTGAGGCAGAGTGCCGTCGTCGGCGATGCCCGCCACGAGGGCACGTTCGTAGTCCTCCGTGGCCAGCGCCGAGTCGTTGACCTCAAGCTGTAGGGGCCGCTTGTTGAGGACCGTCACCGCGCCGCGCTGCACCAGGCCCAGCACGACGAGCGTTAACACCCGGGCGGTGTCGCCAATGTACAGGGCGGCCTCGATGGCCTCCAGGTCGGGCACGAGCCCCGGCTGCTCAAATGTCTCGATCTCGATCTCGGGCGCCTCGTAGCCTTCCGGGGCGGGCTTGGGGGCCACCCAGCGCATGACCCCGTACACGATGCCGCCAGCCAGCAGCAGCCCGCCGCCCAGCGCCAGGGCAAGGAGAAGGCCGACGGGTGCCGGGCTCTCGGTCTCTGGCGCCTGTGGCGTGGTTCCTGGCGTAACCTGTGTTACCTGTGCCGGCGGCGCAAAGGGCGAGGGTTCTGGGGTGGAGGTGGCACTGAAATAACGCGCCGGCAAATACACGCCCTCGATGACGAAAGGCTCGTTCGCCGCAAGATTCTCCTTCGAGACATAAATCGAAAGCCAGTTCTTGCTCGTGGCCTCGTCCGGGGTAGGATAGTAGACCCACCGATCAAAGCGCTGCACCACGTCTTGCTCGACAAACAGGCCTGACTCGTCCACAAGCTCCTGGGTCACCTGTTCTGGCTCAGTGACGCCGGCGGGCAGCTCCACGGGCAGGATCAGGGTGACGACCTCTTCTTCGATGGGCAGGCCCCACTGGGGCGGTGCCCAGGCAATGACCCGGTATGGAACGCCGTCGATGACCGTCGTGTCGAGGTAGCGCTCGACTAGGTAGCGGACCTCCAGGGTGTACGTGCCGCCGGGCTGGGTCTCGATGGGCAGCTCGGCGCGATACTTTTCGTCACCGAGGGGCACCAGTTGCACAGAGCTCTCCTGGCCATCGTGCTCCAGGCTGGCTTCAATCTGGGAGTGGCCCGGGTCGAAGGGGCCAATGGTCGTGATCTGCCGGCGGCTGGCGTCGTCCACAAAGGTCAGGCGATAGCGCACCTGGTAGCGGCCGTCCTGTAGGATCGTGACTTGCGATTCGACCTGCGTCAGGGTTGGTGCTGCCTGGACCGGCAGGGCGGTGAGGCCCAGCAGGGCCAGGCTGACGAGCAGCAATCCAAGACGCACGGCTCTACTCATAGGTGCACCTGCTTTCTACCCGGCCGGGCCGGGTGTCCGGGGGCCCCGGAACGGCGCTGCGAGCCACATGGCTGCTATTATACTCCAAAACGGGGACTTGGGCAAAGACGGCTGGGGAAAAATAAAAAGCCCCGGGGCGTCACCCGGGGCTGGAGTGCCTGGTCAGGTTAAGAGGCCTGTGGCATGTCGGTCGCTGCGACCTCCAGTGCCTTCGGACCCTTGGGTGTGTTCTCGATGTAGAAGCGGACACGGTCCCCTTTTTCGAGGTTTTTGAACCCCTCGCCCAGGATGTTTTCGTAGTGGACAAAGACATCCCTCTCGCCGCCGTCGGGCTCGATAAAGCCCCAGCCCTTCATTCTGCTGAACCACTTGACTGTTCCGTAGGCATAGTGGTTTGTCGGAAAGCCTTCGTTGGTCGCAGAGACGTCATGCTCTTCCATCACTCAACCTCCTCTGTCCTTATCGACTTCTTAACGCCCCGCGGGGACCGGCTCCACGGTCCCGTTTTTCGATGCGGCGAAGAGAATAGCACAGAGGCCGCCTGCTGTCAAATTGCTGGACATTTCTTGTTCGTTGACAGGTGGCCCAAAATGGACTAGAATGAGCCTGGACGACACCACGTTGGTGAGAAAGCGACAGGAGGCAAGATGAGTGAAAATGGGAGAATTTTCGTCCGGCAGCGCCGAGACGCGGCTGAGGGCACCGGTCGCCCCCGGTTTGCCATCGTGGCCGTGCAGGGCATCGACCTGAAGGTGTTCCAGAGTCACGTCCGCCGCACTGAGCTGGAAATGATTGCCACCGAGACCGGCGCGCAACTCGTCTACCTGCCCCGGGGTGAAGGCCAGGGCCCGGAGAGCGAGGGTGGCGGAGGACGGCGTCGCCGGCGACGGCAGAAAGACTAGGTCGGACCTGAGCGAAAGATCCGTGTCCCTGGGTTTTCGCCGGCCAGGGCACGGGTCAGGTGGCCGGGTTCCCTGCCGTTGATCAGGAGCACTTCTTGGACGCTGCGGGCGTGGGACATGGCGTGCAGCATGGCCCGCTCCACCGGCAGATCGTCCATGTCCAGCGCCAGCAGGTCTTCGAGGCTGATCTCGGGTAGAAAGCGGGCACCTGCCTCCTTCTTTGGATCGGCGGTAAAGAGCCCGGGCTCGTCCTTGACGAGGATGCAGCGCCGTGCGCCGACCACCTCCGCCGTGAGAAAAGCCCCGACATCGGTCCGGTGGGGTGGGATGCGCCCCTTTTCGGCCGGCAGCTCCCACAGGCTGTAAGGCGGCATAGCGTGCATAACGGGGATGGCCTGCAAGGCAAGGTAGGCTGGCAGCTTGACGACGTCGTCATGCCCGATCTTGAGCCCCCCATGCGGCGCCAACAGGAGCGAAATAATCAACGCGTTCTGCTCGCTGATGCTGGCGCCCAGTTTGGCCAGGACGCCGGTGGGCATTCCCAGATCGAGGGCGATGGCGTACGCGTGGCGGCTGCGGGTGCCACCCCCGGTCATGATGAGCAGCTGGTACTGCCTGCGAGCGGCCACAATCTCGTCGAGCAGCGGCAGGACGACTTTGCGGCCACGGTCGATGATGCTCTGCCCCCCCAGCTTGATGACGTGCAAGTCAGGCATCGGGCGAAAGATGGCATCCGTCTCTGTGCCTTCCAGGAGCCGCCTGTCCATCAGCGACTCGGCCATGAGATTTGTCTCGATGTGCAGCCGTCCACTGTCATCGCGTACCAGGCTCATACTCCCTCCTTACCCTCTCTGTCGCGCTTGTGTCGAGTATAGCGGATCGGACACGATCCGTCAAACGTGCTGCCTTGGGCAGCCGAGCTACGCTCTGCGGCCATCAGAATCGGGCGAATCGTGGCACATGAGCTGTCAGGCGCCGGCCCGTGCTTCGGCGGCACGGTTGGCAATGATCCCTGCCATAGCACCGGCGCCGATGCCGTTGTCAATATTCACCACTGCCATCCCCGGCGAGCAGGTCTGCAGCATCGACAGCAGCGCTGCCTCACCCTTGCCACCCAGGCCGTAGCCCACGGAGGTAGGCAGACCGATGACGGGCACGTCCACCAGGCCCGATACAACCGACGGCAGAGCGCCGTCCATGCCGGCGGCGACGATAAAGACATCGACGCGTACCTCGTCGAGGAGGTGATGCAGCGGCTCCCACAGGCGATGCAGGCCGGAAACGCCAACGTCATAGACGGCGTGAACGTCGCAGCCCATCTCGCGGCAGAGGAGGGCTGCCTCATCTGCCCAGGGCAGGTCCGACGTCCCGGCGGTCAGAATTCCGACCCGCCCACCGCCCCGCGGCTGCTCCTCTCCTGGCCGGCGCAGCACGGCGGCACGCGGCCCCGGCAGCCACTCGACCTCGGCCTCGCCGTCGAACTCGGTCCGCAGGCGCTCTTGAAGCTCGGGCGAGATGCGGCTGAGGATCGCCCGGCCGTTGACCTCGAGGAAGCGGCGGGCAATGGCCAGTGACTGCTCCACGCTCTTGGCCTCGGTCAGGATCACCTCGGGCACGCCTTTGCGGCGGTGGCGTCCAAAATCGGGACGGGCAATCTCGCCCTCGACGGCTCTCTCACTCCAGCTCATCGTTCAACCTCCCCATGCGGTAGCCCTCGAGATCCAATGTAATCGTACGGTAGCCGAGGGCGCGCAGCGCCTCAACCGCGGCTGCCCGCAGATCGGGCGCCGCCAGCCGGGCTATGTCCCCCGCGGTCACCTCCAGGCGGGCCAGGGGGAACTGGTCGCGGAGGCGCAGTTGGCGTACCCCCCAGATGGCACGCAGGGCGGCCTCGCCGGCCTCGACGCGGGCGAGCCCCTCCCGCGTGAGACGCGTGCCATACGGGAAGCGGGTAGCCAGGCAGGCATCAGCCGGACGGTCCCAGGTTGGCAGTTCTCGCCGGCGAGACAGGGCGCGGATGCCGGCCTTGGACAGGCCCGCATCGCGCAGGGGTGCGCGCACTCCAAGCTCCTCGGCCGCCCGGCTGCCGGGCCGGTAGTCGTGAGCATCGTCGGCGTTCTCGCCGTGGACCAGGTGCGCTAGGCCCTCGGCCCTCGCCACCTGCCACAGCAGGGCGAAGCGGTCGAACTTGCAGTGGTAACAACGATCGGGCGGGTTGGCGACAATGTCCTCGCGGGCCAGGTCATTGTGGGGCAGGACCATGTGGCGCACGCCCAGTCGCCTCGCCAGGGTCTGTGCCTCTGCCAGTTCGCCGCGGGGCATGAGGGGGGAGTCGGCGGTGAGAGCCAGCACTGCCTCACAGCCGAGCACCTCTAGGGTCATCGCCAGCAGAAAAGCGCTGTCGGTACCCCCCGAATAGGCTACGGCGACGCTGCCCAGGCCGGCCAGGATGCCGGCCAGCGACGCCTCCCTGGCTTGCAGATCATCCATGTGTCTCGTGTTCCTCTCGCTCCACGCCCGTGACCTAGCTGACCGCCAGCCACGGGCAGATGCGCCGTTCCAGGCTGTCGACGACAAAGTAGAGAGTCAGGCCCAGGAGGCTCATTGCGGCCACCCCGGCATACATCTGGGCGTAGGCCAGGCGCCCCCAGGTCTCGACAATGATATAGTAGCCCAGGCCGGATGTCGTCGCAAAGGATTCGGCGAAAAAGAGGACGGCGATGGCCGTACCGATGCTCAAGCGCAGGGCGGTGAGCACCGCCGGCAGGCAGGCAGGCAGGTAGACGAAGCGAAAGATGGCCCGCCTCCCGGCCCCCAAAGAGCGAACCGAAGCGACGAGCTCCGGCCGGATGTTGGCCGCCTCGTCGCGGACGACGACCAACACCTGGAAGAAGAGGATGAGGGCGATGATAAAGACTTTGGACACGTTGCCGATGCCCAGCAGGAGCAGCACGACAGGCAGAAAGACGATCTTGGGGATGGGGTAAAGCAGGTAGATGATGGGCGCCGCCAGGCGGCTAGCGGTAGGGCTAAGGCCCAAGCTCAACCCAGCAGGCACCGCGGTCACCACGGCCAGGACAATACTGAGCACAACGCGCCAGGCACTGACCAGTGTGTGGACGCCCAGGTCGCGGGGCAGGGCCAGCACAAAGGCACGCAGCACGTCCCAGGGCTGCGGCAGGACCGAGCGATTGATGAGCATGGCCGTGGCCTGCCAGGCCAGGACCAAGCCTATGACGGCCAGCAGGAGGTCACGCCGGCGCATAAGCGGTCTCTTCCAGCAGGGCGCGCACCTGGTTGCAACGGGCCTGGAACTCGGGCTGCTGCCGGTAACCGGGCTGGCCCGCCTCCAGATTGTTCAATACCAGGGGCTGACGGTGCGGCGGGCGCCTCAGGACCAGCAGGCGCTGGCCCAGGTAGACCGCCTCCTCAATGTTGTGCGTGACGACCAGGGTCGTCACTCCCGTCTCGGCACGCAACTCCAGGGTCAACCTCTCCAGATCCTCGCGGGTCAGGGCATCCAATGAGGAGAACGGCTCATCCATGAGCAGCAGATCCGGATTGAGGGCCAGGGTACGGGCAATGGCTGTCCGCTGTCGCTGCCCCCCCGAGATCTGGGCCGGGTACTGGTTTCGCAGCGAGGCGATCCCCAGGCGCTCCAACCAGAAGCCGGCTCGCTCCGCGATCTCGGAGCGCCGCAAGCTCTGTCCACTCGGCGCGTGGCGGCCATCGGGGCCGTAGAAGCGGCGGACGCGCAGCCCCAGGGCAGCGTTTTCGGCCACCGTGGCCCACGGCAGCAGGCCATAGTCCTGCAGGATCAGCCCCGTTTGGGGGCGTGGACGAGTCAGCCTCTCGCCGCCGATGCAGATCTCACCCGAGGTCGGATGGCGCAGCCCGGCCACCAGGTAGAGGAGCGTCGACTTGCCGCAGCCCGAGGGGCCGATCACGCACCATGATTCGTCGGCGGCCATCTGCCAATCCAGGCCCTCGAAGAGTGGGGGCTGGTTGGGATAGGCAAAGGTGAGACCCCGGGCCTGGATCATGGCCATGATCGCCGGTCGACGCTGCTAAGGCAAGAAGGCGTCATCCACCATCTCGTCGTAGGGTACATCGTTCTGCACCAGGCCTTCGTCCCGTGCCCACTGCACGGCATCGGCCACCGGCTCGGGCCTCGGCACAATGTCCTCCGGGAAGGGCGGCATCTCGAAGGTGCCTTGGATCGACTCTGGCACGCGGCCGACCTCGATGAGTAGCCCGTCGTATGCTTCTGGGTTGCTGTTCAGCTCGTCCACGGCCATGCTCCAGGCGCGCAGAAAGCGGCGTACCGCCTCGGGCTTGTCTTGCAGCGTCTCGACGCTGAAGGCGACGATGGACAGCGACAGGTCGGGGATGGCCGTATCGTCCATGAGGAGCACCGCACCGGCGGCCATGGCCCCCGAGGCGAGGGGATCGGGAAGCGTCGCCGCCTCGATCTCGCCGTTTATGAGCAGCTCAAAGCGCACCGGGATGGCAGTGACCTCCTGCACGGCGATCTGCTCGCGCGAGAGGCCTGCCTTCTCCAGCATGCGGTGGGTAATGTATTCGATGACAGTATTCTCCGAGACGGCTACCGGGATTCCTGCCAGCCCCGCCGGCGATGTGATCTCGCTGGTCGGCTTGGCCAACAGGCGAAACTGCGGCGCCCCGGGATAGACGGCGCGCGCCGTGCGCACCGCCTTGATCTGGGCTCCATCCTGGTTGAACACCGTTGCGGCGATGAGGTCGCTGACCATGCCGTCCGCCTGACCGGTCTGAATCAGCGTGTCCCGCTCCTGGGCGCTCTTGACTGCCACCCCTTCGACCTGAACCCCAACCTCCTCAAAATAGCCGTTCTGCTCTGCCACGTGAAAGGGCAGGACGTCGAGGATGGGGAGCATGGCAAAGCGGAGCGTCTCCACTTTCCCTTCCGCGCTCGTCTCCTGCTGGGCAGTGCCCTGGGGTGACGGCGATGCCGCCGGGCCGCAGGCACCCGCCAGGCCGAGGACCAGGATCAGGACGAGAAGCTTGTAGATCTTCATTCGTTTCTTATCTCCTCACAACTGCCGAGTCAGGACGGAACCAGCACTGCAGCCAGGACAGCCATTAATGCGATGATGGCGACATAACCGTTAACGTTGAAAAAAGCCAGGTCCAGCCGCGAGAGGTCGTCAGGCTGTACAAGAGAGTGCTCGTAGACGAGGAGCACTGTGATGGCGACCAGCCCCAGCCAAAAGGGCCAGCCCAGGCCGGCCAGAAGGCCTGTAGCCGCCAGGAATGCCACCGTCAACAAGTGGTTGACGCGGGCCAACCGCAGGGCAGTAGCGTTGCCAAAGCGTGCGGGCACGGAGTGCAGCCCGGACGCACGGTCGAACTCGGTGTCCTGGCAGGCATAGAGCAGGTCGAAGCCGGCGATCCAGGTTGTGACCCCCAGCCAGAGGAGCCAGGGCACGGGCTCAAGCAGGCTGGCGGGATCGGCCGTAGGCTGCATGGCAATCCAGGCGGCCATGGCTGCGGCGCCATCGGTGAAGCCCAGGACCCAATGGCTGAGCCAGGTAAACCGCTTGGTATAGTGGTAGCCAAGGAGCAGGACGGCGGCCAGAGGCAGCAGCCACAGGCAGAGGGGGTTGAGCTGCCAGGACGCTACGACCAGCACCAGCGCGGCAATAACGGCTGCCACCCGGGCAGCGTTCACACTGAGCCGGCCGGCGGGGATGGCGCGTCCGGCCGTGCGGGGGTTGCGGGCATCAATGTCGCGGTCGGCCAGCCGGTTCACGGTCATGGCCAGCGTGCGGGCTGCCACCATGGCAACGGTGATCCAGAAGAACTGGTGCCAGCTCGGCAAGCCGTCCGCAGCCAACACCATGCCCAGGTAAGCAAAGGGCAGGGCAAAGACGGTGTGCTCGAAACGGATCATCTCCAGGAACGTTCGGATCTGCTTCACTGCAGGCCGTACTCCTGCCAACGGCGGTCGACCAGCTCGCGGATCTGATCCAGGTTGCGCACATCCTCGGGCCAGCCCCGGGGGTGGCCGTCCTCCGGCCCTTTGGCCGTCGCGTCGAGGCCGATCTTGGCGCCAAAGGCGGCCCGTGGTGACGAATGGTCGAGGTCATCCACCGGACCGTCGGCTATGATGACGTCTCGTCGCCAGTCGACGTTGCCCAGCACTCGCCAGGCGACCTCGGACAGGTCCTGGACGTCGACGTCGGCGTCGACGACGACGATGGCCTTGGCCAGCATCAGCAAGCCCAGGCCCCAGAGACCGTAAATCACCTTATGGGCGTGGCCCGGGAAGCGCTTGCGGACGCTGACGATGACTAGGTTGTGAAAGACGCCTTCGGCGGGCATGTTCACATCTACGATCTCGCCCTGAAATAGGCGGATGAGGGGTAAGAAGAGGCGCTCCGTGGCCTTGCCCATCCAGTAGTCCTCCATGGGCGGCCGGCCCACGACAGTCGCGGGGTAGATGGCCTGGTGCCGGCGGGTAATGGCCGTGACGTGAAAGGCCGGAAAGTAGTCCGGCGGCGTGTAATAGCCCGTGTGGTCGCCGAATGGACCCTCTAGGCGCCGGTCTGACAGGTCGACATAACCTTCAATGACTATGTCGGCCCCCGCCGGCACCTCCAAGGGTTGGGTCACGGCTCGCGCAAAGCGCACGGGCCGGCCCCGCAGCCAGCCGGCAAGCAGGTACTCGTCGACATTGGGCGGCAGCGGTGCAGAGGCGCACCATGTCTCGGCCGGATCGCCGCCCAGGGCGATGGCCGCCGGGATCTGGTCGGCCTGCTGCTCGCGCGCCTGGCGCTCGTGCTCCGCGCCGCCCTTATGGCGCTGCCAGTGCATCGCCAGTGTGCGGGCATCGAGCTGCTGCAGGCGATACATGCCGACGTTGCGGACGCCGGTGACCGGGTCGCGGGTGATGACCTGCGGCAGGGTGATGTAGCGGCCTCCGTCCTGCGGCCAGCACTTCAGGATCGGCAGCTCGTTCAGCGAGGCGTCGTCGGTACAGACGATCTCCTGGCAGGGCGCGCGGCGTACGAGTTGTGGGCGCAGGCCCACGCTGCGCAGCGCCTGCCATAGGTCGGCGCCACGCGCCGCGGCGGCGGGCAACCCCTGGGGGAGGCGGGTGTCCAACAGAGCGCTGAGGCGCCGGTTGAGCTCGTCCAACTCGCCGACGCCCAGGGCGCAGGCCATGCGCGTGGCGCTGCCCAGGGCATTCACCAGTACCGGCACATCATGGCCCTTGACGTTCTCGAAGAGCAGGGCGACGTTTTTCGCGGCCGGGCCCTTGCTGACCCGGTCCACGATCTCTGTGATTTCCAGCTCGGCGCTGACGGGCGCGCTAATCCGCTTTAATTCGCCCCGCTTCTCAAGAAGCGAGACAAAGTCGTTCAAGCTTTCGAAGGCCATCGCTTCCCTTTGTTTAAGGCACAGAGCGTTGATTGCAGCCTTGAGTGCGGCAGCGTGTGCGGCCGAACTATACCATAGAAGGTAGGGGGTCGCAAGTTTCGGCTGGCTGTTTAGTGCGGCCATACGGTCGAGGCGGTAACGAATGTCGCATCATTGACATGACAGTCGGACGAGAATATGCTATAATGCTCTTGTGCGATTCAAAACTGGCTGCGAGGCGCGGCGAAACCTGATTTCACCCGACTTCGGTACCTCGCACCCTCGCAGGCCGTTTGGGGGAAGTATGGAAGACACCTTTGCTGCCTGCATTGCCCTGGGCCGCAGCCTGGATTTCGAAGAGGAGCATTCGCGGCAGGACGCGCGCCTGGCTGCCCTCCTCTTCGACCAGACGTCAGGCCTCCACGGTCTCGATGACGGCTGCCGCGACCTCCTCATGTGCGCGGGGTTGCTGCACGACATCGGCTACGTGGAAGGCTACGAGGAGCACCACAAGACGGCCTACCGCTACATCATGAAGGCCAAGCTGCCCGGCCTGAGCGAGCGAGAGAAACGGCTCGTGGCCAACATCGCCCGCTACCACCGGGGTGGCCGGCCAAAGGCGAGCCACGAAGGCCTGGCCGGCTTAGAGCCGGAGGAGCGCGAGATAGTGGAGACCTTGGGCGCGCTTCTGCGGCTGGCCGACGGCCTGGATCGCACGCACACCGACGCGGTCAAGGACCTGGAGGTCTGGCTGGACGGCGCCCGGATGGTCGTTGTGGTTGAGTGCCCCCTTGGCTGCGACACCGAGTTGTGGGCCGGGGAGAAGAAGGGTCGCTGGTTGGGCGAGGTGTTGGGAGTCGACCTGAGCGTGCGCGAGAGCGAGCAACTGGCCTGAAACCTGGGTCACTCCAGGGCGACGCGCTACCACCCCTCGCCTCCCGGGCAAAGGTCGAAGCCCAGGCGCAAGCAGTAGGCCTGGCAGCCCCCTCAGATCCGCTTTTACTTGCCTTCCCTGGTTGCTCGATGGCACCATCCGCCTGGCGGTTATCTACAGCCTCTCCGCGCTCAACACAAAGAGGGTCTTGGCCGGACGGTGTGTGCGTCCATACTCAATTTGCCGGATCGAAACGTCAACGTCAGCCGGATCAAGATTGTGCTCGATCTGATACTTGACCAGGTCCTCATACAGCAGTTCGGCATCGTCGAGCTCATAGCAGGTCTCGACCCGGAGCAAACCCGATTCCTCGAACAGCTTTTTCCACCACAGCGGCGAGTGCATTTTCGAGAAGTCTTCCTCCCCGACATTGACATGCTCGAGGGGCGGGGGGAGGTTGTAGTTGAACGCCGCCGGCGGATGCCGCCGCTCTTCAACCGTGAACTCGGCGTTGAGCGTTTCCATGCCAACGATGAACTGCCCACCCCTCTTGAGGTGCTGCAGCAGGTGCTCCAGGAATTCGACCCTGCCGCCGTAGAAGCTGAGAGAGTTCATGCAGAATATGGCGTCAAAGTAGCCGGCGGCAAACGGCAGGCGGGCAGTGACGTCGAGCTTCAGGGGCACAATGCGATCCCTGAACCCGCGTGCCGCGAATTTCTCATTCAAGAAGGTCGCGTCTGTCCACAGATCGACGGCGATCACCCGGGCGCCCAGGTGCCTGGCCAGGAAGATGGAGGTCGCTCCCTTGCCGCAGCCGAGATCCAAGACAATGGCCCCAGGGGTCAGGCGCATGGTGCGGACCATGCGCGCAGCCAGGTAGAGCGCACCGCCGCCCAGGGAGTCCTCATAGATCTCGTCACGCGTGTAGCCTTCCAGCTCGGGATAATCAGCCCGGTTGGGCGAGCGGTAGGTCGCTGACACTTCTCTCAGATCTACCATACTGCTTCTTCGCCTAGCCTATCCTCTTCAGATGCACGGTCACTCGGCGTGGATAGCCGCGGGTCAGCACCGGGTAACTTTCCATGGTGATATAGTCCCCGCGGCTTATCTTGCCGTCTCCGTCCACGTCCAGGTGAGCGCTGATGATATACTGCCCGGCTTTGTCTGGCGCCGGGCCCTCCAACTGGAACGACGTCTGTCCCGGCTCTCCTGGTTGCCAGGTGACACCGTGCCTGGTCTGCTCCGCCACAACGCTGGACGGCGCATCGGCCCGGCCCACCTCCTCCAGACTCACGGTAAGGATTGCCCCGGAGAAAGCCTCGCTGCCCTCGCCGAAGACGATCTTGCCCGACACCAGCCGCACTTTCCCTTCCGCCGTCAAGCCTGCTCCTCTGACTGCACAGCGTAAGCGCGGCGCGTGAGCGCTGCTTGCCCCCTACAACGCATCGCGGCTCAAACCCAGGACCGAGTACCGCGCC
>JBFYTF010000516.1:0-3015 GCA_041300865.1 Anaerolineae bacterium
ACCTACGCCCTCCTGTTCCTCGTTCCAGTTCTGAATGCGCTGACGATCGCGACCAATCCGCTCCACCACCTCATGTGGACCGGCTTCGAGACCACCACGCATCTCGTGCCGTTGCCTGGTCCGCTGTACTGGTTCTTCAACAGCTATGTCTATCTGCTGGGTCTCATCAACCTGGCCGTGCTGGGATGGCTGGCCGTCCACTCACCACGCCACCGTTGGCCTGTCGCCATCATCCTGTCCGGACAGGTGCTGGGGCGGGTCGGGTACACGCTCGACAAGATGGATACCGGCTGGTTCGGTCCGGGAGAATCGGCATTCTTCACGGTCGGAGTCGTGGCCACCGCCTATGCGATCGCGTTCCTGCGCTTTCACATGATCGATCCGCTGACCGCGGCCCGTGCATCCGTGCTCGAACAGATGCGCGAAGGCATGTTCGTGCTGGACCGCAAGGGTCGAATCCTCGACGTGAATCCCATGGCAGCTTCGATTCTCGATATTCCCGCGGCCGGCCTCCGGGGGCGGTCCCTGTCCGGGTTCTTGCCGCTCGATTCCGGCATCCCGCAAGGCCCCGACGATACAGGAACGGACCGGGCCGAAATCATCCTCGGAACGCCGGATGCGCCGCGCGTGTACGACGTCAATCGGACACCTCT
Source organism: Anaerolineae bacterium (assembly GCA_041300865.1). Lineage (GTDB taxonomy): Bacteria > Chloroflexota > Anaerolineae > JAAYZQ01 > JAAYZQ01 > JAAYZQ01. The sequence continues at coordinate 654 of JBFYTF010000516.1, forward strand.
GAGAGACCGGAATGGCGATTTGGTCGGCGAGCTGCTCCTGCTGCACGACACCACCGAGCACAGACAGACGCAGACACGGGTTGTCGAGCAGCAGGAGGTCGTCGCGACGCTCCGGGAACGCGAGCGTCTCGCTCGCGAGCTGCACGACGGTATCGGTCAGACCCTCGGATATGTCGGATTGCAGGCCCAGGCCGCTCTGCAGTGGGTACGCAGCGGGAAGATGGAAAAGGCAGAGACCGTGCTGGGACGGCTGGCGGACGTGGCCCACGAGGCGCACGCCGACGTCCGAGAGTCCATACTCGGTCTCAAGGCGGACTCGCCCCAAGGATGGTCGTTTATTCCGACGCTCAGGACGTACCTCCAGAAGTACCAAACGCACTACGGCATTCGGACCGAGCTTGCGGTCTCGGACGGAGTTGGAGAAGACACCTTCGAGCCTGCGGCCGGCGTCCACCTGCTGCGCGTCGTCCAGGAAGCCTTGAGCAACTCCCGCAGGCATGGGAGCGCCGGAAACGTGAACGTCAGGATTGGTCTGAACGCGACCCACGCCCATGTCACCATCCTGGACGATGGGACTGGATTCGACAGCAACGGGCACGGGGGCGCAGGTGATAGTCACTTCGGGCTCAGGTTCATGCGCGATCGCATGCAACAGATCGGCGGCTCGATGACGATCGACTCGAAGCCGGGAACCGGCACGGTGCTGACCTTGAACGTGCCGACCCGTGACCACGGGGGGAAGACCGGTGAAAGTGCTGTTGGTTGACGACAACCGCCTGATGCTGGAAGGGCTGCAGAGCCTGCTCGAGGCCCACGACATCGAGGTCGCCGGCATGGCAGTCGGCGGGCTGGAGTCCGTCGACCTGGCGTGCACGCTCAGACCCGACGTGATTCTGATGGACATCCGCATGCCGGGATGCAACGGTCTCGAAGCCACCCGCCTGATCAAGGCCAAGCTACCTCAGGCCAGGATTGTCATCTTGACCACCTCGGACGAAGACGACGACCTGTTCGACGCAATCAGATCCGGTGCCTGCGGCTATCTGACCAAGAACATCGACACCGCGACCCTCGTGGAGGCACTCGAACAGGCCCGGGAGGGCATTCCGCCCTTCTCGCCGGGTCTGGCGGCAAAGCTGTTGGAAGAACTCGCCCGCCTCCATGGCCCGGAACACCAGGCCACGGCTGCGGCGGCTTCAACGCATACCGGGCAGGCATCGTCGACGTCCGTGCTGAGCGCCCGCCAGCTCCAGGTGCTGCGATTGGTGGCGGCGGGGCTGTCGTACAAGGAGGTCGGGGCACGGCTGTGCCTTAGCCCGCGCACGGTCAAGTATCACATGGGCCAGATCATGGATCGCCTGCACCTACGCAACCGCGCTCAGATCCTAGCTCATGCCGCCCGCATGGGCTGGACCGGCGACCCCGCTGAGCGCTGACAGCCCAAGTTCCCGGCCGGGCACTGTCCACGGGGACAATCCCCGGGCTCAATGACCCTGTCCTTTTTCTGTCCCTCGGGACATTACCGAGCGAACGCCTTGCGTCTATGCTTTCGAAAGGGATCCGGTGGGGTGCGGATCGGTTCGGCTTGCAGAGCTCCCGTGAGGCGAGGTCAAAACGATGAACGCGTTCAAGCCAATAGGAGTTATCACCGCCCTCGCGCTGGACACCGACCTAAAGGACAAGTCCGGCAACGTTATCAGCAAAGGCCTCCGCGGCACATTCACGGTCGGCCTGCGCAATTACATCGCCGAGGGAACTCAGCGTGGGCCGGATTCTGGCTTGCTCCTCACGCCGAGGATCTTCACGTTCACGCACTCTCCGCCCTAAAAGCGTCTTTCAACCCGAGTGGGGTCGTCATGAACAGAATCGCATCCCGTATCGGCGCCGCACTAGCCGCCGCGGCACTCTGCATCAGCGCCCCCTCCATCGGTTGGACGCTCGACATCGCGCTCACCAATGACGACGGATGGGACGCGATGGGCATCCAGGCCGTCAAGAGAGCGCTGGTGGATGCCGGTCACACCGTCACTTTGGCGGGGCCATTGAACCAGCAGAGCGGCAGTAGCGCCGCGATCAATGAATCAGAGCTGTTGTTGATCAGGAAGGAGCGTGATCTCGCGGACCAGGGAGCATTGGAGTATTCCGTTGCATTGGCACCCGATGGCACTGAAAGCGCGGAACCGGCGACCAGCGCGCTTGTAGCCATCGACATCGCGCGGGAGCGCAGCGGGCGCCTCCCCGACCTACTGGTGTCGGGTACCAATGACGGGGCCAACCTCGGGTCTGTCACGCAGCCTTCCAGCACCGTTGGTGCCGCGATCGTGGCGCTGGGCTCCTCGTTCAACGGCAGCGTGCCGGCCAT
>JBFYTF010000553.1:0-33085 GCA_041300865.1 Anaerolineae bacterium
TATGTCGCGGGTCGGAGAGCCGGCCAGGCCCACGTAGCCGTCCTCGGCCAGGCTCGCCAGCTCCGGCCCTGTGGAATCACTGAACTCTGGCAAGCTCATCAGCGTGGACCCCATTCTGCTCACCGAGCAGTCAGTCCACGTAGGGACTTGAGCAACGGTGCTGTCGGCTTGGGCCGCGGAATTGGACATCCCCGTGCTGCCAGTGTGCACAAAGGTTGTGGTGAGCAACAGCAGTGAGAAAGCTACGGCCAGTGTTCTACTCGAGCGGGCCAACTTTTTCTGTCTCATTTGTTTCCCTCGCTTGATCGAGCTGTGGATCGCTTTGATCCTAGATTGGACGTCCCGTCGCTGGTGGGTTGCTGGCCTGTGGGGCCGGGCAAAGGTCTTTACCCATCAGTGGCACGAAGGCTCCATGGACTGCTCGAAGGCAACCAATGAGAGGCGGCAGTACCCGAGGTAACGCAGTTCCGACGCGGACAAGGAACAGCGGTGCTTTGCGTACAGAGGAAGCAGGGAAAATGCCTGTGCACGGCTCACGCCGGCCGCACGCCTTGCGCTCATCAGCACCTCCAAAAGACGGGTTAGAAGCAGATGCGATCTGCTCCTTTCCAGGGTGCCACCCAGAGAGCAAGCCCGGCGCCAGCGATCTGTGAAGTATTCAGGAGCTCCCGGCATCTTCGCCCAACCTTCCTTCGGTGCCGGGCTAGAACCCACCATTGGTTCCTCTAAGCATGATTGCCAGTATAGCGGCAAGCCGCCATGCTGGCAATAGGATGAAGGTACTACTGCGGTGGGCCCGAAGACAGAGGGCAATCCGGGCGAATTGTCCCACAATTATGGCGCCACTGGCGCCTGTCGTTCAGGGAAAGAGGCGGCGCGCCTTGACCTCAGCGACGGCGTCGTCGCGGTAACGATACAGCTGCGCCGGGCGGCCTTCACCGCTGCGGGTGCCACCACTGGGCTCGATCACGCCCGCGCCCAAAATCTTGCGACGAAAATTGCGCTTGTCCAGCTCCTCGCCCAGGATCACCTCGTAAGCCTTCTGCAGCTCGCTAAGGGTGAAGGTTGGCGGCAGCAGCTCGAAACCCACCGCGGTGTACTCCAGCTTGAAGCGTAGTCGGGTGAGGGCATATCTTAAGATGGCTGCGTGGTCAAAGGCTAGAGGGGGCAAGTCATACATGGACCACCAGCTCACTTGAGCTTCACCTTCCTCGCGACAACCACCTACTCGCGCGCCCTCCTCGGAACCGGCGTCAACTCCGGACACTGCGGCCAGGTAGACGACGGCAATTGCCGCTTCACCAGGCAGGCCCGCGGGCCTGCCAAAGGTATACAGCTGCTCCAGGTACACGTCGCACAAGCCGGCTTCATCCCGCAGGGTGCGCACCGCGGCGGCCTCCAGGTCCTCATCCCGCTTAATGGGACCACCGGGGATCGCCCAGGCAGCCGCGTCCGAGCCCGGGCAGGTGAGCAACACGTGCAAGTCGTCTCCCTGCAAGCAAAAGATGGTAACGTTAACGGTGACCAGCCGGTAATCACTCGGCATGCCAGTCCCCAGGTGGTCGGCAGCCCACTTGGTGTCCATAATACACTAAATATAGCAGCAGGCAGCCCATTTGTCAAACGGGCCTGGCTCTCCTGCCCCATGAGCGGCGTGCCACGGGGGTTCTCCGCGGCCGGGTGAGTTGACAGCGAAGGGGACGCGTGCTATAATCTCCGCGGTTCACAAACAAGACGGACACTGCATCTCCGAGCCTCGTGGCCTACCGGCGACCTTGCGGTGCGCCCAGGGAGCGAGGACGGCAGGGTGTGGCTGGAAACGGCCCCACCTCCCAGGGTGGAAAGGGGATGCGCCGGCAGGATTGCGGCTCGGCGTCTCCCAAGAGACGCCTTCTTTTTTGCCGCCCTCCGGACGCGCCGTGCGGCGGATGCAGCCGGCAGCCTATCAGGAGTTGCGACATCGACGAGATTCTAGGCGGCCTGATGGAAGCGCTACGGTTGATCTTGTCGGCCGATCCTGACCTGGTCGAGATCGTCCTGCTTTCACTGCAGGTATCCGGCATCGCTCTGCTCTTCAGCACAGTCGTCGGCATCCCGTTGGGCGCGGTCATGGGCCTCACGCGCTTCTCGGGGCGCCGGCTTGCCATCGCCCTGCTATACACCGGGATGGGCTTTCCGCCGGTCGTGGTGGGCCTGTTTGTCTATCTGATGCTGTCGCGTAGCGGCCCCCTAGGCTCACTGCAGTCGGCCCTCATCCCGGAGCTTTTCACGCCGGGGGCAATGATCGCGGCTCAGACCATCATCGCCTTTCCCCTTGTGGCCGGCTTTACCATGGCCGCCGTGATCGGTGTCGACCCGGGACTGCGGCAGCAGGTGCAGGCCTTAGGCGCAACGCGCTGGCAGACAACAGCGGCTGTGCTCATGGAAGCCCGCATCGGCGTCATCGTCTCGATCATTGCCGGCTTTGGCGCCATTATATCGGAAGTGGGCGCGGTGATGATGGTGGGCGGCAACATCGAGAACAAGACGCGAGTGCTGACCACTGCTATCGTGCTGGAGACTCGCAAGGGGAACTTTGAGCTCGCCATGGCCATCAGCGTGATCCTCCTGTCGTTGGCCTTCCTGGCCAATGTAGCCATGCTTCGACTTCAGGGCAGGACCTTTGACGAATGAGCGACTACCTGTATCGCCTGCAGGGCGTGACGAAAGAGTACAAAGGGCGCTGTGTGCTGCAAGTCGACAACCTGAAGATCGTCCGGGGCGAAACCCTGGGCCTGGTTGGTCCCAGCGGCGCCGGAAAGAGCACGCTCCTCAGGCTCCTGAATTTCTTGGAGCCGCCGACGGCGGGCCGCGTACGGTTCCGCGACGTCGAGTTCGGACCCTCCCAGACCATGCCCGTAGAGTACAGGCGCCGGGTGACGACGGTCTTCCAGCGCCCGCTCCTGCTCAACCGGAGCGTGCAGGCCAACGTGGCCTACGGGCTGCAGCTGCGTGGCCGCCATGGGCGGAATGAGCCGGTGGCCGAGGCTCTGGAGCGCGTGGGACTGGCCCACCTCGCCCGCCAGAGGGCCAGAACGCTGTCCGGCGGAGAAGCCCAACGTGTAGCCCTGGCACGTGCCATCGTCCTCCAGCCCGAGGTCCTGCTCTTGGACGAGCCGACGGCCAATCTCGATCCCTACAACATCGGCCTCATTGAGGACATCGTGATGGGTCTTAACAGGGACCAGGGGACTACATTGGTGCTGGTCACTCACAACGTCTTCCAGGCCAAGAGGCTGGCCAGCCGCGTCGCCCTCCTCCTCGACGGCCGCATCGCGGAGGTGGCGGATGTGGAGAGCTTTTTTGAGAGACCTCAGGACCCTCGCACCGGGGCATTTGTGCGCGGAGAAATGATATACTGAGGATTCGCATGTCCTGCGAGTTTGGTTGATCTGTATCCCTCTCTGTATCCCTCCAATGTATCCCGATACATGGACAAGCCAGGGGCAATGTGGTAAGGTATTTGTGCTTGGTGGGCCCTGCACACTAAGGCGGCCTGCCCATGATCAACTGCGGTTACCGGTGTCTGCGTTGCCGTGGATAGAAGAAAGGAACGTGAGATGGCTAGGCTATCGGAAAGACAGAGGCGAGAGATTGTGGCGCTCGAGGATTCTCCTGTATCCCGAGCTCTCTTGGAAGACGTGAAGTGGTCGTGGATCTGGCTCTTTGTGCGACTGTATGTAGGACTGACGTGGCTAACATCGGGCATCGGCAAGATTACGAGCCCGGCATGGATGGGCGCTCAAGCAGGCACGGCCTTGACCGGGTTTGTTCAGGGCGCGCTGTCTCAGACCGGCGGTGAGCATCCGCAGGTCCAAGGCTGGTATGCAACCTTCCTGGAGAACGTGGTTTTGCCAAACGCAGCGCTGTGGGGCCGGATGGTGGCCGTGGGTGAGACGCTGGTAGGCATTGCTTTGATCTTGGGCGCCTTTACAGGTATCGCGGCCTTTTTTGCCGCCTTCATGAACGTCAACTTCTTGCTGGCGGGGGCGGTGAGCACCAATCCCATCCTGCTCCTCCTCTCGATCCTGCTCATTCTGGCCTGGAAGACGGCAGGCTGGTGGGGCGTCGACCGCTGGCTGTTGCCTGCCCTGGGAACCCCCTGGCGGCCGGGACTGATCTTCCGCGGCGAACCGCGCGACCGCACGCGGGTGCCGGCGTTCCGAGACCGGAGGCTCACGGATAGTGACTAATGTGCTGCAAGGGATTTTTGGGCCGGCAGTGGGTGCTGGGGCGCGAAGTGAGACGGACCGCAAGCGCCCACTGCACGCCCCGAAGAGCTCGCACAGCGTTCAGAACCGGTGGAGGGAATGATGGCGAACGACAGGTTTAGGCTTCCAGACGGTACCCGTATCGGCCATGTGCACCTGCAGATCTCGGACCTGGAGCGCTCGCTGGGGTTCTACGAGGAGCTTCTCGGTTTCAAACGAGCGCTCAAAACGTACCATCCGCCTCGCCTGGTCGAGTCAGTTGCTCTCTCCGCCACCGGCGAACCGCCCTACCAGCTTCTGTTGACGGAACGGACCCAAGCGCTTCCCAAGCCGCCCGGCACAACGGGCTTGTATCACCTGGCCATTCGCTTTCCCGACCGGAGCGCCCTGGCCCGCGTGTTTGCCCGCCTGGCGGCAAATCGCTACCTGTTGCAGGGCGCTTCAGACCACAAGGTGAGCGAGGCCATCTATCTCTCAGATCCAGATGACATCGGCATCGAGCTGTACGCCGACCGGCCTCGGAGTGACTGGCCCCGCCGGGGAGACCAGGTTGCGATGGGCACCGATCCCCTCGATGTGCAGGCGCTATTGGCCGAGGCCGCCCTGGACGATGAGCCCTGGCAGGGCATCGACCCTAAAACAGACATAGGTCACGTGCACTTGCATGTCTCGGACCTCGCCCAGGCAGAGGCGTTCTACCGCGGAGTACTGGGGCTCGAGGTGACGCAGCGCAGCTATCCCGGCGCCCTGTTTCTCTCAGCCGGCGGCTATCACCACCACGTCGGATTGAACATCTGGGCGAGCCGGGGCGCCCCTCGCCCGCCTCTGGAGGCGGTGGGGATGTTGTCCTTCGGCCTGCGCATTCCCGACGAAGCTGCGTGGCGCGCCGTCCTGGCACGGAGTGAGGCAGCGGGCCTGGAGTTTGCCGCGCGTGACACGGAGCAGGGCACGAGCACGTTGCTCGTTGATCCAGATGGCAATGGCGTCGAGGTCATGTTGGATGACCGGGTTGAAGAGGCGTTGCAGGCCGAAACAGAAAAGAGCGGTGAAGAAGATGTGGAGTAATGGAGCGTTCAAACGGCGTATCGCTTGGCTGCCGGCCCTCCTGATGGCCATCCTAGCCTTGGCGGCTTGTAGCGGCGGGAGTGATACTGCACCCGCCGGCGAGGGAAAGAATGCCGACGGCTACACTGATATCAGCGTCGAGCAGCTGGCCAGCATGTTGGAGACAAAGGACTTCACCCTGGTCAACGTCCATATCCCGTACGAAGGCGAGATCCGGGACACGGACCTATTCATCCCTTATAACGAGATCGAGGCCCATCTGGACGAGCTGCCCGATAAGGAGGCGCCCATCGTGCTCTACTGCCGTAGCGGCAGCATGAGCACTTCGGCAGCCCAGGTGTTGGCCAGCGAAGGCTATCAGGATGTGATGGAGCTGGACGGCGGGTTCAACGCCTGGCGCGCCGCCGGGCACGAGCTGCTGAGCCGCTAGTCCGTCCGCTTTCCTCTTCACGGCACAAGCGAAAGCACAGTCCCGTAGACTGTGCTTTTCTTTGTTCGGAACTGCCGTACCGCAGCGCCTCTGGCCTTTCCCCCGCAGTCCAACCACGCCGGAACCTGGCGTGTAGGATGCGCCCTGCTCCAACGCGGCCGGCTCTCAGGCGCCGCCGGTTTTCCCTACCACGTCCAGGGCCACGCGCATGCCGCCGAGAGCCACCGCCGGGATCGACTGGCCGGGAAAGATGCTGTCGCCAACCAGCCAAAGGCCGGGTGCCAGGTAAGGCGCCCAGGCGCGCCACAGATCCGTCTGCGGAAAGCCGCCGACCCAGCCCCAGGCACGGTGCGTGAAGCGCTCGAACGTGACAGGCGTGCCGGGCAAAACAAGGCTTGCAGCCTCGCGCAGACCCGGAATCGCAACTTCGGCCGCCTGCCAGATCCGCTCCATGTACGCCTCCTTGCGGGCCTCGTAGCCCGGCCGGTCCTCGGCGTGGAGGTTCCACCAGGGCTCAAGCAAGCTATGAGTACTGAGGGTCAGGGCGCGCTGCCCCGCTGGCGCGCGGCCCACGTCCCAGGCCGGGCTCAGAGACAGGAACAGGGTGTTGCCCTCATTGGGCGCCGGCCCGGTACCGTCTGCGGTGTGTGGGTTGCATGGCTGGCCGAGGACCACCTGGTGGTGCAGGGGGAAGGTGGACGGCACGAGGCTCGCGTCGAACCCAAGGTAGGCGACAAACGCGCCCCACATATCCCGAGGACGTGCCGGGAGCCGTGCGAGGCGGCGCGGAGCCCGGTCTCCCAGGAGGGAAGCAGCGTTCCAGGGCGGGAGGTTGACAACGACCAAGTCAGCAGCAAGGGAGCCGCCCTTCTTTGTCTCGACCGCTACCGGCCGGCCAGGGCCCGGTCCCTCCACGACAATGCGCGCCGCCTCCTGGCGGAACTCGACGCGACCCCCTGCTCTGCGCACGGCATCGACAAGGAGGGCGGCTAGGATTCCTATGCCCCCTTCTACGTGGGCCACGCCGCGGCGGGGAAGGTCGAGGGCCGACGCACCGTACAGGGCATTCGCGTAACTGCTGGTGGTCTGTGCCGAAATCAGGAGCTGGGCGTCGACAAAGAGACGCAGATTCTCGGCAGCACCGCGCAGGTGGGCCGCCATCGGCCGCAGGGCATCGACGGCCAGCGATGGCCGCAGGCGCTTCAGGTCCCCACCCACCCAGCCCGCACCGGTGGCGGTCAGGCGTGCCAGGTCGGTGATGGAGCGGGGCGGCCAGGAGGGCAGACGAAGGGCAAGATCCCACAGGGCGTCGGCAGTGGCTTCCTGCCAGCGCCAGAAAGCCTCGGATCCGGGAAATGCGCGCCGCAGCTCTGCCCAACGGTCCTCGCCGCACTGGCGTGCCACGGTCTCGCCTCCCGGCAAGTGAACAACCATGGCCGTCTCAGCCGGCCGGATAGGCCACAGATCAATGTCCGCAGCCCTGGCCAGGAGGTCCATAGGGCCCCCAGGATAGAAGCCGGCGGCCAAGGTAGCGCCGGCATCAAACCGGTAGCCCTTGTGGTAAAAGGTCGCCGCGCAGCCGCCCGCGTAGACGTGGGCTTCCAGGACGGTGACGTCGAGGCCGGCCCGGGCAAGCAAAGCGGCGGCTGCCAGTCCGCCCACGCCGGCACCGATGACGACCACACGCGTCATTGCCGAGCACCGGGGATACGCGGGCGCCAACGGGTTGGTTCGCGGCGGCTCGTCATGCCAGCAGGTCTCGCAGAGCCGACTCAAGGGTTGGGAATTGGAAGCGATAGCCGAGCCCCAGGAGTTTGCCGGCACTCGCTCGTTGGCCTCCTAGCAGGACGCTGGCCAGTTCGCCGAGCGCCAAGCGCAGCGCAGGGCCGGGGACCGGAACAAGGGAAGGCCGGTTCAGCACCCGGCCGAGCGTGCGGGCTGCCTCCGCGTTCGTCACCTGTTCGGGCGCCACAAGGTTAAACGGGCCACAGGCACCCGGCTGGTCTATCAAGAAACGGATCGCGCCGACCTGGTCGTCCAGATGGATCCAGGGTAGGTACTGGCGGCCATTCCCCAGGCGCCCGCCGACAAAGAACCGGAAGGGACGGACCAACCGGGGCAGAGCGCCCTCCCTGGCGTCGAGGACCGCCCCACTGCGGATCACAATCCGGCGCACTCTCATCCCTTCCACTGCCTCGGTCGACGTCTCCCATTCCTCGGCTGCCAAACGGGCCAGGAAATCTGGCCCGGGGCTTGAATTCTCGTTGAGGCATTCGTCACCACGGTCTCCATAGTAACCCACGCCCGAGGTCTGGACGAGAACAGCCGGTTTGGCGTCTGCGAGGGCCACGGCTTCGGCCACAGCCCTCCCGGCGTTGACCCGGCTGTCGCGCAGGATGGCTTTGCGGGCAGCCGTCCAGCGCGTCGGCAGAAGGCCCTCCCCGGCAATGTTGGCGCCGGCAAGGTTCACAATGCCGTGGGCGCCGTTCACCAGCTCACCCCAGCCCTCAGACGTACGTGCGTCCCAGCCCACGGCGCAGGCGCCGGGTGGCAGGCCGGCGACACGTCCGGGAGATCTTGTCAGGATAACTACCTCGTGCCCATCGGCCGTTAGGCTGGCGGTCAGGGCCCTGCCGATGAGGCCGGTGCCCCCGGTAAGGATAAAACGCATCTTTTCCTCCGTTTGGTTTCGTCAGGGCTGCGCGCGGCACGGCCGTGCGAGCGGACTAGACCGGTGGTCTTTCGACAAGCGCGTCGATGGCGTGCAGCGCCTGGTCCACGGTCTCGCCCAAGAATCGGCCGGGAGTCTTTTGCCGCAGATCGGGCATGACGTTAAAGATCAGGCCACCATAGGCGACGCGCACGCCGGCACGCTCCAGGGAAGACGCCATTTCTTGCAGCGAGGCAGCGGTGGCAGGCGCTTGGGCAGCCAGGATGACGAGCTGCGGTTTGGCAGCCTGAACCATACTCTCTAGCCGGTCGAGAGGCACGTTGGTGCCCAAGTAGATGACTTCGTAACCCTGGCGCCGAAGCAGGAAGGTCAGCACGAGAAGGCTGATGGCATGCTCCTCGTGGGGCGGGCAGGCAACTACGATCCGGCCCGAACGTGACGGCGGCGGAGCGCCCATGATCAGTGCCTCGAGGCGCCGGACGGCAAGCCCGGAGCAAAAATGCTCCTGCTGCACTGTCACCTCCCCGTTCGCCCAGGCATCGCCGATGTGCGACATGGCCTTCTGCAAGACCTGGAGGGCGACTGTTTCGGGAGGGTAGAGGGCAAAGGCCTGGGTCAGTACCTGCTCGGCACCCTGCTCCTGATAAGCAAGGCAGGCAGCAATCCATGCCTCGCGCAGCTCGGCAACCGACTCACCCGCCACCAGCACCGGCGCTGCTGCTGGCTCTGCCCCGGGGCTGCGCAAAGGATCGCCGCCCTGCGCCACGATCTGCTCCCAAAGATCCACGGCACGGCTGATGCTCAGCCCCTCCCGCTGGCGGTCGATGAGCCACTGGATCGTCTCAATCTCCCGGCGGGAATACAGACGGTGGCCTCCCTCACTGCGCTTGGGGTTGGGCAGTCCATAGCGCCTCTCCCAGGCCCTCAGCGTGTCGGCCTTTAGCCCAGTTTGCCTGAGCACGGCCTTGAGATTGTAGTATGGTTCTCTTTCCATGCTCCTATCATATCACATTGTCCTGGTTTTGTCAAGTATTTGACCAGACCGAAGCAAAGTCTTGATTGTGATTTGACAGCAGCGAGCCGCCCTAGTAGACTGCTGGTGAGTGCTTGGAACTCGACTCGATACGGCACGTCATTAAGAGTGGATCAGAGCCTGTAGAAGGAGAAGAGCACGTGTTTGACACAAAGGGCAGGATGTTTGTGATAGCGACTCTCACGCTGCTGTCCGTGACTTTGCTCAGCTGCGCGCCGGCGGGGCAGCCGTCGCCCACCGCAGAGCCCGAGCCAACCTCGGCGCCGGCACCGGGGGACGTGGTCCAGGGCGTGGCCGTAGTAGAAAGCCTCGATGTGTTGATCCTGGAATCTTTCCCGGTGCAGGTGCAGGCCGTGGTGCGCGGCAACCTACCAGATGGCTGCACGACCCTGGATCAAGTGACCACGACGCGCGAGGAGAACCTGTTCCGCATCGAGCTCACCACCCAGCGGCCGGCCGACGCCATCTGCACCGAGGCGCTGGTGCCTTTTGAAGAGGTCGTGCCGTTGGACGTCTTGGGGTTGCCCGCCGGTGAGTACACCGTTGACGCCAACGGCGTGACGGCGACCTTCGCGCTGGACATAGACAATGTTCTGCCCGAGCCAACGCCCTAGGTTTGCAGGTAATGGGGCTGCCACGTGGCAGCCCTGCCTGCTTTCTCCGACGATGAGCCAAGCCGATGGCCGGATCTGAGCCGGGTTACGTCACCCTCGCGCGCAGCGGCGAGCTGGCGCGCCGGGCTGCTGAGGCGCGGGCGATGATGGCAGCGTGTGAGCTGTGCCCCCACCGCTGCGACGTCAACCGCCTGGCAGGTGAGCAGGGCCTTTGCCGCAGTGGCGACCAACCGCGGGTCTCGAGCTGGAACCTGCATCGCTGGGAAGAGCCACCCATCAGCGGCAGCCGGGGCTCGGGCACCATCTTCTTTTCAGGCTGCACAGGCCGCTGCCGCTTCTGCCAGAACTATCCCGTCAGCCAGATGGGGCATGGGCGGGACGTGAGCCCCGAGGGCCTGGCAGGCATGATGTTGGAGCTGCAGCGCAAAGGCGCGCACAACATCAACTTTGTGACCCCCACCCACTTCATGCCGGCCATTCTGGCAGCACTGCCCCATGCCGTCCGCGCTGGGCTCCGCCTGCCCCTGCTGTACAACACCAGCGGCTACGAACGACCGGAGATGCTCCGCCTGCTGGAAGGTGTCATAGATCTCTGGCTGCCCGACATGAAATACGCCGACGACGCTGTTGCCCGCAGACTTTCCGGCTTCAGGAGTTATGTCGAGGTCAACCGCAGTGCCCTGCAGGAGATGGTCCGCCAGGTGGGCCACGAGCTGCTCGTGGACGGCGATGGACTGGCACAGCGGGGATTGATCGTGCGCCACATGGTGCTGCCCGGCGGCCTGGCAGGAACGGACCGGGTACTGCACTGGATCGCCACCGAGCTCTCGCCTCAGGTTCACGTCAGCATCATGGATCAGTACTTCCCGGCCTACCGCGCCCTGGACGATCCAGCGCTAAACCGGAAGGTCACCTGGGAAGAATACGAGGCAGCACTCGAGGCGTTTGACGGCGCGGGGTTGGAGAATGGCTGGCACCAGAGCACCGGGGAGGAGTGCCAAGACCTCGGCGACGAATAGGACGCCGGCGGCTTTGTTCCAGACCGGCAACTTGTGCAGCTCGGCAGAGGGCGGCACGCGGTTACGGACGCCAGGCAGGAACCTGGTCGTTGGCGTCATCCGGCGTCAGCTTGAGGAGGTCCGACCCGTCGGCGTCCATGGCATAAATGTCCCACTCACCGTCGCGGTCCGAGTAGAAGGCGATGCGGCTGCCGTCGGGCGACCAGGTGGGGCCATGCTCGCTGGAGAACGGCGCATTGCTGATATTATGCGCTTCGCCACCGGCAACGGGCACGATCCAGATCTCGGCATACCCCTCGCGCAGGCTCTCGAAAGCGATGCGGCTGCCGTCGGGTGACCAGGCCGGATTGGTGTCGTCGGCAGGGTGGTCGGTGACGCGCAGAAGGTTCCCCCCATCACGGTCCATGGTATAGATCTCCCAGTTGCCGTCGCGCTTGCTGGCAAAGGCCAGGCGCTTTCCATCCGGCGACCACGAGGGCGAAAGATCAGAGGCGTCCTCCCACCACGTGAGGCGCTGCACGTCACTGCCGTCGGCGCGCATAAGGTACAACTCCCAATAGACGGCATCGCGCAGCGAGGCAAAGGCGATCCACTGGCCGTCAGGTGACCAGGCAGGCGAATGATCCTTCGCCTCATCCAAGGTGAGGTTGACGGCGTTGCTGCCGTCGAGGTCTACCAGCCACAGGTCCGGGAAGCCGCTTCGATCCGAGACGAGAACCAGCCGGGAGCCGTCGGGCGACCAGGCCGGCGGCGCCAGAAAACCGGATTGGCCCGGGGTAACGACGGTGCGATTGCCTCCGTCGCTGTCCATGACCACCAGAGACCAGGCTGCCTCGCCTTGAGGTCGAGACTGGTAGGCGATCGACGGCATGGGACGGGCCAGGACAACTGGTGGGGTCTGCGTCGGCGTGCCGCTAGGCTCGGGGATCGCCGTCGACGAAGCCAAGACGGCCGGGAGAGTGGTGGGCCCTGCAGTCGCTGCCGCCGAGGTCTGGGTGGCGCGGGCCGCCGGAGGAGCCAGCGTCGCGCTCGGAGACGCGGGTGTCGCCGGAAGATCCTTGAGCAGAATGGACCCCAGCCAGGCTAACAACACAAGGCCACCGACGGCCGCCGGAGCCATCCACATCCTGCCCCGCCTGCGTCTCACGGCCGGCGCTTCTTCTGGTTCTTCCGCGGGTTCCTCCTCCTTGCGCAGTGGCGCGGGCGGGCGGGCGCGGCTCGGGGCAAGCATCGACACCTGCTTTCCGCCTGACGGCCTCGCCCCGGCAGTGTCCCAGCGCGTGCTGCGCGCCACCTGCTGCAGGTCGAGGCGCTCGGCGAGCCAATCGCGCAGAAGGGCCACGCGAAAGCGATACGTCAGCGCCCCCAGCCGTTCGACGATACCGCGCTGGGCCAGCGCTTCCAGCGCTGTCGCCACCTGGCCGCGGTCGGGCCGGGCACCTGCGTTCGTCAGAATTGTGCGCACCTCCTGGATGGTCGCCACGCCTCGGGCCCCCCGGAGGGAAACGAGGGCCGCCAGGACCGCCTGTTCCGCCGGGCTCGACTCGTCCCACACGTGGCGAAAGTCGGCAATCTCGCGCCCGACGAGGTCGGCGACGACGAGGTCGACGTCGTGGAGGTTGACCCAGCCGGCCGGGGCACAGCGGTTATAAACCTGGAAGCAGAGCAGATGGAGATAATACGGCTGGCCGGAGGCGATCTCGATGATGTGCCGCGCTACGCCATAGTCGTAGGTCAGCACCCCATCGACCGGCCAGGTGATCAAGCGCGTCGCCTCCTCGCTGTTCAACGGGCCGAGGCTGTAGGCCACGGAGCCGGCCAGGAGTTGCGAGTAGCTGCGCACCAGGCTCTCCTGGGCACCGACGTCAGAGGTCAGGACAAAGGCCACGTGGTCATCGCGGTCTCGCCAGCCGGCGAGCACAGCCATCATCTTGTCCAGTAGGCCATCGGGAACGTCTGCCAGGCAGTGGACGTCGTCCAGGAGAAGCACCAGGGAACGGTCGCCCAGGACTGCCCGCAGCGAGGGCCAGAAGCTGTCCACCAGCTCCCCAGTCCGTGCTTCAAACGCGGCCCACTCGGGCGCCGGCAACTCCTCGTCCAGATAGCGCCCAAGTTGCTCCGACAGAGCCACAGCCAGGTGCCACAGCAGCCGGTCGAGAGTACGGGCATTCTCTTCGCGGAGGTCGACGCGCACCGAGAGAAGGTCAGGGGGTAGGTGGTGGGGGAGCTGTCGCACAAGCGAAGACTTGCCCATACGCGCCGGGGACGTGACCAGGAGAACCCGCCGGCCCTTCACCAGGTGCTCGCCGATTGACACCAGCAGGTCGCGACGCCCGAAGAAGAGTTTGGGATTGTCTACAGGTTGGCCAGGTATGTAAGGATTTGCTTTGTCTGGCATGGCGGCCTGCGTCAGGAGTCTCGATCTCCAGGAAAGAGTTGCACTTCTGTGATTATACCACCAACAAGCCAGAACGCAAGTTGCAGGCTCTCCGTATTCGCACGGTGCCCCTTTGCCGGCAACACCCCTGATCATCCATCGCAGAGCGCTGTAACTACACATTCGCGAACTTGACAGTTCTCGAGGAGGGGTGTATCATGTGCCCGTAGGATGGAGTAAGAATCTGGTTCGCAAACAGCACGCAGCGCCCAGGCTTACGAGTCTGGGCGCGATTTGATCTGGTCCGCCAGCCGTATCTTCCTCCTAACAACAAATGTACGAAAGGTACGAAAATGTCGGAACGAGTCACCGGGACGGTCAAGTGGTTCAATGGAGCCAAGGGCTACGGGTTCATCGAGCAAGAGGGTGGTGGCGACGTCTTTGTCCACTACTCGGCGATCCGGGGCCAGGGTTTCCGCAACCTCGAGGAGGGACAGAGCGTCGAGTTCAAAGTTGAAGAGGACCAAAAAGGACCGCGGGCGACCGATGTGGTCGTGCTAAGCCACTAAAGGAGGAAGAAAGGACATGTCCAAGAAGCTGTACGTCGGCAATCTGAGCTACCGGACGACAGAGAGCACCCTGCGCACCCTGTTTGCCGAGTTCGGCGAGGTGCAGTCGGTGAACGTCATCACCGATCGCGAGACAGGGCGATCCAAAGGTTTTGCCTTTGTGGAGATGGACACGGAGCAGGCTGCAACGGCTGCGACCGCGGCTCTCAATGGCAAAATGGTGGATGACCGCGAAATCCGGGTCGACAAGGCCAAGCCGCAGGCGGACCGCGGCGGTGGCGGAGGCCGAGGACAGAGCGGCGGCAGGCGCCCGCAGCGCTGGTAAACCGGACCAAAAGGCCGGGATGCCCCGGCGACATTCACACTGGAAATTAGAAGGCCACGACCCGCCTCTCGACAGGGCCGTGGCCCTTTTTTGTTGTGACCCTTTAGCTCCGCATCTCGGCGCCCAGATCCTGCTCTAGCTTGCGGACGATGCCCTTTACCTGGCGGGCGACAATCTCGTCACGCAGCGTCTTGTCCGGTGCCTGGAACGTGAGGGCGTAGGCCAGGCTCTTTTTGCCGGCAGGCACCGGCTCGCCGCGGTAGACGTCAAAGAGCTGGACTTCCCGCAGCAGGAAGCCACCTGCCTGGGAGATGGCCGCCTGCACCGTCGCCGCCGGCACGTCCTCGTCTACGACTACCGCCAGATCCTGGAGGATGGCCGGGTAGGGCGAGACGGCCTCCACGCGCCACGTTTCTGGCACTCGGTCCAGCAGTGCTCCGAGGTCCAGCTCGGCAGCTGCCACGCGACGGGGCGGCAGGTCGAAAGCGTCGCGCACCGCCGGGTGCAGCTCGCCCAGCACCCCCAGCTCGACCGCATCCCCTCCCCGATCCTGCACCACCAGCCGCGCCGTGCGCCCCGGCTGGAAGGTGGGATGCTCGGCAGGCTCAAAGGAGGCACCTGACAGGTGGAGCCGCTCCAGCAGTGCCTCAACGACACCCTTCACGTCGAAAAAGTCCAGCTCCTCCTCGCCGTCCTCCTCCGCCAGCCAGTGGCGATCCTGGCGTGCGCCGGTCAGCACGAGGCTCAGCCGCAGTGGCTCATCCGGCAGCTCCTGGCCTGGAGACAGGAAATAGACCTTGCCCATCTCAAAGAGCTGAACCCGATCGCGAAAACGCAGGTTCGCGGCGGCAACCTCCAGGGCACTGGCCAGGAGTGAGTGGCGCATTACGGAGCGATCCTGGCTGATAGGGTTGGCCAGCACGACATATGTCTCTGCGGGCAAGTCCTCGGCCTGGCGCCCGGGAGAGATTGTCGCCTCCTGGCGCAGGTTGGTGAGGGCATAGGTGATGATCTCCTGCATGCCACACGCCACCAGGGCGTCGCGCACGGCCTCTTCCCTCTCCAGGCTGGGATTGCCACGCTGGGGCGGTAGGCGGTCGGCCATATCCGTCACCGGGATGCGATCATAGCCGTAGATGCGCGCCACTTCCTCCACCAGGTCGGCAGGTAGCCGGCAATCGAGGCGATGATCGGGGACGGTCACCTGCAATCCCTCGTCGTCCACAGGCTCGCAGACAAACTCCAGGCGCTGTAGGTACGCGGTGATCTCTTCCAGACCAAAACGGATGCCCAGCAGGCGTTCCACCTCGCCGGCGGTCAAATAGATGACGACGGGTTGAGGCGGCAGCGGATAGTTGTCCACCATGCCGCGGGCGATTGTGCCGCCGGCAAGGACACGCATCAGCTCGCTGGCACGGCGCACGGCGGGCTCGGACACGGCCGGATGAATGCCGCGGCCGAAGCGCTGGCTTGCCTCGCTGGGCAGCTTCATCGCCTGCATCGTGCGCCGGATGCTGAGAAAGTCAAAGTTGGCCGACTCAAGGAGGACGTTGCGCGTGTTCTCGTCAACCTCGGTGTCCAGGCCACCCATCACGCCGGCCACGGCGATGGGCCCGGCCGTGTCGCAAATGAGAAGCGTCTCCTCGGACAGCACTCGGTGCACGCCGTCGAGGGTCACCAGGGTCTCGCCCGGTCGGGCTCGCCGCACGATGATCGTCGGTAGCCCACCACCGGCGCGGGCCACGAGCTTATCATAGTCAAAGGCGTGCAGCGGCTGGCCCCACTCCAACATCACATAGTTGGTGACGTCCACGACGTTGCTGATCGGCCGCATGCCGGCCTTGTGCACCCGGCTCTGCATCCACTCCGGAGCAGGCTTGATCTCGACGTCGCGGATGATCGTGGCGATGTATCGCGCGCAGAGCTGCGGATCCTCGATCTCCACGCGCGCCAGCTCGCCGGCGGGTGGGCCGTCCGCCTGCCACTCGGCGCTCGGGTAGCGCAGGGACGCACCGGTCAGGGCCGCCACCTCGCGGGCAACGCCCGTCATGTTGTAGGCGCGGGCCAAGCTGGGCGTGAGGTCCAGGTCCAGAATCGTGTCGCCCAGGTAGTCGGCCAGTGGCAGGCCCACGGGTGCGTCCGGCGCCAGGAACATGATGCCCTCGTGCTCCTCGGAGATGCCCAGCTCCTTTTCAGAGCAGACCATGGCCCGCGACGGCACACCCCGGATCTTGGTCGCCTTGAGACGGGCTTTCACGAAACCTTCCTTGTGGCCATCGTACAACTCGGCACCTTCCATGGCAAAGGCCACTTTGAGGCTTACCGGGCCGGCGCCCTTGTAGGGAAACAGGTTGGGAGCGCCGGTCACGACCTGCTCCACCTCAGGGCCACCGTAGGCGACGTCGGCCAGGACCAGCCGGTCTGCGTTAGGATGGGGACGAACCTCGAGCACCTCGCCGACAACCATCCGCTCCCGGTCCCACCAGTCACCGATGCGCTCCGCAGAAGCGACCTCCAGCCCGGCCAGCGTCAGCCGCTCGATCAACTCGTCGAGGGGGACAAGGATATCCACACAGTCCCTTAGCCAACTCAACGGTACTTTCATCGTCTCACCTCCCCCAATCAGAACTGTTCCAGGAACCGCAGGTCGTTGCCCCAGAAGTAGCGTATGTCCTCGATGCCATACTTGAGCATCGTGATGCGCTCGGGCCCAATGCCGAAGGCAAAGCCGGAGTAGCGGTCAGGGTCGTAGCCACCGTTCTGCAGCACCACGGGGTGGACCATGCCGGAGCCGCCGATCTCCAGCCAGCCGGTGTATTTGCACACCGGGCAGCCGCTGCCGTTGCAGAGCACACAGTCCATGTCCACCTCGGCACTCGGCTCGGTGAAGGGAAAGTAACTCGCCCGGAAGCGGACCTGGCGCCCGGGGCCGAACATGCGCCGGGCGAACGACACGAGCGTGCCCTTCAGGTCCGCCATCGTGATGGCCTCGCCTACAGCCAGCCCCTCCACCTGGTAGAACATGAATCCGGACCGTGTGCTGACCTGCTCGTAGCGGTAACACATGCCGGGCAGAATGACGCGGATGGGCTCTGGGCAATAGTCGCGCATGGCCCGTATCTGGCCTGGCGAGGTGTGCGTTCTCAGGATCACCCCCGGGGTCGTCGTGTAGAAGGTGTCCCACATGTCGCGCGCCGGATGGTAGGGCGGCATGTTGAGCAGGGCAAAGTTGTACTCGTCGGTTTCGACATCGCACGCGCGATAGACCTGGAAACCCATCTCGGCAAAAATGGCATAGATCTCGCGCAGAGTACGGCTCACGGGATGGAGCCGTCCAGCATGTGGCACCCGGCCCGGCAGGGTGACGTCGACAGCATCGGCTGCCAGGGAACGCGCCCGGCCGGCCTCCTTGAGCTCCTGGACGCGCGCCTCATAGCCGGCTTCGAGGGCCTGCTTGACCTCGTTCACCCGCCGGCCATAGGCCGGGCGCTCTGCGGGCGACAGACCGGCCAGCGCCTTGACTGCCTCGGTAAGCTCCCCCTTGCGACCCAGGTAGCTGGCCCTCCACCCTGACAGGGCTCCTTCATCCTCGATGGCCTCCAGTGCTTGGAGAGCCTCTCGTTCCAGGTCATCCAGATCCTTTGTCATGACACCTCCCAAGCTATGCGGTGGGCAGTGCGACCCACAAAAAAAGCCCCCGCCCCGGCAGGGACGAGAGCAGCAAGCTCCCGCGGTACCACCCTGTTTGGCCGGGCATGCCCGGCCCCCTCTTTGCCCGACGGCGGCAAGCTACGCCGCGATCGGCTGCCCCGTAACGGTGGGCGTCCGGAGCGGACTACTCGGCCTGTGGCCTTTCACCCGTCGGCTCGGGAGCGAACTTCGACGGCGCTTTGCCTGGAGGGGCTTTCAGTCTGCGACCCCTTCCTCCCTGGTGGCGCCCCACCGCCTACTCTTCTCCGTCAGGGCCTTTGGTCTCGATTGCGGCCCATTATACACCGCTTTGCAGATTTGTCAAGTTGTCAGTTCACCCCTTCTAAAGTAAACGACATTACTTGACACTCCCACTTCTCTGTGCTAGACTGCTACCGAAGAGTGGAGGTCAACTTGGAAACTAGAAACATCGTGCGTTGGGCAATATACGGCGTCCTCGCCATCTTGGTCATGGTCTTCCTGTACAACCAGTTTGGAGCCCGCCAGGATCCGCAAGACACGATTTCGTTGCAAGAGTTAGCAACGGCCATGAAAGAGAGCGAGGTCCGCGAGATCAGCGTCGAGGGCGACACGCTCTTGGTTGAGCTCAGCAATGGCGATACCGTCCAGTCCTACAAGGAGGAAGGTGTCGCCCTGACAGAGACGTTGGCCAACTTGGCGGTCACGCCGGCAATGTGGGAAGGGGTGACGGTCATAGTTGAGCCCCCCAGCGGCCTCTTTGGCTGGCTCGGCATCCTGAGCTGGATCCTGCCTCTGGTGCTGTTGAGTGTCTTCTTTCTCGTCATCTTCCGCCAGGCCCAGAGCAGCGGCAGCCAGGCGATGTCCTTTGGCAAGAGCCGGGCACGCATGTTCACGGGCGAGAAGCCAACGGTCACGTTTGACGACGTGGCCGGCATCCAGGAGGCCAAGCAAGAGCTGGCCGAGATCGTCGAGTTCTTGAAGGAACCGCAAAAGTTCATTGCCCTCGGCGCGCGCATCCCAAAGGGGGTTATCCTCATGGGCGCCCCGGGCACGGGCAAGACGCTCATGGCCAAGGCAGTCTCGGGCGAGGCCGGTGTGCCCTTTTTCTCCATCTCGGGCTCCGAGTTCGTCGAGATGTTTGTGGGCGTCGGCGCCAGCCGTGTGCGCGACCTCTTTGACCAGGCCAAGCGCAACTCGCCCTGCATCGTCTTTGTCGACGAGATCGATGCCGTGGGCCGGCACCGCGGTGCCGGACTGGGCGGCTCCCACGATGAGCGGGAGCAGACCCTCAACCAGATCCTGGTCGAAATGGACGGCTTTGACACCGACACCAACGTCATCGTCGTGGCGGCCACCAACCGGCCGGACATCCTCGACCCCGCGCTGCTGAGGCCCGGGCGCTTTGACCGGCGCGTGGTGCTTGACCGGCCCGACATGCAGGGCCGCGAGCAAATCCTGAAGGTACACGTGCGGGGCAAGCCCCTGGGCAAGGACGTGGACCTGGCGTCGCTGGCCCGCCAGACGCCCGGGTTCGTGGGGGCCGACATCGAGAGCCTGGTGAACGAAGCAGCCATCCTGGCGGCGCGCCGCAACAAGAAGACCATCGACCTGGCCGAGTTCCAGGAAGCTGTGGAGCGGGTCATGGCCGGGCCCGAGCGCCGGAGCCGGGTCATCACCGAGGAAGAGAAGAACGTCGTCGCCTACCACGAAGCCGGCCATACCCTGGCCGCGGCCCGGACCCCGGGGGCCGACAAGGTACGCAAGGTGACCATCATCCCCCGCGGCATGGCCGGGGGCTATACCATGGTCCTGCCCGAAGAAGACCTCTACCTCGCGAACCGTGCCAAGTTCGAAGCCGACCTGGTGACCATGTTGGGCGGGCGCGCCGCGGAGGAGGTCGTCTTTGAGCGGGTCACCACGGGCGCCAGCAACGACCTGGAGCGAGCCACGGAGCTGGTGCGCAGGATGGTCATGGAGTACGGCATGAGCGACGCGCTGGGCCCCTTGACCTTTGGCGAGCGCGAGGAGATGGTGTTCCTGGGCCGGACCCTTTCAGAGCACCGGAACTACTCGGAGTCTGTCGCGCGCAAGATCGACGAGGAGGTCCGCAAGTTTATCGCCCAAGCGCACGAGCGCGCGCTCGACATCATGAGAACGCACCGCGCAGCTCTCGACGAGCTGGCCCGGCAGCTCATGCAAAAAGAGACCCTGAGCGAGCCAGAGGTCGAGGCGCTCATGGCAGCGGCCGCCGCCTAAAACAAGTGTCCTTTGTCCCGTTGTTTGCACCGCGGGACAAGGCCGGCATAACAGACCGTGCGCACATGCATTGACGCAGGAGTTAAGGAGGAACCGCGCGTGTCGGAAGCCAGGTACGAAAAGAGCGGCTACTACTATCCGAACCTGATCGCCAGGATCTATTTGGCTGCCATCGAAGATATCATGGGCGCCAACGGCATCAAAGCACTGCTGAACATGGCCGACATGAAGCACTTGATCGGGAACTATCCGCCTGCGAACCTCAACAAGGAGTTTGACTTTGCGGATTTCGCCCACCTCAACGAGGCCATGGAGATGATGTACGGCCCGCGGGGTGGACGGGCCCTGTCACTCCGTGCCGGGCGTAAGGCCTTTGACGAGGGCCTCAAGAACTTTGGCGCCATGGTGGGCGTCGCCGACAGGGCCTTTCGCATGCTGCCCCTCAAGCTGAGGATGAAGGTCGGCCTCGGCGCCATGGCCCGGACTTTTTCCGCCACGAGCGACCAGATCAGTTACGTGCGGGAGGCAGATGACCACTTTGTGTACGTGATTGAGCGCTGCCCTGTCTGCTGGGGCCGGAATAGCGATGGCCCCATCTGCCACGCGGCCATGGGCATCATCCTGGAAGGCCTGGACTGGGGCACAGGCGGCAAGAAGTTTAGGGTCTCCCAGGTCACCTGCCATGCTGCGGGCGACCCATCCTGCGATTTCACAATCAGCAAAGAACCGGTTGAATAGGCGACCGGCAGCCGGCAGTCGACGAGCCAGGATGCAGGACTGCTCCTGCATCCTGGCTCGTTCATGTCCCGGCCGCTAACGAGAGGAAGATGAGACCAAACCTCCGTAGAGTTCTCTGGCTGAGCCTGGCTCTTTTCGCCAGTTTCTGCCTGCTGGCAGCCTGCGGCCTGGGCAGCTTTACCTGGGTGCTTGGGCTGCGGCCCGTGCTCGATCCGGCAGCCGAGGTCCTGCCCACCAGGCGTGCTCAGCCCACGCTCGTCGTGCGCGACCCAACGACGCCCGAGCAAGAGACGTTCCGCGCCATCACCCAGGCGACGCTGCCTGAGCGCGATCTCGTGCACTTGAGCGAGCGCCTGGGTGGCGAAAGCATCCGGCTCCCGTCGGTGACCCCTGCCCCCGCGGACTATCGCCTCGGCGATCGGGAGACTTTCTGGGTGCACAACAGCGCGACCAGCTCGTTCTTTCGCACCGAGGCAGTGCTTCGCTACGAGACCGAGCACGCCTACTGGTGGGTAGAAGAAGGCTACCTGGTCGACGCCCAGGACCTGGAGCGCTCGGCTAGGGCCTTTGAAGAAAACACTCGTCCAACGAACCACCGGCTGTTTGGCAGCGAGTGGTTCCCGGGCATCGACGGTGACCCACACATCTATGTCTTCCTGGGCAACGTGCCGGGTGTTGGCGGCCTCTTTTCGGGGCCCGACGAGTACCCGGCCGCCGTCCGCCGCGGATCGAACGAGCACGAGATGTTTTACATCAACCTCGACAACGCCATGCCGGGTAACGCCTACTTTGACGGCGTGCTCGCCCACGAGCACCAGCACATGATCCACTGGGCTATGGATCGCAACGAAGACTCGTGGGTCAACGAGGGCCTGTCCGAGCTGGCAGCCCACCTGGGTGGCTATGACGTCGGCGGGCCGCAGTTGTCCTTCCTCGCCATGCCCGACACGCAGCTGACCACCTGGCCGGACCTGGAAGATTCGAGTGCGAACTATGGGGCCAGCTACCTGTTCCTGCTCTACTTCTACGAGCAGTATGGCGAAAGCGCCATCCGCCGGCTCGTGGCCGAGCCCGCCAACGGCCTGGCCGGCTTCGAGGCCGTGTTGGCCGAGGTCGATCCCTCGCGCACGGTCCAGGACCTGCTGGCCGGCTGGCTGGTGGCCAACTACCTGGACGGCAGTGCACGAGGCGGGCAGGAGCATGGCTACCAGGAGCTATCCCTGGGCAAGATCGCTCTTTCGGCCCGCCATCGCAGCTACCCACTGGAGGTGCGGGGGGCCGTGGAACAGCACGCGGCGGATTATGTCCTCTTCGAGGGCCGGGGAGACCTGACCATCGAGTTTGAGGGCAGCACCCTGGTCTCACTCCTCGGCAACGAGACCCACAGCGGCGCCTACCAGTGGTGGGCACTGCGTGGCGACGAGGGCAACGCCACCTTGACGCGGGCCTTTGACCTGTCAGCCCTGAACAGGGCCACGCTGCAGGCCTGGACCTGGTACGACCTGGAGGTGGACTATGACTATGCCTACGTCTCTGTCTCCGCGGACGGTGGCAAGACGTGGACCCTCCTGGCCAACGACCACACCACCACGCGCGACCCGTCCGACAGCAGCTTTGGGCCGGCACTCACCGGTTTGAGCGGCAGCGGCGAGGAGGCGAAATGGGTGCTGCAGAGCTTTGACCTGACGCCCTTTGTGGGCGGGCCTGTCCTGATCCGCTTCGACGTCGTCACCGATGATAGCGTCAACCATCCCGGCCTCGCCTTGGACGACATTGCCATCCCCGAGCTGGGCTATGCCGACGACGTGGAGGGCGGCGACGCGGGTTGGCAGGCCGCGGGCTGGCTGCGCGTCTCTGACCAGCTCCCCCAGGAGTTCCTCGTGCAGGTGCTTCTCATTGGCGACGAGCTGCGAGTAGAGCGTATGGCATTGAACGAGCAGAACACGGGCAAGCTGCGCGTGGCCGGCCTGGGCGGCGACGTGGACCAGGCCGTGCTCGTGATCTCGGCCCTGGCGCCGGTGACCACCGAGCCCGCATCCTACCGCTACCGCGTGACCGTCGCCGAGTAGCAAGTGAGCGATCCTCGCTCCTACCTTGACAAACACGCCCCGCTGGTCTATCATAGGCTTGGCCCACGACGCCGTCGGCACCGCGAAGGCAGCGATCCAACTCTGCCCTGGCACTGCCGGGGCTACACGCAAAGGGAGGGCCTTGTGTCTACTTCTCCTCGCGTTGGACCCGGTCGAGAGCGTCCGGCACCCTACATCATCCTTGACCGGGAGGACTATCGCGTTCTGGGTCCCGCCGACTTTGGCGGGCCTGGCCTGGTAGCCGTCGAGGTTCTCGGCCCCTACGTCGAGATCCAGGCCGCTGGGCCGCTAATCACGGTTCACGATTCCGCCATCGACCCGCACCTGGGCATCGGCCATCACCCCCACCGCTACAACGAGCGCTTGTTCTACATCACCGCCGGCGAGCTGGACCACGACGACTCGCTCAACGACATCCAGGGCCACATGGATGCCGGCGACGTCGGCCTCTTTACGGAGGGGCAGCGGGGCATGATCCACTCCGAGTGGAACAACGGCGACGTGCCCACCCACGCCTACATCCTGGTCTACAGCACCGACCCCGTCCCAGAGACGACCGCTTTCACGCGGCTGCGGGACGAGGACGCGCCCCGCTACGACGAGGGCGAGGGCGTGGAAACCAAGGAGCTCGTCGGGCCGCGCTCGGAGCTGCGCGTCCACGGCGACCTGCGGCGCTTCACCGACAGCCGGCTGGAGGCGGGCAGCCGCCTGACGACGGCCTTTGGCAATGGCGAGGGCGGCCTGCTTGCCGTCCGCGAGGGCCGGGTGAAAGTGGACGGCAGGGAGCTGCACCAGGGCGCCGCGGTCCTGGTGCCGCCCGCCGAGGGCGAGCGGACCGTGACCCTGGAGGCTGCAGGCCCCGCCCGCGTCTTTCGCGCCGTGGTCGGCCGGGGCCACGGGCTGGTGCGGCGCTCGGACCGGCGGCGCTAGAAACCCATGGACGTCTACCTGGAGGTCGGCCAGAAAAAGACGTTCGCCGCTGCCCTGGAGTGGCCGGGCTGGAGCCGGAGCGGGCGCGACGAGGAGGCCGCTCTGGAAGCCCTCCTGGCCTACGGGGAGCGCTATGGCGCCGTCGTGCAGGGGGTGACACTGGGGCCCGAGTTCAACCCGCCCGCCAGCCCGTCCGCGTTCCGCGTGGTGGAGCGGCTGGAGGGCAACGCGACGACCGATTTCGGCGCACCGGGCATCCCGCCCGCGGCCGACGCGCGGCCGGTGGACGATGCCGAGCTGGAACGGTTCAAGGCGCTGCTCGCCGCCTACTGGCGGGCCTTGGACGCGGCCCGCAGCGCGGCCATCGGCCGGGAGCTGCGCAAGGGACCGCGCGGCGGTGGCCGCGAGCTGGAGGGCATCGTGGAGCACTTGCTGGGCGCCGACGCGGGCTACCTGGTCCAGCTCGGCTGGAAGTTGGGCAAGGATCGAGCGCCCGACCAGGACGGCGAGCTACGGCGCGTCCGGGCCGCGATCTTGGAAGCCCTGCCCGCCGCCGCCCACGGCGAGCTGCCGGCCCGCGGGCCGCGGGGTGGCGAGCGCTGGACCCCTCGCTACTTTGTGCGGCGCGCCGGTTGGCACGTCCTGGACCACCTGTGGGAGATCGAAGACCGGGTCATATAACATTGTGAGAATCATCTCCGGGAGGCGAGATGCAGGCGCCTTGCCGCGCGCGCACCATCTGCGCATCAGCGCCGCGAGGCCCAGGATCGACACGCACCCCTGGTCGCAAGGGGCGACCGGAACCATTCGCCCGCTGACCACGTCTCTTTACCAGTAAGCGCAACACGCCACCGTCGTAAGGGAGGAGATATGTTCCGCAAAAAGATCCGGTTCCTCGCCCTGGTCGCCGCGCTGATCGCCCTGACCGTGTGTGGTTTGGCCGGCGGCACCTTCTACGCCCTCCGCCTCCCCGACGAGACGGGTGACCAGGACACCTACCTCCTGGGCCAGTCCCGGCTCGTGCCCGGTGCTCCAGCCGCCGTCCACGTCCAGGTTCAACGCCACGACGACGGGCAGCCGGTGCCCGGCGCCGAGGTCGAGGTGTCCCTGCGGCCCAGCGACGGTGGCCGCGCGCAGGTGCTGTACACCGGGCTCACCGCAGAGGATGGCCAGGCCGCGGCCTCCTTCACCGTCCCGGAGGTAGCCAACCCGGAGCAGGAGATCGTCGTCCAAACCCGATCCCGCCTGGGGCGCGACGAGATGTCCATGCCCGTTCAGGTGGAGCGCAGCTACAAGGTGCTGCTCAGCACCGACAAGCCGATCTACCAGCCCGGCCAGCAGATCCTGGTCCGCGCCCTGGCCTTGGGCGCCTTCGACCAGCTTCCGGCCGCGGACAGCGCCGTGGAGCTGACCATCGCCGACGCCAAGGGCAATAAGGTGTTCAAGGAGACGGCCACGACTTCCGACTACGGCGTCGCCTCGTGGGCCTTTCAGCTGGCCGGCGAGGTAAACGACGGCAATTACAAGCTTACGGCGTCCCTGGACGGCACGGCCTCCGAAAAGACCGTGACCGTCAAGCCCTACGTCCTGCCCAAGTTCGAGGTCAATGCCGCGACGCACGAGGACTTCTATCAGCCCGGCCAGCGCGTCACCGGGCAGGTGGAAGCCGCCTACTTTTTTGGCAAGGCCGTCGAGGGCGAGGTCAAGTTGGCCGGCTGGGTCTTTGACGTGGAGCGCCGCCAGGTGATCGACCTGGCGGGCCAGACCGGCGCGGACGGCACGTTCGCTTTCGAGTTCGACCTGCCCGCCTATTTCGTGGCCGGTGCCGAGAGCGGCGTGGCCGACTTGATCTTGGAGGTGGCCGTCACCGACGGCGCGGCCCACACCGAGCAGGTGAGCATTGCCATTCCCGTGGCGCAGCAGGGCATCGTCGTCGAGGCCGTGCCCGAGAGCGGCGAGCTGAAACCCGGCCTGGAGAACATCCTCTACCTGCTGACCGCCTATCCCGACGGGACCCCGGCCGAGTGCGAGGTGACCGTCGTCGTCAACGGCGTCGAGCACCAGGCGCAGACGGGCGCCTACGGGCTGGGAGAGCTGCGCCTGACGCCCACCGAACCCTACGCCGACGTGCAACTCCGCGCCCGCGACGCCCTGGGCCACACGGGCGAGGCGCAGATGTACTTCGAGCCCGAGCGCTGGAGCGGCAGCCAGGTGTTGCTGCGGCCCGAGCGGGCCACCTACCGCGTCGGCGAGACGATGAACCTGGAGGTGCTGACCACCGAGAGCGCCGGCGCCGTCTACCTGGACATCACCCGCGAGGGCCAGACCCTTTCCACCCGCGCCCTGCAGATCGACGCCGGGCACGCTGCGGCCGCCGTCGACCTCACGCCCGACCTCTACGGCACGCTGGCCCTCCACGCCTACAAGCCGCTAGCCTCCGGCGAGATCGTGCGCGACACGCGCCTGGTGGTGGTCGACGCCGCTGCCGACCTGGCGTTGGATGTGCGGCTTGACCGGGAGACCTACCTGCCCGGCGAGAAGGCCAACCTCCAGATCGCCGTTTCAGACGAGACAGGAGCCGCTGTGGCGGCCGCCCTGGGGCTTGCCATCGTCGACGAGTCAGTCTTTGCCCTGCAGGAGCAGGATCCCGGCTTTGCGCGCCTGTACTTTCTCCTGGAAAAAGAGCTGCTGGAGCCCAAATTCGACCTGCACGGTCTGAGCCTGGGCGAGCTCATGGGCCAGGCCGGGGCAGCGCAGGAGACTGCGGCCAAGGCTTCCCTGGCCGGCTTCGGTGGGGATCCGTTTAGCCTGCGGGCCAACTCCTTTGCCCTGAAGCAGCAGCAGGCGGAGGAGCGACAGGAACGTCTATTCGAGGCATTTTCCAGGGGGCTGTATCCCCTGCTGCTGCTCCTGCCCCTGGCTATGGTCGCTGCCCTGGGTTACAGCCTCTGGCGCGAGGGCGTGTTGGGTCGCTCGCTGGCCGCCGGCACCGGATTGCCGCTGCTCCTGCTGGCCTCGGCGCTGGGTGTGCTCTGGATTCTGCCCCTGCCCGGCGCACCGTGGGCTACGAGCCCATCGGACAAGCTGGGCTACCTGCTGGGCGAACTCGGGCCGGCCCTCCCCTGCCTGGCCGGCGTCGCGCTCCTGGGAGGGCTGGCAGGCTTCGTCGGCCTGGCAGTGCGCGCCGTACGCAAGGGCGAAGTGCCTCTCGGCCTGGCGCTGTTGCTCCTGGCCGGCTACGGGCTGCTCCTGCCCATCTTTGTGCTGGCCCTCATGGTCCTCGGCAGCGGCGAGCCCCCGGCGGCGGCCATCGTGGCCTTCGTGCTCGCTTACCTGGCCATGCCCCTGGCTTTCGGGGCGCGGGCGGCGGGCTTTGCCTTTCAGCGGGACCGCTGGGCCCTGACCGGCGCCGGCCTCGTGGCGCTCCTGGCCTTCTTCTCGGTGGCCGGGCCCGTCGTCCTCGCTTCAGGGGGCATGCTCGGCATGGGCGGGGCCGTGGTCGGCAATGTCCAGCGGCAAGGGATGGTCTTCGACGGCGCCGTGCCCGCCGCCATAGAGGTGGAGAAGCTGGTGGCCGAGGCAGCGGCGGGCGCCGAGCCCGTGGGCGGCGAGAGGCCGGCGTCGCAGCAGGCCGCACCGCTGCTGCGCCAGTTCTTCCCGGAGACGATGTACTGGAACCCCGAGGCCACCACCGACGCCGGCGGCCGGTGGCAGGGCGAGCTGGACATGGCCCACACCATTACGACCTGGCGGCTGACCGCCCTGGCCAGCTCCCAGGATGGGCGGCTTGGCTCGACGACCGCGCCCATCCGCGTCTTCCAGGACTTTTTCGTGGACATCGACCTGCCCCTGGCCCTCACCCAGGGCGACGAGGTGTCGATGCCGGTGGCGGTTTACAACTACCTGGAAACCGGCCAGCGCGTGGAGCTGACCCTGGAGGAGCAGGAGTGGTTTGAGCTGCAGGCCGAGGCTACCCAGGCCGTAGACCTGGAGCCCGGCGACGTCACCGTGGTCTATTTCCCGATCCGCGTCACGGCCACACAGGGCCGCTTCCGGCCGGTGGTGACGGCCATCGGCGATCAGATGAGCGACGCCACGACCCTGCGCCACGACGTCCAGGTGGTGCCCAATGGCAAGCGCATCGACGAGACCTACTCCGACCGCCTGGTGGGCGACACGGAACACACGGTGACCATCCCGGCCGAGACCATCCCCGGCACCGCCCAAATCCTGGTCAAAGTCTACCCCGGCATCCTCAGCCAGGTGGTGGAGGGGCTGGAGGCGCTGCTGCGCATGCCCTTCGGCTGCTTCGAGCAGACGAGCAGCACCACCTACCCCAACGTGCTGGTCATGGACTACCTGAAGAGCACGGGCCAGGCCAGCCCGGAGGTGCAGATGACGGCCGAGCAGTACATCAACCTGGGCTACCAGCGGCTGACCACCTTCGAGGTGCCGGGCGGCGGCTTTAGCCTCTTTGGTGAGCCCCCGGCCGACCGCATGCTGACTGCTTACGGGCTCATGGAGTTCGCCGACATGGCGCGCGTCCACCCCGTCGACGAGGGCCTCGTCGACCGAGCGGCGCAGTGGCTCCTTAAGGAGCAGAACGGCGACGGCAGCTGGGAGAACGACCAGGGCCTGGTCCACGAGCAGAGCTGGAGCAGCCTGGGCAACGAGCGGCTACCCGTGACGGCCTACATCGTCTGGGCACTGACCGAGGCGGGTTACGAGGACGAGGCAGGCACGCTGGCCGGCCTCAACTACGTGCGCGAGTTCTGGTCCGAGGCGGAGGACGCCTATTCCCTGGCACTTGTTGCCAACGCGCTTGCCGCGGCAGACCCACAGGGCGGGGCAACGACCGACGCGCTGGACCGGCTGGCCGAGATGGCCATCGTGGAGGGGAACGCCGCCTACTGGCAGAGCGACATTGCCACCTTCATGGGTGCCACCGGCCAGACGGGCTCGATCGAGACGACAGCGCTGGCGGCCTATGCCTTCCTCCAGGCAGAGGAGCACGCCGAGCTGGCGAACCAGGCCCTGACCTACCTGATCCAGCAGAAGGACAGCTACGGCACCTGGTACTCGACCCAGGCCACCGTGCTGACGCTAAAGGCACTCCTGCTCTCCGTGCGCGCGGGCGGCGAGGGTACCGATGCGACCGTGCGCGTGTCGCTCAACGGCGAAGAGACCGAGCCGATCGTCATCACCGAGGAGAATTTCGACGTCGTGCAGATGGTGAGCTTTACCGACCGGCCGGCGCTCGGTGACAACAAGGTGCGCATCGAGGTCGAGGGCCAGGGCAGCCTGATGTACCAGGTGAGCACGCACTACTACCTGCCCTGGGCCGTGGTCTCGCTGCCGGCACCGGAGCAAGCGCTCATGGACATCCGGGTGGAGTACGACCGGACAGAGCTGGCGGTCAACGACGTCGTCCAGGTCTCGGTGCGGGTCGAGCTGGCGCAGGGCGCCGCGCGGCAGGCCATCGTCGACCTGGGCGTGCCGCCCGGCTTTGAGGTCATGGGCGACGATCTGGCCGACCTGGTGGCGCGCCACAGCGACCTGCCCGAGGGCTACGAGGGCGCCAGATTCTCGCGCTTTGACCTGACCGGGCGGCAGATCATCTGCTACCTGGAGGGCCTGAAGGCCGGGCAGCCCCTCGAGTTCCAGTATCGCATCCGGGCACGGTATCCAATCAAAGCTCAGACGCCGCCCAGCAGCGCCTACGACTATTACAACCCCGGCGTGACGGCGGTGTCGGCGCCCGCAGCCATCGAGGTTACCCCCTGACAAGGGCAAGGGTCCGGAAAAGCCAGCACCGCCGGCAGCTTTCAGCTGCCGGCGGTGCCGGTTCGTTCCGGACTACGCAGATTACATCCGGGCGCGCTTCTGCACGTCCGAAGCGGTGTCCTCAGCCTTGCGCATCATCTCATCGGCCGTCTTCTCGGCCTTCTGCCGCACGTCGGTATAGGTGTCTTCCGCCTTGCTGCGGACCTCAGAGGCGGCCTGCCGGATGTCCCGGCGGATCTCCTCGCCTGACTTCGGAGAAATCATGAGCGTGGCGCCTGCACCTATGACCAGGCCGATGAACATGCCCAGAAGCAAAGCTCCCACCGCAAAGCCATTTCGATCGTTCATTTTTGCGTTTCCTCCCTTCGGTGTACCCGGTTGACCGGGTCATGCTACATACAGCGTACAGGATTAGCTGCCGTTTGTCAATGTACGTGGATACAGACAGCGGATACAGATTGGGATATATCTTTCTATAGGCGGAGCCTCCTTACTTTCGTTGCCACAACTCCTCGAGACGTGCCAGCCCCGCCTCCATGTCAACTCCGGGGCCCAGAACGTCACGCCACAGATCGCCCAAGCCGTCGACTCGCTCCTGAATAGTGTGGATATGGAAATCCCGGGGATCCAGGTCTGGGCTCACCTCACTCCAGCGCAGTGGAGTGGACACCGGAGCGCCCGGCCGCGGCCGGACGCAGTACGGCGCCGCCAGGGTCTGACCCCGACGGTTCTGATACAGGTCCACGTAGATCTTTTCCCGCCTTCGCCGCGGATCGCGGTCCAGGCTGGTGATGTCGGGCAGGCGGCTGTGCACCAGGTGCCCCACGATCAGCCCAAACTTCAGAGCCTGCTCGTAGGTGTAGCGAGCCTCGAGGGGAACGTAGATGTGCATGCCGGTCGCCCCGGAGGTCTTGGGCAGGTTCAGGATGTCCAAAGATTCGAGGATGTCGTGGACGGCAAGGGCAGTGCGCACCACCTCCCGGAAGGCGATCTGGCCAGGATCGAGGTCAATCACCAGCCAGTCAGGTCGATCCAGCTGGCCGATGCGCGAACTCCAGGGGTTGAGCTCGATGGAGCCCATGTTCGCGACGTAGAGCAGGGTTGCCTCGTCCTGAATCAGGAGATAATTCACCCCGTCAGGATCCGACTCGGACGGGAGGTTCACCGTCTGTACCCAGTCGGGGGCATAGTCGATGTCCTTGTGAAAAAAGCTTTCGCCGTCGATGCCCGCGGGGAAGCGGTGCAGCGATTGCGGCCGGTCCACCAGGTAAGGCAGGATGACCGGGGCCATGCGCTGGTAGTAGGCGATGAGGTCGCCCTTGGTCAACCCCTCGTCGGGCCACATGACCTTCTCCAGGCTGGTGACGGGCACCTGGCGTCCGCTTGCCTCGACGGTGATCGTCTTCTTGGTGCGCGGCGCGTACACCCGCCGGGCCGGCTTTTCCTCCTGGCCGGAGGGGAGGGCGGTCGGCCTCTGCTCAGGTCCCTCCTCGACAACGGGCGGCGCCGCGGTGGCCGGCGGGTGCCCCGCCATGGCGGTGATCTCTTCGCGCTGCACTGTCTGGGGATCGACGTCTTCGCGCAGGCCCAGGAAGGCCGCCTGGCGCAGCATGCCCAACTCCGTCCAGCTGGCGTACTGCACCTCACAAACAAGCTCCGGCTCCACCCAGGTCGCGCTAGTGTTGGCCTTGGGCTCCACGACAAAGGGCGAGCTCGGCCGCCGGAGGGGTTCGAGACGGGCGCGCACCTCGGCCAGGGTCTCCTGGTCAAAGCCCGTGCCCGTATGTCCGATGTAGACGAGATCGTCTCCGTCGTAGACGCCCAGGAGAAGGGCACCAAAGAACTTGCGGCCCGAGCGCGGCGCCGTGAAGCCGCCGATGACCGCCTCCTGGCATGGCCTGGCTTTGAACTTGAGCCAGGCCTCGCTGCGCCGGCCTGCCTGGTAGACGCTCTGGCCATCTTTGGCGATCACCCCCTCCAGGCCACTCTCCGCAGCCTGGCGAAAGAAGGCGATCCCTCGCCCCTGCATGTGGTCGCTGTACCTGAGGCGTGGCAGAGGCGGCAGGATCCGCTGCAGCAACTCCTTGCGCCGCACGAGCGGTAGTGCACGCAGGTCGTAGCCTTCCAGGTGCAAAAGGTCAAAGGCATAGTACACCAGGACACCTTCGCCGGTTCGCCGGTACTTTTGCAGCAGGCTGAACTCCCCGCGCCCCTTCTCGTCGAGGGCGACGATTTCGCCGTCGATGACGGCATCAAAGTCGAGGAGCCTCAGCTCGCGCACCAGGGTCGGGAACTCGGTCTCGAAGCCGGCCTGGGTGCGTGAGTAGAGGTGAGCGTCGCCCCGGCGGACCTCGGCGATGGCCCGGAAGCCATCCCACTTGATCTCGTAGATCCAGTCGTCGGCGTCGAACGGCTCGGGGGCAAGGGTGGCAAGCATCGGCGTCACGCCGGCCGGCATGGGTGCCTTGCGCGCCCCGCGCAGGTCGAGCTCATCGAGGTTCACGCTGTGGCGCCCCCCGCCGCCGTTGCCCCTGCGTTCCAGCTCGGAGGCCGTCAGGCCACTCCTGACGGAGCGCTGGTCACCGGGCAAGCCTGAGGCGCCCGCGTGTTCGTCGCCGCCCTTGAAAAGCAGCCACTGGTTCTTTTCGTCTCGCATGCGCACCATGTGAAAGGCGCCGCGAACCTTCTTGCCCTCGAGCCAGACGACCAGCTTACCCTGTTCTATGCCGCCGCGCATGAGCTTCTCGGCGTGAGCCCGGTCGCGTGCGTCCGGAACGCGGTAGGTGCCCTGGTCCCAAACGATCATGCTGCCTGCGCCATAGCTGCCCTTTGGAATGATGCCCTCAAAGTCCAGGTAGTCCAGCGGATGGTCTTCGGTCTGCACAGCCAGGCGCTTGTCCTCCGGGTCGAGAGATGGGCCGCGGGGCACGGCCCAGCTCTTGAGCACGCCGTCAACCTCCAGCCGCAGGTCATAGTGGAGACGCGTCGCATCGTGCCTCTGGATGACAAAGCGCAGGACGCCGCCCTCATCCGCGGGGGCACCCTCGGGCTCGGGGGTTTGTTCGAAATCGCGCTTGCGGCGATACTCCTCCAGTGATGCGCCGGGCACTGCTCCTACCCCTTCTTGTCCTTCCCCTCGCGGACCATCTCCAGGCTTTGGCTGAGCTGGGAAAAGAGGTCGACGACCTCGATAGGCACCGGTTCCTCCTCGGCCTCGACCTCCTCGCCCCGGGCCTTCTGTTCGATGAGGTGCATCAGGTCC
>JBFYTF010000554.1:0-2601 GCA_041300865.1 Anaerolineae bacterium
CGCGGGAAATGGTGATGACTGCTGACGTCAGGAGAGACAGCAGAACGAGAGTGGCGGCCGTGACGTCGGAAGATGACCAGATCAACCTCAGGCGTGGTCCGAGACGAATCCGGCTCATGACGAAAACACCCATCAGAATGACCAGGCAGGCACCCATGGCCAGGGAGAGGTCTTTGCCCCCGCCGAGCGCAGCTCCGACGTTCGAGAGGAAAAACCGGGCGGTGGTGATCGGGCTGAAAAGGCCTGCGATCAAGGGCGGATGCGACTCTGGCGAACCATAGTTGGTGAAATAGGCCGCACAGGTTGCGACGCCAACCAGGGACCAAAGAGCCAGCCTGGTTCTTGAGGCACGTGACGCCCACAACTGCACGAGGCCTGCCGGCCAGACGATCAGGCCGCTGCTGAAGGACAGGCTGGCAACCACGCCACACAGCACCGCGGCAAACCAGGATAGCCAGGATGTGCGAGACAATAAGTAGATAGCGAACACTGTCGCGGCCACCTGCAGGTACAGGCACAGCGCGAGGCCGAGTAGCATGTTCTCCCACTGGCCAAGGCTGAACACCAGCCAGGCAATGGGCACGAATCCCCACCAAGATCTGCCGACGGTCCTGCGGTAGATCAGTCCCAGGCCGCCGAGGGTGAGTGCTGAAACGAAAAGGCTGAACCACATCTCGACGATAACGTTCCACGCCGAGATGCGGGCCAGCGCGAACAAGATGATCTTGGCAAAAAGCATGCGATGTTCGTTATGCTGTGACCACAGAGAGATCAGGATGCTTTCGGGCCTGCCAGAGTACACTGCTCTCAGGCCTGGTACAAACAGCCACTGATCCCACCAGGGCACATCGACGGCAAAGGATGCCAGGTAGACCGCTGCAAGGATCGGCGGAAGAAGGATGAGCAGCAGGGGCAGCCAATGGCCAAGCAATCTCTTCACGTCTCTCTCCTCCGGCCAACATCTGGCGAGCCTTCGACGGCTCGCTTTTTCCCCCAGCGCCTTGTCCCAAGTATATACCCTCTATTCACGGGCTGCAAGAGCGGATGTTGGCGAAACTGGGACCGCCGGCATCTCCCTGGCACTGCCCGCCACCCTGGCACCGCCCGCCAGGGCAGGTGGGGCAAGTGTGCCGGCCAACCTGGGACCGCCGGCCCCCTGGGAGCGCCAGCATCCTGCTGGCCAACCTGGGACTGCCGGCCCCCTGGGAGCGCCAGCATCCCCCTGGCACTGCCCGCCACCCTGGCACCGCCCGCCACGGCAGGTGGGGCAAGTGTGCTGGCCAACCTGGGACCGCCGCCATCCCCTGGCACTGCCCGCCAGGTCGGATTGTTGTGTTGTTTAGGGGCTATATGGGTGGGATAGGACCCCCCCGGCTGCGCCAGGAAGCCCTGGCGCTGCGGCGGGATGACCAGAGCCGGCCGCGTGCTGTCCGGCTGCCGAGACAACATCCCGCTCGTGCTGCCCATGCTGTTCTACGAGTGCGCGCAAGATATCCGCAACAAGCTGTTGGCCTACCGGCTGCGGAACTGGCGCCGGATGGAGGTCGACGACAACCTGGCCGACCGCACGGTCGAGCCGCGGCTGTCGCAGGTGACCCTGACGCTGAAGACAATCGTGGGCGACCCCACACTGCAGAAGGAGATTGACAGGTTCATTCGCGAGTATTACCGGCAGACCATCGTCGAGCGGGGGATGACGCTGTCGGCGATGATCGTGGAAGCGAGCGTCGAGCTGCAAAACCGGCCGTCCGAGGTCCTCGGGCTGGACGGGACGCAGGCGTACGACCTGAGCGTGAAGACCATCGCCAAGATGGTCAACGAGCGCATGGACGAGGAGAACTACCCCGACGAGGACGACGCCAAGCAGCGGCCAAAGATCACGCCGCGCAAGGTGGGCGAGGAAGTGCGCAAGCTGGGCCTGGGCACCCGGCGCAAAGCGGACAAGAGCCGGGCGTTCGAGGTGATCTGGAACGAGGAGCGGATCGCGTCGCTGAAGGTGCGGTATGGGATTGAGCGAGTAGAGCCAAGTGGCCATCCTCGCTGGAGACTCGGGCATCCAGGCCCTTTCCCCTTCATTGTCCTAATTGCTGTGCGCTAGAGGCGAGATGACCTATTCCGAGACCTCGCGGCCACAGGCGCGGCGGAAGTTGCAGTTAACGCACTTGCTAATGTCGTCTGTCATAGGAAAATCGGACTCGCGTGCTATGTTGTTGGCAGGATCGGCGAGCAGGGAGAGCATCTCTTCAGCGCTGGTGCGGATTCTTTCCGCGGTCGACGCCAGGGACTCTACGCTCACGGTAAAGGGGATGGAAGACGCTTCGTTCAGATCGATCTCCTGCAAAGCGATGGCGCCGGGAGAGACAGACCACTTCCTGGTGGCATAAAGCGCATAGACGCTCAGCTGGAACTCGGCTGTGGGGCCACCGGAGGTGCGACTCGTCTTCCAGTCGACGAGTAGGATTCTCTCGTCAGAGAGCTTCACAGCGAGATCTGGCACAACCCGCACTGTAAGGCCGGCCAAGTCCATCTTGCTGCTGCGGTTCTCTGCCTCCAAGATCCGAGCGGAAGGTTCGTTGGCGAGAAGCTCATAAGGCATCGAGC
>JBFYTF010000562.1:0-16645 GCA_041300865.1 Anaerolineae bacterium
GGCACCCACCCTGGCTGTCCTGAGGACGAGATGGGCGTGGACCGCTGGCCGTGCGACCCGGAAGTGGAACAGCGCAATTACTGGGGCTATACGTATCTCGTGCGTGAGCTGGCGGCGCGGGATTATGTGGCCCTCTCGCTCAACATCAATGCCGAGAACACCTTTGGTTTCGGCGAGCCTGTAGCGGGCGAGCGGCTGCAGCAGTTGGTTGACCTGCACCTGGGAGCCCTGGCCACAGCCGCGGCCGGCAGCCCCAACGACTTTGGTCTCGAGCTGGAGGGCCGGGCCGACGTGGGGCGCCTGGCCCTCTTTGGCCACTCGCGGGGCGGAGACGCCGCCTATTGGCTGGCCCACACCCCGGAAATGGCGGAGGAAGCGGCCGCCAGCCAGGGCTACGGACCCGTCCATGGCCTGCTGCTGATCGCCCCGGCCGTCGCCTCGTTCTATGCCCCGGTTGATTCGAGGATGCCAATGGCCGTCATCCTGCCGGCCTGCGACGGGGATGTGGTGGCCCAGGAGGGGCAGCACTTTTACGAAGGGGCGCGGCTGGCCCCGGGGCAGACCCAGTGGGCGACGTCGGCGTGGCTGGAACGCGCCAACCACAATTCCTTCAACCAGCTCCTGCCGGACGATCCCTTTGGGCGGCAGGGGAGACCGGACTGCGAGCCGCTCCTTGAGCCGGAGGCGCAGCGCGGCTTTCTGGTCGACTATGCGGCCGATTTCCTGGCGACGCTCTTTGATGAGGACGCAACTGCGGTGCCTGAGGCCAAGGCGCGTCTAGGCCTGGACGTCCAGGCGCTGGCGCCGGGCGAGCTCTACGGGCTGCCGGCGCGCGTAGCCACCTTGGCAGCCGCAGACGACCGGCAGCCGTTGCTGGTGCCGGCCACTGACGGCGAGCTGGCGACTAACCTGCAAGGCGGCAGCGTGACGGAGGAGGGCGTCACGACCCACTTTTGTCCCGAAGGCTACTACACCCCGGCCATGATGCCCGGCAGCGAGCCGTGCCGCCGGGTCAACGTGACGATACCCGGTCAGCCGGCATTGGCGGTCGTCTCCTGGACAGAGCCAGGTGCGGCCTGGCGCTTTGCCCTGCCGGAGGGCAGCGGCGACCTAAGCGGCTACACGACCTTCAGCCTGCGCGCAGGGGTTGACCCGCTGTCAGCGCTGAACGCCCCGGACAGAAGCCAGGGCTTTAGCCTCCAATTGACCGACCGCGAGGGCAACACCGCCACGTCGCGAACACGGCCCGACGAGCCCGCACTGGCATTCCCCGCCGGGTTGGTGCAAGAAGACAGCTTTTTCGGCAAGTTGTTCACCGGCCGCGTGCCCATGACCACGATCCGGCTGCCGCTGAGCGATTTCGAGGGGGTCGATCTGGCCGACATTGGCGAGATCGCGCTGCTGTTCGATCAGACTCCCAGTGGGGCGCTCTTTCTGGGCGACGTCGAATGGGTGAGGCCGTCGTATCCATAGTGGTATTTTGGCCATGATGTTTTTCTCGGCGGCATTGGCCGGCAGCTTGCTGAGCACCTGTGCCAGGAGGAGGAAGAACAGTGTCGAAAAACACCAGGATTCTGATCGCGGCTCTGGTGGCCCTGGCCATCGTCGGCTGCTCTGTCCTGGCCGTTGTGTGGCTCGTCAACCGTGGCGGCGAAGAAGCGCCGGCCGATCCACTGGGCGGTACCAAGTGGCAAGCGCACTCTTTGGCGCTCGGCGAGGGAGGCAGCCTGGTCCTTTCTTTGTCGGCGAAGGCCAGATCGACGGTTTTGATATCGCCCTGATGGACGAGCTCGGCCGGAGGCTCTGGAGCCATGCAGCCAACCGCCAGCGGGACAGGGCGATTCTGTCCCAGCTTGCTGTTCGCCGGCCTGGGCTTGCTCGCCGTCTGGTGGGTCGGCAAAATTGAGGAAGAAGGTGATGGCCATGTTCCAACCCCTCGATCTGCTCCCAATTGGGGGCGTCTTTGTTCTCACCGCGGGCTTGTTGTTCTTGTTCGCGGAGGCTGGGTACCTTTTCGGCAAGCGCATGAGAGGCCGGTGGCCCGACCGCACCGAGTCGGGTGTGGGCAGCATGGTCGGCGCATCGCTGGCCCTGTTGGGCTTCCTGCTGGCCTTTGTTACCGGCGTTGCCCTGAACATTTTTAACGAGAGGCTCCACCTCGTGGTCTCGGAGGCCAACGCCATCGGCACTACCTACCTGCGCGGCGCCTATTTGGACGAGCCAATATCGACAGAATCACGCCAGTTGCTGCGCGAGTATGTCGATCTGCGGCTGGCTGCCCTGGATCGAGCGCAGCGGACCGCTGCCGTTGCCCGTTCAGAACGAATTCACAGCGAGCTGTGGAGTCTGGCCGTGGAGTTCGCCCGTGAGAGCCCCACCCCGACGACGGCCCTCTATATTTCGGCCCTCAACGAGCTGATCGACCTGCACGCAAAACGCCTCAACATGGAATTGGGCATCCGAGTTCCGCCGGTCATCGTGTTCGGTCTGTATCTGGTAGCCATGTTCACCATGGTGCTCATCGGGATCCACGGCAGCTATGCAGAAAAACGCAATCTGCTGGCGCTGGCGGTGATGATTGTCATCCTGTCGGTCGTGTTCCTGCTCGTCGTCGAACTGGACCGTTCTCACCAGGGTCTGATCAGGATCCCACAAAATGCCCTGCTCGACCTCCAAAGGCAAATGCAGGCCGGTCCCTAACGGCTCCTGAACTTGACCGATGTTCTTGATTCGATCCGTGATCGACAAATGTTGGTCGAGCTCTAGAGACTACCAATCCCCCTTGGCGGCGTTACAAGAGCTGGCTCAGTTCATCGCTGGTCATGTCGCAGTCGCGCATAATCTTGGACATGAGACCCGGCCCGATGGTCTCGCCTCGATGAACCGGTACCACAGTAAGTCGCCCATCTGGATGACCGAGGAAGTGGTGGCTGCCTCTCACGCGCAGCACCTCGAAGCCAGCTTTGCGCAATGCAGCGATGAGCTGGCGACCGGTGAGGCGCGCGAGCTTGGTCACCCTTCAACCCACACGCGCTGCACGCCAACAAACTCTCGAGAGTCTACTGTTTCAGCCTGCACTTCCAAGCACAACTCGATAGCTTCCTGAACCCGCTTCATCAGCGTATCGAGTGATTTGGCCTGGGTGTGGCAGCCTTGTAGTTCGGGCACACTGGCCACATAGTATCCTTCAGCGTCACGCTCGATGATCACGTTAAACGGCTTTTTCATGGGCATGGTCCTTCCAAAGCAACAAACAAGTAACACTCTTGAATGCCTGTACATCGAGTATAGCACTGGCGCCGTCTGGCGTCAAGCAATCGCGAGCACCCAACAGAATGAGAAAAGCCGCTGCCAGGCGCTACTCGACGCCCGACAACGGCTGGTGCACACGGGGTCGGCAACGGTCTTGGACTTGGGCTGCTTACTCCTGAAGCTTTTTCCTGAATTTGTACCGGTGTGTTTGATTTGAGCCGTCATTGGGGAGTGCAGGTCGAGTTGTGAGGCAGTCTATCATGTTCATCGCCAAGTCGTGTGATCTGGCACCCGGATGCCCTCCATCCCAGGCAGGTGCAATGGCCATGAGGCGCATGGTGAGCGTACGGCACGTTACGACGTGTGTATCTTCTCGAGAACCCATTCTCGAACGAGGGCTCGGTACTCGACTCCTCGGGACTCCGCAATTCGCTTGACAGCCACCAAATCCTCGGGTTCTAGGGAAACACAAACGTCTTCCGTTCTCCGTTCGAATACGGTGGCGGTCACTTCTTCCAGGTCGTCGTCAAACTCGGTCACGTCGTGCGTGTCCCAGAACCTGGCCAGTTCTTCAATCGAATCAGTATTCGGGAGCGTTCGCTTACTTATCTTCTTTGCCATTTTTTGTATCGTCGCTTTTCTTTGTCGGTCATCGGTCGCGCAGTAACAGGATATCCTTTGCCGTCCGGGAACTGGATTACTACACAAAACAGGGGCCTTCCCGCCACAGTTTGTCCCAGCACATAGTAGACAGGGTTCTGTCCCTGTGCCTTGGCCCGTTGAACCAATGCCGTGCCAAAACACACATCCTCGACCTCTTCCGGCTCTATGCCATGCTCGGCTATGTGGTCGATTCTGTCCTCGGGCCAGATCAGCTCACGGATCTTCACGTCCCGATTATACAACAGAACGTTCGTTTTGACAACAGCGTGACATCCTGTTCGAACAGCACAAAAGAAAAGCCGTTGCCAGGCGCCACACGGCGCCCGGCAACGGCTGGTGCACACGGGGCCGGCAACGGCTGGTGCACACGGGGCCGGCAACGGTCTTGGACTTGGGCTGCCTGCTCCTGAAGCTTTTTCCTGAATTTGTAGCCATAGATTGGAATTGATCCGTCAAGCAAAAGTGTTCGTCGAGCTGTGAACCCCGCCACTGAATGAGCGACGTTTGCGAACTCTTGCGAGCTATTCTGGCTGGTCACGTCTGTTGGCTGCTCATCCGACAGGTCTACCGTGACGGGATTTGTCAACTAGACGCAGTTGGGTTATAATGTGCCAATGCGGGTCGAGGAAATCATCTGGCTTGAAGACGTAGAGGACAAGATCATCCGCAAGCACCGGGTGGGGCCCGAAGAGGTGGAGGATGTGCTTGTGAGCGATCCTCATGTCCGCTTCATGGAGCGTGGACACCGCCCGGGCGAAGACTTGTATGCTGCTTTTGGGCAAACGTCAGGTGGACGGTATCTGGCCGTGTTCTTTTTGCGAAAACAAGCGGACACAGCGCTCATCGTGGCAGCTCGGGAAATGACCGATAGAGAGATTAGAAGCTATGGAAAAAGATAGGGAGCGAAGCAGTATTTCCAAGTCCCGCTCGATTGCCGAGATGGGCGAGTTCTGGGATAGCCACGATGCGACGGACTGGGAGGACCAGACCGAAGAAGTCGATATCGTCTTTGACATTCGCGCCCGGCGACACTATATTGCCGTCGATCCGGATCTCCTGGTTCGATTGCGAGAGCTCGCCTACGAGCGAGGGCTGAGCGCAGAGAGCCTCGCAAATCTAATGCTGCAGGAGAAGGTGTTCGCCTCAGAGAGTTAAAGTCAGGGCGGCGCGCTGTACGACGCTAAATATAAGAGCCGTTGCCAGACGACGCCTGACAACGGCTCGTGCATACAGGGTTGGCAAGAGTTTTGTCTTATGCTGCCTGCTCTTGCAGTTTTCTCCGGAATTTGTAGCCATACACGATCAGCCCGTCTTCCCCCTCTTCGCGGAGCTTGCGGGTGACCATCTCGACACGCATGCCGATCTCCAGCTCGTCCTGGTCAACGTCGGCGAGCTGCGCCGTCACCAGGGGACCTTCGTCCAGCTCGACCAGGGCCACCGTGTACGGCACAAACTTCTCGTAACCGGTGGGCGCCTGGTAGATCGTAGAA
This sequence comes from Anaerolineae bacterium, assembly GCA_041300865.1. Classification (GTDB taxonomy): domain Bacteria; phylum Chloroflexota; class Anaerolineae; order JAAYZQ01; family JAAYZQ01; genus JAAYZQ01. The sequence goes on from JBFYTF010000562.1 coordinate 5,406, forward strand.
TAGGAGTAGACCGTCCCGTTGCCACTGAACTTGTACGGCTCGTAAGCCGGCTTGCTGCACTCAGGGCAAACGTCGCGGGGCGGAAACACCTTGGCCCCGCACTTGTTGCAGACCTCGCCGACCATGGAATAGCGTTGGTTCTGCAATCTCCAGTGTCGCGGAATACTCATGATGATTTCTCCTTCATATCGAGATTATACCTTATTTGCCGTCGCTTATCAAGCCAAAGTCGTCCTCACCCAGCACCTCGGCATCAGGCCTCGAGGATGTGGGTGATGACCGTGGCGCCACTGCCGCCGATGTTCTGGGCCATGCCCAGGTGGGCATCCGGGACCTGGTTGGGGCCTGCCTCGCCACACACCTGCTGGACCACCTCGACGACCTGGTAGACGCCGGTGGCACCCACAGGGTGGCCGCGCGCCTTCAAGCCGCCCATGGTGCAGATGGGGATCCGCCCCTCGCGGGCGATGTCGCCATCCCGGCCGAGGTACACCGCCTTGCCCCGCTCGGCAAAACCACTGGCCTCCAGGCTCAGGGCCGACATGATGGTGAAGGCATCGTGCAGCTCAAAGACGTCAATGTCGCGAGGGCCAATTCCCGCCTGCTGGTAGGCCTTGAAAGCCGAAGCTTCGACGGCCGAGAGCCACAGCGGATCGCGCCGGTCGTGGACGGCCACGGCGTCGGTGGCCATCGTCGAGGCCCGGATGCGCACCGCACGGCCGCGGCCGTACTCGCCGGCCAGGCTCGACGGGCAAAGCACCACGGCCGCCGCCCCATCCCCGATGCCCGACGAGTCGAGGAGGTTGATGGGGTCGGCAATCATCCGCGCCCTGCTGAACTGCTGCGCTGTGATGGGTTGCTGAAACATGGCGTTGGGATTTCCGGTGGCGTTGTGATGGGCGTTGACGGCAAACGGCGCAAACTGCTCGTGCTTGACACCGTAGACGTGCATGTAGCGGCGCATCAACAGGGCGTTGATACTCACAAAGGTGACACCGTGGACCGACTCGTAGTCGGCGTCCGCGGCCATCACCAGGCCGGTGGTCGTCTCGGCGTTGACCGTGTCGGTCATTTTCTCCACGCCGCACACGATCACCAGGTCGTGGAGACCTCCGGCCACGGCGGCGTAAGCCAGGCGCAGGGCCGCTGCGCCCGAGCCGCAGGCAGCCTCGACCTTGACCGCCTCGATGCCGCGCAGCCCCACGAAATCGGCAATGAGCGCGCCGAGATGCTCCTGTCCCGTGAGGAGGCCGGAGAGCATGTTGCCCACGTACAGGGCATCGGCCGCCTCAATACCGGCATCGGCCATAGACGCTAGGATGGCGTCCGCTGCCAGGTGGCGCAAGGAGCGGTCCCAGTGTTCGTCTACCCGAGTCTGGCCGATGCCAATAATACTGACGTCTCTCATAATCGCCTTCACGGCCTAGTGCATGTGCAGCTTGTCGCGGTAGCGGACGTAGGTACCGTAGTCGATGGCCTTGCGGCGCCGGACATAGACCTGGGTGGCGGGTGCCCGGCCGCGGCGCTCCTCGATGCGCTCCGTGACGCGCAGGGAGATAGCGTCGCTGCCCGCTCCAGAGCCAAACGAGACCAACAGCAACCGGTCGCCGGGCTGCGCCTCGTCGAGGATGGCCGTCAAGCCCAACATGGAAGAGCCCGCGTAGGTGTTGCCCACCAGCGGGCAGAGCAGGCCGGTCCGCGTCTGTTCGGGTGTGAAGCCGAGCAGGCCCGCCGCTCGCTCCGGGAACTTTGGGTTCGGCTGGTGAAAGACCGCCGCCGCATAGTCCGCGGGTGTGGTGCCCAGCGATTCCATGAGCTGCCGAGCGGCGGCGAGGACGTGCCTGAAATAGGCCGGGTCGCCGGTAAAACGGCTGCCGTGCTGCGGGTAGTGCTGCAGCGGGCGCCGGAAAAAGTCGGGCGTGTCGGTAACGTAGGAAAACGAACCCTCGACCAGCGCCAGGGCATCCTCGGCGGGACCCAGGATAAAGGCCGCACCGCCGGCCCCGGCCGTGTACTCCAGGGCATCGCCCGGCCGCCCCTGGGCCGTGTCCATGCCGATGGCCAGAGCATAGTCGGCCATGCCCGAGCCCACAAAGGCGACCGCCGCCTGGAAGGCCTCAGTACCTGCCTTGCAGGCAAACTCCCAATCCGCCGCCTGGGTGGCCGGCACGGCACCGATGGCTTCGGCGACGATGGTCGACGTGGGCTTGACGGCGTACGGATGGGACTCGCTGCCAACCCACACGGCACGGATGGTTCGCGCGTCCAGCCCGGACCGGGCCAGGGCGTTGCGCGCCGCTTCCACCGACATGGTGGCCGTATCTTCGTCCGGCCCGGGAACGGCCTTCTCTTTCACGGGCGAGCCGCCATGCCCGTCGGACCAGATGCGATCCACTTCGCTGCCGGGCAGCCGGAAGCGGGGCACGTAGGCTCCATAGCCCGCGATCCCCACGTCGCGAATCGGTTTCAATAACTTGCCGTCGTTCGTCTCGTTCATCATATCCACTATATCCACTCAGCAAAAAGGGGCTCCGCGGAGCCCCTCCCCCCATCGGGGCGACTATACTATAGCACAGGCCCACTGTCAAAAACTATCACACTGCCGGCACGGGCTTTCAGAACCTATCACGGGTGGTCCGAAGGCCGTCACCCTCGTCCCCTCACAGGCTGGCGGCCCTCCAGCGTGCCTACCAGGAACTGGCCGGTGTACGAGCGGCGCACCCGCGCCACCTCCTCGGGCGTGCCCTCGGCCACGAGCCAGCCACCGGCGTCGCCGCCCTCGGGACCAAGGTCGATGAGCCAGTCGGAGGCGCGGATAACATCCAGGTTATGTTCGATTACTACGACGGTGTTGCCCTGGTCTACCAGGCGATGGAGCACCTGCAGCAGCTTCTCAATGTCGGCAAAGTGCAGGCCCGTCGTCGGCTCGTCCAGGATGTAAAAGGTCCGGCCGGTGGAGCGGCGCGAAAGCTCCTTTGAGAGTTTGATGCGCTGCGCTTCGCCGCCCGAAAGGGTAGTCGCCGGCTGGCCCAGCCGAATGTACCCCAACCCCACGTCCGAAAGGGTCTGGAGCTTGTTGCGGATACGCGGCACGTTGGCAAAGAATTCCAGGGCCTCGTCCACCGTCATATCCAGCACCTCGGCGATGTTTCTGCCTTTGTACCTGATCTCCAGGGCCTCGCGGTTGTATCTCTTGCCGTGGCAAACCTCGCACGGTACGTAGACGTCGGGCAAAAACTGCATCTCGATCTTGATGATGCCGTCGCCGCGGCAGGCTTCACAGCGCCCGCCCTTGACGTTAAAGCTGAAGCGTCCCGGCTGGTAACCCCGGGCCTTCGCGTCGGGCAGGCGGGCAAAGAGGGTGCGGATATCGGAAAAGACGTTGGTGTAGGTGGCCGGGTTGGAGCGCGGCGTGCGGCCGATGGGGCTCTGGTCGATGTCCACCACCTTGTCAATGTACTCCAGGCCTTCCACCCTGTCGTGCTTGCCCGGCTTGGCCTTGGCCCGGTAGAAGTACTGGTTCAGCCGCTTGTAGAGCACTTCGACCACGAGGCTGCTCTTGCCCGACCCGGAAACGCCCGTGACGGCAACGAACTTTTGCAGCGGAAAGCGGACGGTGATGGACTTCAGGTTGTTCTCGGCGGCACCCATGATCGTCAAAAAGTTACCGCTGCCCGGCCGGCGCACGGCAGGCATGGAGATACGCCGATCGCCGCGCAGGTAAGCGGCCGTCAACGATCTCTCGCAGCGCAGAAAATCGGCCGCGGAGGCCGAACAGACGATCTCGCCCCCGTGCTCGCCTGCCCCCGGCCCCAGGTCCAGGATCCAATCGGCGCTGCGCATGGTCTCCTCGTCATGCTCGACGACGATGACCGTGTTGCCCAAGTCGCGCATCCCCAGCAGGGTGCGGATCAGTCGGGCGTTGTCGCGCGGGTGCAGGCCGATGCTGGGCTCATCCAGGATGTAGAGGACACCCATGAGCCGCGAGCCAATCTGCGTCGCCAGGCGGATGCGCTGCGCTTCGCCGCCCGACAGGCTGGCCGCCCGGCGGTCGATGGTCAAATAGTCGAGCCCGACGTTGACCATGAACGACAGGCGATCCCGCAGCTCTTTCAGGATCTGGTGAGCGATGGTCTGCTGCCGCCGGCCGAGGGGCGAGGGCCTTCGCTCCTCGCCTGCCGAGGGAGGGCCGTCACTCCCCTCGTCGCCCTGCAGCTCGTGCACCCAGCGCAGCATGTCGGTGACCGACATCGCCGTCACCTTGTCGATAGACAAATCGGTGACGGTCACGGCCAGGGCCTCGGGCTTGAGCCGGCGTCCATGGCACACGGGACAGGGCCGCTCGGCCATGTAGCGCTCGATCTCCTGGCGGGCATAGTCCGACGAGGCCTCCCGGTGCCGGCGCTGCAGGTTGGGGATGACCCCCTCGAAGTGGGTGGTGTAGGTGCGCTGGCGCCCTTGGGAGCTCTTGTAGTGCAAGGTGACCTGCTCGCCGCGGCGCCCGCCATACAGGATGTGATTCACCTGGCTGGGCAGCAAATCACGCACCGGCACGTCCAGCGGGATGCCCTCCTGCTTGGCAGCCGCCTCCAGGAGCTGGCGGTAGTAGGTGTCGCCCGACTGCTCGCGCGTCCACGGCTCGACAGCACCCTGGTTGAGCGACTTGCCGCGGTCGGGGATGACCAGGTCTGGGTCGATCTCTAGCTCGGTGCCCAGTCCGGTGCACGCCGGGCAGGCGCCGTGGGGGCTGTTGAAGCTGAAGGTGCGCGGCTCGATTTCGGGCAGGCTGACACCGCAATGGACGCAGGCAAAGTGTTCTGAGAACAGCATGTCATGGCTGATCTCCCGGTCGGTGACGTCCGAGACCATCATGATGCCGCCGCCGAGCTTGAGGGCCGTTTCCACCGAGTCGGCCAGGCGTGTGCGGTCCATGCCTCCCGAAGGCCGGTCCGCGCCATCGCCGTCAGGGGGTGTCGAGCCATCCCCACCACCATCTCCCTGGCGGGCGTGGACGATCAGCCGGTCGACCACGGCCTCGATGGTGTGCATCTTGTAGCGGTCGAGCTCGATGTCGTCGTCGACGTCGCGCACTTGGCCGTTCACACGCACCCGGACAAAGCCGAGCTTGCGCACATCCTCGAACACCTTGCGGTGCTCGCCCTTGCGGTCCTTGATCAGGGGCGCCAGGAGGAGAACGCGGCTGCCGTCGGGCATCTCTTCGATGGCTTCCACGATCTGGCCGACCGTCTGCTGGTTGACCTCCCGCCCGCAGCGGGGGCAGTGGGGCACGCCGATGCGGGCATAGAGCAGGCGCAGGTAGTCATAGATCTCGGTGACCGTGCCCACAGTCGAGCGGGGGTTGCGGCTGGCACCCCTCTGGTCGATGCTGATGGCTGGGCTCAGGCCGTCGATCTGGTCCACGTCGGGCTTTTGCATCTCGCCCAGGAACTGCCGGGCATAGGCCGACAGCGACTCCACGTAGCGGCGCTGGCCCTCGGCGTACAGCGTGTCAAAAGCCAGGCTCGACTTGCCCGAGCCCGACAGGCCGGTGATGACCACCAGCTTGTCGCGCGGAAGCTCCACATCCACGTTCTTCAGGTTGTGCTCCCTGGCCCCGCGGATGACGATCTTTTTCGGTTCACTCAACGCCGGCAATCGTTCTTCGTGTGACATCCTGTCTCCTAGGCTGCCCAGCGTCCCGGGCAACAGCCCTACATTATATCACAAAGGACCCGCGATGCAACTTTCGCGCCTGCGTGGGGCAGGGCCATCGCGTCTTGGCGTGACCCCCAGGCGGCGCTTGCACCGCCAGAGGCGATTGCCCACCAGGACCCCCCTCCCACATAGGGGCAAAACAATACAATCAGACAAACCTGCGCTCGCCGTCTCTGACCGGTTGGGTCGCACCCACAGCAGGGGCGCCACTACTGCGCTCGGCCTAGGCCCTGCGGCGGTGGAAGCCGGTTGACAACGGCGACGGCTGTGCTATAATCAAACACGTCAAGTACCACGCCCATCGACGGGCCGTCACCGCACGATTCCGCGATCTGATTCCACAGCAAGAGGCAGCCGCCGTTCGCGCTTCTCGGTGGAGTCTCTGCACATTGCCCACAGCCGCGCCGCTGCGAGCGAGTGTTTTCTTCCAGGCCCAAGCAAGGCAGACACGGCGACAGAAGGAAGCAAGGGATTGACCCCACAAGGCGCCCGGCATGGCCGCGCTGCGGGGCACTGGGAGCCAACCAGGGGAAAGGAGGGACGTCCTGCCGTCAAACTGTGCGCATCTGGAGACAGAAGTGGCCTTCAACCACGAACTCAACTAACGGGGAGGAAAGAGTGAAAGACAAAGTCCTGGTCATGATCGTGTGCCTTCTGATCCTGGCAGCCGTCGTACTGCCCAGCCCAGTCTTGAACGCAAGTCCTGGGCTTTTCCAGTCGCCGCTGCCTGGGCTGGCTCCAAACGACAAGTTCGCCAATGCCACCCGGATCTTGGAGCTGCCGTTCAGCTCGACCGTAGACACCTCAAGGGCAACCGTGGAGCCCGGGGAGCGAAAGCCAATCTGCGCCCAAGGCTATCCGTGGAGCAAGAGCGTGTGGTACGTCTACTCGCCCGCGAATAGCGGACCAGTCGTGGTGCGCACGGAGGCCGGGTTCTCCACCGGCCTGGCCGCGTACACCGGCACTTTGTTGGGGAGCCTCACCCAAGTGGCCTCACGCTGCTGGGGTGAGCCGCTGGTGCTCGAGCTGCAAGCCGGCACAACATACTACTTCCAGGTTGGTGACATGAACGGCATTGGCGGCTTGCTGACCTTCTACCTGGATGCCAGCACGCCGCAGGTGACCGCCGATTTCTCCTTTTCCCCCGCTGACCCATCAGTGTTCGACACCGTGTCGTTCGCCAATGACTCCTCGGACCCGCTCAACGCGGGATGGGAGTCGGCAACCTGGGACTTTGGGGACGGCACAAGCAGCACCGAGTGGTCGACAAGCCACACCTATGCAGCGGACGGTGCCTATGTCGTGCAGCTAACGGTGACTGCAGCCGACGGCCGCAGCGCGTCGACTACCAAGACCGTCGGGGTAACCACCCATGACGTGACCATCGAAAAGGTCACAGCGCCCGGATTGGCGAGGGTGGGGCAAACCCGAGGGATCGTCGTCGGCCTGAACAGCCACTACTACCTCGAACAGGTGGAAGTCAACCTCTACAAGACCGTATCGGGCGGCGAGCAATGGTTGGGCAGCCTGGTCAAGCCCGTGGCTGTGCGCCTAACAAGCACGGGCTTCCTGTTTAGCTACACCTTCACTGCAGAGGATGCAGCCTTGGGCACGGTAACCTTCAGGGCAACTGCCACTCTACTCGGCGCGCGGGATGCAGTTCCAGCGGACAACGAGGCCGTCGCCGCGCCCACAAGGGTGAGCCGCTAACCCCGCCCATCGCTGGCCCCGGCGGGGCGCACTCGATCCCCCAGGTGCACCCCGCCTGAAGAGCGCGGCAGCTACCACACGCTCACGTGGGGCCGTCCTGGCTCAAAGTGTCTTCGTCTGATGCACTGCAAGGTGCTGTAGCCCGCAGCAGAGTTGGAGCGCTTGCGCATTTGTGATAGAATACACGCATCCACTGTGGGGGTTGCGACCATGAGCTGGCTATTGACCATCCAGGCTGCTCTCCTGGCACTGCTCGGCGCAGTGCCCTTTCTCCGGCCCCGAACAGCCGCCGGGGAAGCGCTCCTCTGGCTGCCCAAGCTCGTGGGCGGCGCCTTATCACCTGTTAGCGGCCTGCTCAGTGTTCTGGCGGTATTGGCCGGGCTGGCGCGCCGCAGTTGGGCGCTGGCCGGGATTGGCCTGCTCGGCGCCGGGCTAGCCGCACGACTGGCAGCCAGAATGCCCGACGTAGATGCGCAGCTAGCCGGCCTGCCCGGGACCGGCCCTCTCGGCCGACCCCCAAGCACGCCACAGCCTCCACGCATCAGTCCTGGCCTGGACGCGGTGCGTGGCCGCGACAAGACCGCACGCGCCGAGTTCGAGCGGAACATCGTGGTGGGGCGTAAGGCCGGCTCAGGCCACCCTCTGCGGGCCGACCTCTGGCCGTCGTCGAGCGGCGTCTCCAGCGGGCTGGGGCTGATCTATGCCCACGGCAGCGGCTGGCGGGTGGGTGACAAGGACATGCTGACGCGGCCGTTTTTCCGGCGGCTGGCCGCCCAGGGACACGTAGTGTTGGACCTTGCCTACAGCCTGTGGCCGACCGCCGGCCTGGCAGAGATGGTGGCCGAGGTGAACCAGGCGATCCTGTGGCTGAAGGAGAATGGACCCGGCTACGGCGTCGACCCGGATCGCATCGTGCTGATGGGTGGCTCGGCCGGGGGTCACCTGGCACTGCTGGCAGGGTACACGCCCGGACATCCAGCTTTCCAGGCGGATGGCGCGGCGGGAGACACTAGCGTACATGGCGTGGTCGCCTTTTACCCACCGGTCGACCTCCTGGAAATGGCAAGCCGAACCGAGGAGCGCTGGCCTTCGTCCGAAGCGCTCACGGATCGCATCGCCTTGCGCCTGCTGAGCCGGCTGTTGGCGCTTCAGACCCAGGTAGGCCTCATGAAACAGGCTGACAGCTTTTTCGCGGAGATGGTGGGTGGGACCGCGGCCGAGATCCCCGACACGTACCGGCTGTTGTCGCCCATCTACCATGTCGGCCCTCACTGCCCGCCGACGCTCCTCATCCAGGGCAGCGACGACCTGTTTGCGCTGGCACCCGGCGTCCGCCGCCTCCACGACTGCTTGCAGGCAGCCGGCGTCCCCTCGGTGCTGCTGGAGCTTGCCCACACGGAGCACGGCTTCGATCTAGTGCTGCCGCACATTTCGCCCCAGACCCGGGTTTCTACGCACGCTGTGGAGCGCTTCCTGGCTTGGCTGGAACGAGAGGATGTAGGGCAGCGTCAGCCCTCGATGGGCAAGTAGAGGTGGTGCCGACTCGCGGTGCGGCCACTGCACCGCGCCGGCTCATCCCGACTTGGCCACCTGCATATTCATGGCGATGACATCCAGCTTGCACAAGCTGGTCAACGAATCGCTAGAAACGCCGATCAGGTCCGGGCCGAACATGTCGTACAGATGCGAGGAGACGTTTAGCTCGGGCAACCTGCCCAGCAGGTTCTCACCGTCAAAGAGATAGGCCAGCTGGACCGGAGTGGCGAAACTACCCGAGGGGCTAAAGTCACCGCCCGAGGCGATCCAGACCAGGATCCCCTTCTGGCCGTTCAGAAGCTCCTTCATCGTCTTGCCGGTACTATCGATCACGAGGTTTCCGAGGCCGGCCAGGGGGTGACCGAGGCCGGGCACTGAATCATAGTCGGCACTGGCCGACCCGGTGAGGGGCAGGCCGAACTTATTTGCGTTCTTCCTGTCGGTCCTCACCGCCACCAGCACCCCGTCTTGGATCAACGGCACGCGATGGTCCTCATGAGCGGTCCCTTCCGCGTCAAAAAACGGGCCGATAATCTCGTCCTGCCAGTTCCGGGATTCGTTGACGGTAAAGCTGGGGGCGAAGAGCGGCTGGCCGATCTTGCCGGCAAAGAGCGAGGCGCCCGTGCCGTACAGTTGTCCGTGCAGAGCTTCGGCGAGCTTGGTGCGGTATACCCCATCAGCTTTCAGAAAAACAACGGGGTGCCTTCCGTCCTCGATGTCTACCTGCTCGCGGTAGGCGTCACAGATAAGATTGGCGTAGCGCAAGAACTCGGTGCGGTCCCATTGCCAGCCTTCACAGGGGACAAAGGCATCCAGGATATTTGACGAACCCTTGTCCTTGACGATCAGGCCTACGACGATGCTCGTGCTGCTGTACTTCAGGTTCAACCCCAGGTCGTTGGCGAGTTGGACCGTCTGGGTCTGGAGGTTGATCTTGTTGGAGAAGGAGAACTCGGGTTGTGCCTGCTCCAGCTCGGCCAACACCTGCTGCATTTCGTCCACGAACTGCGTACCCTGGGGCAGAAAGTGGGCGGGCTCAACCGTTTCCTCGCGGCCGGCAGCCAGCTCGTATGGATAAGGGATGCCGAGCTCGAGCGCCCCGATGGCTCTGTGCGTCAAGTCGCCTTCGTCGTACCTCCCCAGGGCGCCGGCAACACCGATCTTGCCGTCGGCGTAGACCCGCAAGCCGGACCTGAGTACGTCTTTCTTCCGGATCGAATCGACCCTCGTTTGAACGACATTCAGGGAAATCTCCTGGACGTGGTGGCTATAGTGCTCCTTGTTCACCGTCATCTCCTTCTACTGTACGTTCAGAGCCCTGACCCTGACCCAGGGGCCGCCAAAGCCAACCGGCAACGGGTACTGTTCCATCTTGCCACACCCTCCGCGGACAAAAGACAGAAGCTCCACACGGTTGGTCAGGCCGTCGATTTCTCCCAGGGTGCTGAAGACGTTGCCCGAGACGACGGAAATCTTGACCGGCTCGGCCACTTTCCCATCGCGGATCATGTACGCCAGCGAAGGGGCGAGGGTAAAGGTCGACATGCCGGAACCGTGCTTGATGGTCTTGATCAGGACGCCCTCTTCGATCGGGGCCAGGAGTTCATCGAACTCCAAGTTGCCCTTGTCGATGTAGGTCGTCGTCATGCGCACGATGGGCTCGAACTCGAAGCCGATTGACCGGCCATTGCCCGTCAGCTCCTCGCCCAGATGGGCGGCGGTTGTGCCGCTGTGCAGCCGGCCCGCCAGCACGCCCTTGTCGATGAGGCATGTCTTCCTGGCCCGGGTTCCTTCGTCATCAAACGGCGTGTAGCCGGTGCCCAGCTCGTTGCCGTCGTCCACGATGGACAGGATGGGAGAGCCCACGGCTTTGCCGAGCTGCCACTCTTGCTGCATCGTCTCGTCGCCCAGCATAAAGTCAGCTTCGCTTTTGTGCCCGAAGCTCTCGTGGGCAAAGACGCCGGCGGCAAGAGGCGAAAGAACCGTCGTATAGCTGCCGGGGACAACGTCGATGGCTGCCTGCAGAAAGTGGACTGACTCTCTGTGCCTCTCGGCGATCTCGTCTTCCAGTCCCCTCAAATCCTGGAAGCGGTTTGCCCCGCGATTGAACGATTCGGTGAACCTCTTTTCACCATCTGCCAGGGTAAAGCTGATCCATACTCCCGCGCGCTGGGTGTCAAACTGCAAATCGGCCCCCTTGCTGGACACAAAGGTCTTGATCACGCGCCGGTCGATGTACTGGCCCGTCCACGTCACGACCAGCTCCTGTCCCTGGACTG
>JBFYTF010000572.1:0-2520 GCA_041300865.1 Anaerolineae bacterium
CGGCCGTCTTTGACCCGGTTGAGGGCGCGGAGCCGGGCGCCCCCCTTCTCCACCCCGACCTGGGCAGCTACAAGGTCGCCAATTTCATCTTTCCCCAGCCGGGCAGCAACATCTCCGAGCATTTCAAGCTCCGCAGGGGCGACGTAGACGCGGCCTGGACCCAGTGCGCCGCCATCGTCGAGGGCACGTTCCGCCTGCCCCAGATCCAGCACGTGCCCATCGAGCCCCACGTGGCCGTCGGGCTGTGGGAGCAGTCGGGCGAGGTCACCCTCTGGACCGGCTCGCAGTCGCCCTTTGCCCAGCGCGACATGATCGCCCAGAGCCTGGGCATTCCCCACGGCAATCTGCGCGTCGTGTCGCCCTACGTAGGCGGCGGGTTCGGTGGCAAGGCGGGGATCTCCATGGAGGTCTGCGCCGTGGTCATGGCTCGGGCCGTGCAGGGTCACCCCGTCAAGCTGCGCATGACCCGCGAGGAGGAGTTCGTGGGCACCAACGTCCGCCAGAGCCTGGTGGCCCGCACCAAGATCGGCTGCGACGCCGAGGGCAACCTGCTGGCCATGGAAACGCGCTACTACTTTGGCGGCGGCGCCTACAACGACTATGGCGTCAACATCGCCCGGGCGGCGGGTTATTCCTGCACGGGACCGTACCTGATCCCCAACGTCAAGGGCGACTCGTACTGCGTCTACACCAACCAACCTATCGGCAGCGCCATGCGTGGCTTTGGCATGCCCGAGATCCATTGGGGCATCGAGCAGATCATGGACCAGCTCGCGGAAAAGATCGGCAGGGCCGCGGCCGAGTTCCGGCGCCGGAACTGCGTCAAGACGGGAGCCAAGATCTTGACCGGCATGGAGATGACGCCCATCGACCTGGTAGCCTGCATCGACAAAGCGGCGGCGGCGGTCAACTGGGGCAAGGTGGAGTCGGCCTCGGCGCCCCACAAGCGGCGCGGCAAGGGGCTGGCCATCATGTGGAAGGCCCCGGCTATGCCCCCCAACCCCGGCAGCGCGGCCATCGTCCGCTTTAACGAAGACGCCACGGTCAACGTCTCCATCGGCGCGCAGGATCTGGGGCAGGGTGCCTTTACCGCCATGGCCCAGATCGCGGCCCAGGCGCTGGGCGTGCCCTACGAGTGGGTGCGCATCTCGGTGCCCGTCGATACCAAGTACAGCCCCTACGAGTGGCAGACGGTCGCCAGCCGCATCACCTGGTCCACGGGCAACGCCGTCAAAGCCGCCGCCGAGGACGCCCGCCGCCAGATCCTGGAGGTGGTCGCGGCCCACTGGGGGGAGAGTCCCTCGGATCTGGACATCAAGGACGGTGTCGTCGTGTCCTATCGCAGCGAGGAAGAGATGCCGCTCAAGGGCATGGTCATCTATGGCCTGCCAAACCCCGGGTTCGAAGGCTGGAAGGGCGGGCCCATCGTCGGCCAGGGCAAGTTCATGCCGACCTACGTCACCAACCTGGACTTTGAGACGGGGCAGGGCACCCGGGCCGTGGTGCACTATACCGTCGGTGCTCAGGCGGTCGACCTCGAGGTGGACACCGAGACGGGCGAGGTCGAGGTGCTCAAAATCGCCAGCGTCTATGACGTGGGCAAGGCGATCAACCCCGACCTGATCATGACCCAGATCGAGGGCGGGGCGGTGCACGGCATGAGCTCGGCCTACGAGGGCCTCAAGTTCGACGCCCAGGGCCGGCCGCTGAACCCCAACCTGGTGGATTATCGCATCGCCACGGCGGCCGACATCCCGGGCGAGATCCACGGCGAGTTCGTGGAGACGGCCCTGGAGGACGGGCCGTGGGGTGCCCGCGGTGTGGGCGAGCACGTCATGGTGCCCACCGCCCCGGCCATAGCCAACGCCCTGTACGACGCTCTGGGCGTGCGGTTCGACGCGCTGCCGCTGTCCGCGGAGAAGGTGTACACGGCGATCCAGGCGAAGGCGGGCTGAGGCCGCAGGGGGTGTCCTCGCTGCAAGGGCGGGTGGAACCACTGAAGGGATGAAAAGAGATGAGGCCACGCCTTTTTCGCCTTCGCCTACCGCGTCGGTGGGCGCAACCTGCCCGACGGCTTGAGCGCGCAGGCGTTCGTGCGCCAGCAGGCAGCAGCTCGATCGATTGGGATTGGGGAAGGAGCTAACCGAGTTCCCGTGGGATGGGAAGATAGTCCGTCTGCCCGCGCCGGAGTGATGTCAGGAAGAGATTGGCAAAACACTCACGGGTCGAACAGATCCTTCTCTCTGATTAGAAGCACCGATTCAGTTTTCGGCGTGGACCTTTGGTCAAGAGGCTGAGGACAGAGAAGAGCCAAGGTCCATTCTCGTACTACATCGATCGCCCGTCCACTATCTTGCGTCAGACCTCTCAAAGCAAAGAGAGGACAAAAAAGACGCCTGACAAAACAAACGAAAACAGTGCGAGATAGAGAAGTACGTGTCGTTTGAACCGTTCCGGTACGTAATCTGGGTCGGATTTGCGATATAACAAACCGTAAATCCCCATAATACTCATCCCCAG
>JBFYTF010000527.1:0-2636 GCA_041300865.1 Anaerolineae bacterium
ACCGCGAGCGGGGCAGGCAAGACGCCACCTTGCACGCCACCGGCCGGGACATGGAACAGGTGGAGCTGTACATCCGCTGGGACGGCGAGCGCTGCTCCTGGCAGGCCGTGGGCGAAGCCGGAGAGGTCCGCACCGAGAGCCAGCGCGCGGCCATCCTGGTCGCTATCCGCGATCTCGACGCGCTGGGCGAGGCACCCACCACGACGAGCATCGCCCGTCACCTGGGCAAGGACAGGGCCAACGTCAGCCGCGAGCTGGCCGAGCTGATCCAGGCCGGCAAGGTCGTCAAGGGCCCCGAGGACGGCCGCGTCGTCCCCTACCTCCTGGCCGGTCCGGTATTACCCCCATATACCCAGAAACAACACGAACATACAACCATCCAGCCTCTTCGTTCGTTTATTCGTTGACATTCGTTGACTTCCCTTCATTCGTTCATCCGTCTCGCCGCAGGCATTCGCCGACGCCCCTTCATTCGTTCATTCGTTGCGCCGCAGGCATTCGTTGACATCCATCGCGCCGCTTATGCCCGGCCCCCCCCAGACCATGTGCTCCAGATCGATCCACGGGATCTCCCAGCGGCCCGAGGGTGCCTGCTCAGCGTTTGGGAAACGACCGGCAGCGATCCAGTTGCGAATACTCTGGGGCGTGCAGCTTAGCAGCTCGGCGGCCTGAGGGGCCGAGAAAAACTCCTGCTCGTCGGGCAGGCCGAGGCAGCGGCTCGCCGTGTTGAAGCGGTCGCGCCCCGCGAGCAGCCGGGCGGCCTCGCCATCCTGCTTCGAGATGCGCGTCACCGCTTTCTTGATCCGATCCTGGACGGCAGAGCGCGTGATACCCAGAGCATCCGCGATCTCCTGGTCGCCGAGCCCGTCGGCGCGCAGCAGCGCCACCGCGGTCTCGCCCGGAGTCAGGCGGCCGATGATCTCGGCCAGAGCCTCCTGTTGGACGATGCGCTCGAGGACGGGGTTGTCCCAAATCATGGTGCCACCCCCAGCTCGTTGGCCACTTCGTCCACCGCCTGCCCCAGGGCGAACGTTAGGCTGTCGGCCGGCTCGCCCGACACGGCTTGCCGGTCGCGGAGCAGGCGGGCGATAGTGCTTGCGCCGCGGAAGATGAGCGAGGCCAGGCGGATGCGCTGCTCGGGCGTTAGCGTGCCGTTGGCCTTCAGCGCCTCGGCGACACGCAGCAGGCAGAGACGGGCCAGGGCGATCTCTTCATCCAGGTTCAGGTTGGCCTGTCGCAGCGAGTGGGTGAGCTCCTGGGGCAGGGTGACCGGCACATACAGGCCGGGTGTCGCTTCGGCTTGGCCCTCGGCAGCGCCGGCGGCGTGGGCAGAGCACAGCGGCGGGTTGCTGCCGCGCGTCGCCCAGCACCGGCAGGGCGCGCCACGGCGGGTGGTGGCGGTGCACTTTCGACTGGCTTTCATTGGACCTCCTTTTGGCGTAATAGCCAGGTTGCACCCCGAGTTTACCACGCCTTTGGAGGTCTGTCAATATTTTCCGATTAAGATTTCGGAAAATCATGTATGATGGACGAAAAGGAGGCGGCCCGTATCGCAGGCCGCCTCCAGGAGGCTACAGCTCGTATTCGTCCTCTGCGGTTGCCTCGTAGGTCCACTCTTGCTCGGCGGCAAGGGGCGCTTCGGGCGAGCCGGAGCCACTGATGGCCAGCACCAGGCCCAGGATGATGATCAGAAGTCCCATCGTCCCCACACAGCAGATCGGTCCCTCGGCCAGGATCATGTACAGCGACGGGCTTTCCCCCACCAACGAATGGATCCAGTCGCCCCACAGCCAAGCGGGCACGCTCTCTACGTCAAGCAGGGCCGTCACAATCGCATAGATGCTGCTCAACAGATAGGGCAGCAGGCAACAGCTTAACACCAGCCCCAGGATGGTGATGATACATCCCAGGCTGCAACCGCGTCGTTCCATGAGCTAGCTCCTCGTCGAGATGAAATCGGCCCCCTACGCCTGCACCAGGTCCGGGCGCTTGTCGGCAACGTCGTCATAGACGCCGCGGTAGTCAGCCGGTGCCATGGCGGCCAGGCGGTACATGATCTCTTCGGTAAAGGCCTCGACGTCGGCGCCCGAGGCCTTGCCTTCTAGCTGGGGCGGATAAAACGGCGCACCGATGGCCATCCGCACTGGCGTCCGTCGCAGCCGCTTCGCCGTCGGCACGACTTTCTCCTGTCCGGTGGCGACCAGGGGCACGATCGGCACCCCGGCCCGGAAAGCCAGGTAGGCAGCCCCGGTGCGGCCCTGCTGCAGAGCGCCGGTCTTGCTCCGCGTGCCCTCCGGCGCCATGCCCAGCACGCCGCCCGCCCGCAGGACATCGATGGCCTGGCGCAGCGCCTGGCGGTCTACCTCTCCTCGCCGCACAAAGATCGCGCCCAACGAGCGAAGCAGGGGTCCCCACAGCCGGTGCTTGGCCCACTTCTCGCCGGCAAAGACGCGGACCCGGTGGGGAAAAATCACCCCCACGAGGGGAGCGTCCAGCCAGTGGAGGTGGTTGGTGGCCAGGATAAAGGGGCCCTGCTGCGGGATCTGGTCCCAGCCCTCGATCTGTAGCCGGAGGACAATGCGCAGGAAGAAGGCGACGACACTCCGCGCCACTCGGTACCAGCCCCGCGGCTTTAG
>JBFYTF010000581.1:0-3132 GCA_041300865.1 Anaerolineae bacterium
CCTGGACGTGGGCGCCCTCGCGCCTGACGACCTCCATGGCGTGGCGCATGTTGCGCACATCGTTGAGAGCGTCAAAGATGCGAAAGACGTCGATACCGTTTTCGTGGGCCTTGACAATGAACCGCTCCAGCACGTCGTCCGCGTAATGTTTGTAGCCGACGATGTTTTGGCCGCGCAGCAGCATCTGGAAGGGGGTTCGTGGCATCCTGGCCTTGAGCAGGCGGATTCGCTCCCAGGGGTCCTCGTCGAGAAAGCGCATCGCCGAGTCAAAGGTGGCCCCGCCCCACATCTCGACCGACCAGTAGCCTACCTGGTCGAGTTTCTCGGCCAGGGGCATGGCCGGATTCCCGATCATGTCCTCCGTGCGCATCCGCGTCGCCAGGAGGCTTTGATGGGCATCGCGCAGAACTGTGTCGCAGACGTGCAGCGGTTTCTGATCCATCAACTCTTGCTCCTTTTACCGGCTCACAATGGAATGTTGCCGTGCTTCTTGGGCGGATTCGTGTCCCGCTTGTTCTGCAGCATCTGCAGGGCTTCGATCAGCCGCGGGCGCGTTTCGTGCGGTACGATGACGTCGTCGATGTAGCCCCGCCCCGCTGCGACGTAGGGGTTGGCAAAGGTCTCCCGATACTCTTGCACGAGCCGGTTCCGCTCCTCCTCCGGATCATCGGCCTCGGCGATCTGCTTGCGAAAGATAATGTTCACGGCGCCATCCGGCCCCATGACCGCGATCTCGGCCGACGGCCAGGCGAGGTTGATGTCGCCGCGGATGTGCTTCGAGCTCATGACGTCGTACGCGCCGCCATACGCCTTGCGGGTGATGACCGTGATCTTGGGTACCGTGGCTTCGCAGTAGGCGTAGAGCAGCTTGGCCCCATTGCGGATGATGCCGCCGTACTCCTGGGCCAACCCCGGCAGAAAACCGGGCACGTCCTCGAAGGTGATGAGCGGGATGTTAAAGCAATCGCAGAAACGCACAAAGCGCGCCGCCTTGATGCTCGAGTCAATATCCAGGACGCCCGCCAGCACCATGGGCTGTTGGGCCACGATACCAACTGAAAAGCCACCCATCCGGCCGAAACCGACGACAATGTTCGGTGCCCAGTGGGCCTGCACTTCCAGGAAATCCCCATCGTCCACGACACGGCGGATGACGTCCTTCATGTTGTAAGGCTTGTTGGGGTTGTCGGGCACGATGCTATCTAGAGCTGAGTCCATCCGGTCCGCGGGGTCCTGCGTGGGCAAAAAGGGTGGGTCCTCCATGTTGTTCTGGGGCAGGTAGCTGAGGAGCGTGCGGACCTGCTGGAAGCAGTCCTCCTCGTTCTCGGCGGCGAAATGGGCCACGCCGCTCTTGGCGTTGTGCACCATGGCGCCCCCCAGGTCTTCAGACGTCACCTCCTCGCGGGTCACGGCCTTGATGACGTCCGGCCCGGTGATGTGCATGAAGCTCGTTTCCTTGACCATGAGGATGAAATCGGTCATGGCCGGCGAATACACGGCCCCTCCGGCGCAGGGCCCCATAATGGCGCTAATCTGGGGCACGACACCGGAAGCCAGGACGTTGCGCAAGAAGACGTAGGCATAGGCTGCCAGGCTGACGACGCCTTCCTGGATCCGCGCCCCGCCCGAGTCGTTCAAGCCGATAACCGGCGCACCGTTCTTCATGGCCATGTCCATGATCTTGCATACCTTTTCGGCGTGCACCTCACCCAAGGACCCGCCAAAGACAGTAAAGTCCTGGCTAAAGACGTATACCAGCCGGCCGGCGATCTTGCCCCAGCCGGTGACCACGCTGTCACCCAGGATCTTCATGTCCTCCATCCCAAAGCCGGCGGTCCGGTGCGTGACAAAGGGATCGATCTCTCGAAAGGTGCCCGGATCTACCAGGTTCTGGATCCTCTCGCGCGCCGTCAGCTTGCCCTTGGCATGCTGGCGGTCGATGCGGTCCTGTCCGCCTGCCAGTTGTGCCCGGGCTTGCATGTCGCGCAGTTTTGCCAACTTCGGATCAGTGGACACGGTCTTCCTCCTCGGCGTGCGTTGGTGACGGCTCGTTGACACGGGCCCAGGGTGTCACGGTCGGGTTAGCGCCCGCTCTCGGCGGCAGCCCGTGCCAGTTCCACAAAGTCGGGTTTGAGGCTGGCACCACCGACCAGGGCACCGTCGATGTCGGGGTGGGCCATGAATTCGCCGATGTTCGCCGTGGTGACGCTGCCGCCATACTGCACGCGCACAGCCTGCGCCGTCTCCTGGCCGTAGACCTCGGCAACGGTCCCCCGGATGGTGAGGCCAATGACTGCCCCGGCGCCGGCGGGCGTCGCTGCCTTGCCCGTGCCAATAGCCCACACGGGCTCGTAGGCGAGGACCATGCCCCTGACCTGCTCGGCCGTCAAACCCGCCAGGCCGTTGCGAACCTGGCCGCCGACGACCTGTTCTGTCTGCCCGGCGCTGTATTGCTCTTCCGTCTCTCCCACGCACATGATCGGCACCAGGCCGTGGGCAAGGGCGGCACGTACCTTGCGGTTGACGGTCTCGTCAGTCTCGTGGAAATAGGCCCGCCGCTCCGAGTGGCCGATGATGACGTACTGGCAGAGCTCCCGCAGCATGAGCGGCGACACCTCGCCGGTGTAGGCTCCCTTTTCCTCCCAGTGCATATCCTGGGCGCCCAGGCCGATCTCGGTGGCGGACAGCAGCTCCCGAACCGCAGCCAGGGCGGTAAAGGGTGGGCACAGGACGCGGTCGATCGCTTTCACGTCGTTCAGCCCACGGCGGATGCTGCGCACAAAGTCTGTCGCCTCGGCGATGGTCATGTGCATTTTCCAGTTTCCGGCCAGGATAACTCGTCGCATCTTGTCTCCTCGCGAGCAGTATATCAGCGCCAATTATACTTCAAAACAAGGGGAGTGTCACTTCTCTCGGGCCGCGGGGCCAGGGTTCCGACTTAAACCTCAGAAACCGGGTTTCTTACCTGACCATATGCGCGATACTATCCAAGCTCACGAGATCTCGATAACCGTGACCCGCAAGGAAACGAAAGAAACCTATATGGTGTCATTTGTCACCTTCAATAAACTGCTGTAAACTTGCAAGACTGTGTAAGGGGTGACAACATGACAAATGACGAAATGGGACGAC
>JBFYTF010000584.1:0-3319 GCA_041300865.1 Anaerolineae bacterium
CCCAAAATGACAATGGTGGCGGGCGCTAATCGCGCAGAGCTCGGCCGGTGAGGTGCAGGAAGACGGCCTCCAGGTTGGGCTCCTGGATGTCGACTGAGGTGATGCGCACCCCGGCGTCTGCAGCTGCCTCGAAGAGGCGGGGCAATACCTGGTTGCTGTCGCCTACCAGGAGGCTGACCTGCCCGTCGCCGATGATGCCCTCCGCGCCTGCCTCACCGCCATTTGCGCCGGCCGGGGGCGAGACGTGGTGAACACCTTCCATCGCCCTCCAACGGTCGAGCAGGGCCGGGCCCCGTCCGGGATCTCCGGCGCCGGCATGCAGCGCCAGGTCGATGCGGTCCGTCTCGCCCACGATCTTGACCAGCTCCTGGTGTGTGCCCCGAGCGATGATCTTGCCCTGGTCCATGATGGCGATCTCGTCGGAAAGCTCCTGGGCTTCCTCCATGTAGTGGGTGGTATACAGGACCGTCATGCCCTGGCGGTTGAACTCCAGGACGCTGTCCAGGATGTTGCGCCGCGACTGTGGATCGATGCCGACCGTCGGCTCGTCCATGATGATCACGTCCGGACGGTGGAGGAGGGCGATGCCGATGTTCAGGCGGCGCTTCATGCCGCCCGAGAACTTTGCGACCCTGCCCTTTTGCCTGTCGCCCAGGCCGATGATGTCCAGGACCTCCTCGACGCGTGCCTTGTGCGGGCTGCCGCGCAGGCCGTACATCTTGGCCCAGAACTCCAGGTTCTCGCGGGCCGATAGGTCCTCGTAGACCGCGACCTCTTGCGGCACCACGCCGATCGACGCCTTGACGGCCATGGGCTCGCTGAGGATAGAATGGCCCATGATCCAGGCCTCGCCCTTGGTGGGTTGGAGGAGACAGCTCAGCATGGAGATGGTCGTACTCTTGCCCGCTCCATTTGGGCCGAGCAGGGAAAAGATCTGGCCCGGTTCGACGTCGAAATCGATGCCCTGCACGGCCGGTGTCTGGCCAAAGCTCTTGTGAAGGTCCTGTACCGAGATCGCGCATTTGGCGTCCATGGATCCCTCCTTGGTCCCCGGCTGCTGCCGGCAGCTGAGTTGTCTATTAGATCGTGCACAAGCCAACAAAAGGTGATGGGCACTGCTTTCACTCCGCCCCGTCGCCGTCGCCAGCCGCGCTCAGGCGCCGTATCAGATCGGCGACGTTGCGCTCCATCTCGGACACGGCCTGGCCGGCCGGCGTGTCGTACAGGTCGTCGATGTGCCAGTACTCCACGCCGCCCGCCCAGCGGGGAAAACGCTCCTCCAGCAAAGGACGGTGCTCATTCTCCTTGAGAGCGACGATGCGGTCGGCCCTGGCCAGGTCCTCCTCGGCGACCGCGGCCGGGAAGCGCTCCCTACCTTGCGGGGCAATGCCCCGCGCCTGCAAACCCTCCAGGGCGTGGGCCGAGATGGGGCCGACGTTGTGGAGGCCACGCTCAAGGGCGATGCCCCGCGACACGGCCCGCCAGTCGAGGCCCGCCTCGACTGCCATGTGGTTAAACAGCTCCTCGGCAAAGCGGCTGCGGTAGTAGTTGCCGGTGCACAAGAACAACAGCATCTGGGATGGCCGCCGGCCGGCGGCCTTCTCTATCTCGGTCACAAACCAACCTCTCTTGCGATGTTTGGCCTTGTCCAGCCTGCCTTGGCTGCACATCTGCCCCAGGTCGAGCATAGCCGGCCCAGGTACCGCACCCGCGAGTCCAGCGCCCCAAGGCCACCCACAGGTCTGCCCTGGCGCCTTCACATCCAGGGAGCAGTAGGTGCCTCAGCGTCGTATAGCCGCACCGCGTCCAGCTCTTCGGCGTCCTCACGAAAGTGGGCGCCTCTTGAGCGGCGGTTGTGCCAGGCGGCACGGGTCACGACCCAGGCTGCCTGGGCCAGGTTGCGCAGGCCGATGAGGTCGTCGCTGAGGCGCGTCGCCCGGTAGAAGCTATCGATCTCTTCCCAGAGATGGTTCAGGTCGCTCAGGGCGCGGGCCAGGCGGCGGGTGTTGCGCGCCAGGCCGACGTACAGCCACATGACGTTCTGAATAGTACGCAGGTCGCGGTAGACCAGGACCGGGTCGGCGGCCGCACCGTCGCCCACGTGCTCCCAGGGCGGCACTTCGTCGGGGCCGATGGCCACCAGGTCAGACCGCCGGGCAATGTCCTGCCCCGCCCGATCCCCCCACAGCAGCCCCTCCAGGAGCGAAGTGCTCGCCAGGCGGTTGGCGCCGTGCACGCCGGTGCAGGCCACCTCGCCGGCGGCGTACAGCCCCTCGATGGTCGTCCGGCCCCAGTGATCGACGAGCACCCCGCCGCAGGCATAGTGGGCCGCCGGCACGACGGGGATAGGCTCTGTAGTGATGTCGACGCCGGCGTGCAAGCAGGTATCATAGATCGTCGGGAACCGCTCCCGGATCTGCGCCGCGGGCATCTGGCCGGCCAGGTCGAGGAGAACGTGAGGGTAGCCGTGCTCGATCATCTCGTGGTGGATGGCGCGGGCGACCACGTCGCGGGGGGCCAAGTCGCCCCAGCGGGGGGAGTAGTAGTCCATGAAGTGCCGGCCGTCAGGCGTGAGCAGGCGGCCGCCTTCGCCGCGTACCGCTTCCGAGATGAGAAAGTTGTCGGCGCCGGGCACGGCCAGGGTCGTGGGGTGGAACTGGATATACTCGGCATTGACCACGCGGGCGCCTGCCCGGTAGGCCATGGCCAGGCCATCGCCCCGGGCGCCTTCGGGGTTCGTCGTGTGGCGGTACAGGCGGCCCATGCCACCTGTGGCCAACACCGTGGCGCGGGCCAGGACGCGGTGTACGGCTTGCCCCTCCCGGTCCAAGATGTAGGCGCCGTGGCAGGTGATCGGCTTGTAGACGGCCAGCGGGTCACGGGCGTGGTGGGCCGAGGTGATCAGGTCGACGGCGGTAAAGCCGGTTTGGACTGTGACGTTGGGCATCGTCGCCAGGAGCGCGATGAGCGCCTGCGCGATGGCCCGGCCGGTAGAATCGCCGACGTGCAGCACGCGGGGAACAGAGTGGCCGCCCTCCAGGGTAGAGACGAGGCTGCCTTCGGCATCGCGGGCAAAGGGGACGCCGGCCTCCTCCACCAGCAGGCGCTGAACCAGGTCCGGGCCCTGCTCGGCCAGGAGCCGAGCCGCGCCCGGGTCGCTCAAGCCTGCCCCGGCGGCCAGGATGTCGCGCACCAGCAGATCTGGTGAGTCACCCTCCCCCCGGGCCACGATCCCACCCTGGGCGTAGCAGGTGTTGGACTCGATGGGCGGCGCGGTGCGGGTGATGAGAAACACCCGGCATTGGCCGTCGCGCGCCAG
>JBFYTF010000587.1:0-2629 GCA_041300865.1 Anaerolineae bacterium
GTCGCTACCGCTTCGTACCTACCCGGCGCCGCTTTCGCTGAGCTGACGCCAGCCACAACAAGCCCATCAGCGCGAACCAGCCGGACCGCTGCGCATCACCGCCGGTGCGACAGCCACAGCCCCCGGTGCTCGGTGTGGTCACCTCCGCGTCGGCGAGCTGCGCTGCGTCGGCGTGCTGCGTGACGTCGGGGGGCAACGCGCTGTCGAGCGCCGCGCTGGCGTCCGCGACCACCGCGCTGTCGGCTGCGACGCCGGCGTCCACCGACGCTGAAACCACGAGGGTGGCCTGCACCTCGGCGCCAAACCAGGCCACGCCGTCCTGCACCATGCGCGCGCGCAGCTGATAGCTCCCCTCGACCGCAGGCGTCTGCACGTGAAACTCGAAGCTCGCCCCGCCGCCAGCCACGACCGGCGAGGTCAGGAAGATGCGCTGATCCGTGACGCTGTTGGAGTAGCCCTCGTGGGCTCGCGGCACCCAGGAGAGTTCGTTTCCGGCCAGGCTGCCCAGCCTGTGGCCGCTGCTGTGATCACCCGCCTCGCTCCAGATGGTGTCGCCGCTGTTGCGCATCAACACGTTCGCCGCCACCAGCTGACCGGGCCGCGCGCTCGCCGGTAAGGTGATCGAGACCAGCTCGGCGTCGGTCACGCCTCCTGCCGAGCCCGGCTCGCGCACCGAGATCTCCTCCTCCAGGTTGAGCACCGAACCCGCGGGGATGAGGTTGCTGCCCAGGGGCTCCTTGCCAAACGAGATCTCCATGTTGTGGGTGTAGGGGTGGCGAATGAAGTAGAGTTCTTGCGCGTCGCTGGAGATGACGGTGCGCCGCACGGTCGCCACGGGCCCGGTGATCTCTGCCCACGTTCCGTCGGGCACCGAGGTGACGCGGGCGACCCCGACTGCGCCGTGGCCCGGGATCGTGCAGGGCTGGGGGATGGTGTCGAAGCGCGCGCCCGATCCGCTGCGCGGGCTCCAGCTGGCGCCACAGCCGACCACGTATCCGCTCGACGAGAAGGCGAAGGACTCGAACAGGGTCTGCTTGGGATCAAAAGGCACGCTCAGGCCGGCGTAGGCGACCGGCAGCGGCCCGATCTGTATGGAGACTCGCATCGGGTTGGTGCCCGTGATGCTCAGGCTGAAGGGCGCGCCCGGGCAGGCGCCAGGCGCGTGCAGGGTCTGGCCGTCGCTGCCGTTGGAGATGACGTTGGTGAACTCGTCGTCGGCGCCGGTGCAGGTGCCGATGATGTAGTAGCCGCCCGTACCCTCCAGCAGGTTGACGCCGTTCCACTCCAGCAGGTGCAGGCCGGTGGCGTCGTAGTCGACGGTTATTTCAGCCGAGCTGGCCAGGGGCCGTGCGAGCGTGAGCGCCGCCTCTCCGCAGGCTGCCTGCAGCACGAGCGCCGGCACCAGACCCACACAGAGCAAGATCTTCACGGAGTCCCTCATCAGCCACAAGTATGCTGCGCCTGGCCGAGCGTCGCAACGGGCGCGGGATCGGCCAGCTTGCGCACCTTGATGTCGTCGAAGTAGACGTCGACGGCGTAGCCGATCAAGCCGAGCAGAGTGTGGTCGGTCGGGGTACAGGTGGTAACTCCCTGCTCCGGCGAATTTCATGAGGAGAAGGATATACCAGAGGATCCATCGCCTACATGCAGCGCCCGGTCTCCGGATTGATCGTGGAGGTGCCATCGCAGCTGCAGGTCCCGTCCGCCAGGCAGGTGCCGAGGATGGCCGAGATGATCGGGTTGTCGTTGCACGAGTGATCGCCCCCCGGCTCGCACACGGTCCAGCAAACCGGCTCCGGGTTGGTCTTCATTCTTGGTTTCGCTAGCACTGGCGTCCACACCGGAAAAGGGGTATGGTTCAGTGCATACGCTCATCGTGGGTGACAGTTCACTGTCAGGAGGGGCGGTACAAGGCACAGGACAGAGCCAGGCAACCATCGCCGGCAGCGCACAGTCGTGCGTGGACGGTTCACGGCGCCTCGCGGGGTTATCCCACACGGTCGGTCTTGGGACCGAATGGGGCAGAGCCTGGGCGGGGGTCGGCTTAGGGTCCGAGATCGAGCGGGCTCGTGGCTTCCCTCGCCGTCAAGCTCTTGATCGTGTGGGTGTAGATCATCGTGGTTTTCACGTCGCTATGGCCGAGCAGCTCCTGGATGGTTCGAATGTCGATACCGGCTTGCAGGAGGTGGCTGGCGAAGCTGTGGCGAAACGTGTGCGGCGTGACGCGCTTGGTGATGACGAGCTGCGCAAGCGCGTCCTTGATGGCCCTGTGAACGTAGGACCCCTGAAGGTGGTATCTGCGTAGCTCGCGCGTCCCCGAAACACGCGTCAGCCGCTTTGCGGGAAAGAACCACTGCCAGATGAACTGGCGCGGAGCAGATTGGTACTTTTTTTCGAGCTGCTCGGCGAGAAACACCCCTGCATAACCTTGCTTCAGGTCCTCACCGTGCAGCGCTTTCAGGTTTTCGAGCTGGTCCCGAATCTCGGGATAGCAGACCCTGGGTAGCGGCACGGTCCTGTCCTTCTTCCCCTTGCCGTCGTGGACGGTGAGCACACCCTCGTCGAGGTTGAAGCAGAGAACCCGAAGTTCCAGGCACTCCGAGATGCGCAGCCCACAGCCATACATGAG
>JBFYTF010000627.1:0-8031 GCA_041300865.1 Anaerolineae bacterium
GGCAACCATTTGATCCGAAGGGAGAACTGACGTGGAAGATCTGTTTCGATTTATGCTGGCAAGGCCGGCGCAGCGCGTCGATGCCGACAAGAGCACGATCCCGCTCCAGACATCCAACAAGCTGGACAGGGCGTTGGAGCGGGCCAAAGACTCGAACGACCCGGCAAACGCCGTGAAGCAGGCAGCCGTGGCGCACGTCAAGTCGCGGGATGCGCTCCATTCCGTCCGGGAGCTCGCGCATGCGAGCGCGCTGCAGCAGCTGGTCGAGGGGCTGGGCCAGGGGGAAGACCGGTCGCCGGAGGAACTGGAGGAGCTGATCGCCGGCGCTTTCGACGCGACGCCGGTGGACGTGGCCGGCCGCGCCGAGTTCCGGCTTGACCGCGAGCGCTTGAGCGACACGCTGCTGACCAACACCATCCTGGGCGGTGAGACCTGGGTGACCTCGGATGAGGCGGCCACGCTGCTGCGCGCGGCGGCCATTGTGGCGCGGGCAGCGGGCGGGGACGCCGAGCTGGCGGAGGAGGGCGGCCTGGCGCGGGCGATGGACAAACCGATCCTGCTGCCGGGCGATCTCTTTCCCCTGTCCCGGCTGACGCGGACCGCGGCGCCGCCCCCCGTGACCGAGGAACCCGACGACAGAGAGCGGCTCGAAGCCCTGCGCGCCGAGCGCGACCGATTGCTGTCCACCTACAAGATGCTGACGCGCATCACCCCCGACCAGATCGCCGGGTCCGAGGTGCGCGAGGCAGGCGAGGTACCGCTCCTGGCGTTCGAGCCCCGGGCCGGGCTGCCGCCGGTGGTGACGGCCGTGGCTGGGGAGATGGGCCGCGGCGAGGTGCTGCGCAGCGACCCGGATCCGGGGGAAATCAAGAGCCAGATGGCGGGCACCCGGCTCCGCCTCAAACCGAGCGTGGTGGCCGCCCTCGGCGAGCGGGAGCGGGCCGTGTTGGAGGAGCGCAACCTGGACCTGACCCGGATCGGGCTGGCCACGGCCACCGATCGCCTGGGCGTGGAGCTGCAGGCGCTGGAGCTGAGGCTGGGCGAGATGGAGATCCCCACTCACCTGGCCATGACCAAGATCGGCTCGTCGTTTCTGGAGAGCGGCGTCCTGGACCTCGGGCCGATTTTCGCCGGCAGTGTTGGGCCGGATACGACCGGCCTCCCGAAGACGCACGGCAGTGTGGCTCCCGCCGGGATAGGCGATCTGCTGGTGGTCAAGCAGGCCCTAAAGCGGTACGAAGGCCGCGAGCTGGCCCACGTGGAGAATGTGCTGCGGGGCGAGTTCAAGGAGCGCGCGCATCGCCGGGCCCGGACGACGGAAGAGACGCTGACGACGGAAACAGAGACCAAGCGCGAGGAGGAGCGGGACCAGCAGTCCACAGAGCGCTTCGAGCTCAAGACGGAGGCGAGCCAGATCCAAAAGGAGGACTCGAGCCTGAAGATCGGGCTGGCAGTGACGGGCAGGTACGGCCCGATGGTCGAGTTCAAGGCCTCGGCGGATTTCGGCCTCAACAAATCCAGGGAAGAGGCGTCGAAAGCCGCCACCAGCTACAGCAAGGAAGTGACGGCCCGGGCGACGGAACGCATCTATGAGCGCCACCAGGAAGAGCGGATCTTGAAGACGATCGAGGTGTTCGAGGAAACAAACAAGCACGGGATCGACAACAAGCTGGGCCCCGATCACGTCGTCGGCCAGTATCAGTGGATTGACAAGGTGTATGAGGCGCAGGTGTTCAACTATGGGACGCGGCTGCTGTTTGACATCATGCTGCCCGAGCCGGCGGCGTTTCTGCTGCATGCCACCGACAAACAGCCCAAGGCCGGGGCCGACCTGGCCAAGCCGCTAGAGTTCACGCTTGGGCCGCTGGATATCACCGAGGTCAACTATGCCACGTACGTGCGCCGCTACGAGGTGGTGGGGGTGACCCCGCCCCCGCAGCCGTATATCACGCTGTCGAAAGCGGTGGAAGGCAAGGGCACCAAGCCTCAAGAAGGAACGACCAAGACCCTGGAGATCCCGGTGCCCGATGGCTACCAGATCATCGGCTACGGGTGGGTCCAGGCCTTCAACGCCTGGCCCGGCGGGTCGATGGACGTCATCGTCGTCCCCGACATCTCTGCCGAGGCCAAGGTCGGCACGCTTGCTCTGGCGGTGAGAACCCAGAATATGGAGGCCTACACCGTGTCGATCGAGGTCAGCTGCCAGCGCACCGATCGCTTTCTCGACGAGTGGAAGCTGAAGACCCACGCCGCGATCCTGCAGGCCTACCAGAAGCAGGTGCGCGACTATGAAGAAAAGCTCGCCGCGCTAGAGATACAGGCGGCGCAAAAGTTTGAGGGGCGCAACCCGCTCGAGAACGAGCGGTTGATCCGCACCGAGCTGAAAAAGGGGTCGATCTCGGTGTTTACGGCACAGCACTTTGATCTCTTTGGGGCGATCACCGTGAGCTCGCAGGGTTATCCCCAGGCCTACCTGCCCGAGGCGATGGCCGAGGGCAAGTATATCCGCTTCTTCGAGCAGGCCTTCGAGTGGGAGCAGATGATGTACTTCTTCTATCCATACTTCTGGGGGCGCAAGCCGAACTGGCTCAAGCGCGCTCTGATCCAGGACACGGACCCGCTGTTTGCCGAGTTCCTCAAGGCCGGGTCGGTGCGTGTCGTCGTGCCGGTGCGCAAGGATTTCGAGCATGCCGTGACGCTCTTCCTCGACACCGGCCAGATCTGGGACGGAGGGGATCTGCCCGACATTTCGAGTCCCTTGTATCTCAGCATCATCGAAGAGATCCGCGAGCGCGACAAGGCGCCGGGCGAGGAAACGCCCCAGGGGAAGCCGTGGGACGTGCATCTGCCGACCACGCTGGTCATCCTGCGCGACGACCCCAAGCTGCCCGCCTGGCAAAAGAACGCCGCGGGCGAGTGGGTGCCGGTGTAGGGCGCTGGGAGGAGAACCGCACATGACCGGTCCGCCTATCTTCAAGATCCATCCGTCGATCGGCATCGCGCGCGTGGGCGACGCCGCGACGTTCTTTATCGGCCCAGAGACACCCGGGCTGCGTCCGACGGGCGAGGCGCCCGGCACCACGGTGCCGCCGTACAAAGATGGCGGCAAGATCAAGCGCCAGGCGGCCCGCTTCCGGGTGTACGAGTACGTCGACAAGGGAGGGCAGTACACGCTGAGCCGGGAGGTGTCGCTGGCCGAAAAGGACGTCACCATGCTGGTCTGGACGGTGCACCTGGCCAACCGCAAGGCGTCGTTTTTCCGGTTCAATGGCCTGGCGGGCAACGACCGGCCGAACCCCAGGGGGAGGCGCAACGACAGATTCGCCGGCGACCGGAGAAATCTCGAGATCGACCCGGGAGAGCGCTGGATCGCCGGCAAGAACGCCAAGCCCGTCCCGTTCACCCGGGGCACCAGCGCCAACCCGGCCAGGGAGCTGTGGCCGAACCCGAAGCCGGCGCCCGAGATCACCACGCTGGGGGAGCTGCGCACCGACGCGGACGGGCGTCTGTTGGTACTGGGCGGCAGTGGCCTGGCGGCCAGCATGCCGGGGGCGGCCGCGATCGCCGACTATGCCAACAACGACGGCTGGTTCGACGACGTGTCCGACGGCCCGGTCATGGCCCGGCTGGCGATCAAGGGCAAAGAGGTTCGAGTCGTCCCGGCGTGGGTGCTGTGCGGGCCCCCCGACTTTGCCCCGCACCTGGCCAACGTCGTGTCGCTGTACGACATGCTGTACGATCTCGCGGCCCGCGAGCTGGTTCTGCCCACCAACGAAGCGGCGTACAGCAGCGGGGCGCTCAAGGGACTCGCGGCCGTCAACGCGGAATTCAAGAGGGCGGGCAAGGCCGAGCTATCGAGCTATCAGCCCGACTTTGCGACCGAGATCTTTCCGCTTCTCTATCGGGCGATAGCGACCATGTTTCTCTTTGAGCCGGCGCTGCACGCCCACCGGGCGACTTTCAAGTGGCAGCTGCTGGCAAGCAGGGATGCGCGCGACAAACCGCACCGCGACCTCATCCTGAATGCGCTGCGCAAACCGGACACGCCGCCCGGGCAACCGCTGCCGTACATGCCGAAGCTGCTGGGCGACGAGCCCTACCCGCTTCCGGGCGGGGTGATCCACCAACGCGTGCGCCTGACAGTCACGCCGACCCAGTACGCGCTGTTGGAGCAATGGGCCAAGGGCAACTTTGTCCCGCCGGCGGTGGTGCCGCCGGCTCCTCCCTCCGGGCCGAACATCACCCCCGAAGGGCTCGACCGCGCCGCGCTTGAAAACGCGGTCGGCGGCGCGTTCTTTCCCGGCATCGAGGTTGGCTGGCAGATGCGTATGGCCACCATCTATGCGGAGCCGTTCCGGGTCAAGATCGGGGCGCCGAGCCCTTATCTGGGAGAAGTAGGCGGCGTGGTTCGATCCGGCCACTTCTCCCGCCAGATGGCCCTGCCGTGGCACGCCGACTTTCTGCGCTGCAAGGCCGAATCGGACGCCACGCGCGTGTTCGCGGCGCTCGCCCCTGGGTGGGGCTGGTGGCCGGCGCAGCGGCCGGACATCGTGTTTGCTTCTGAGGCGGACTTTCGGGCCAGTCCGCCCAAGACGGTCCCCTGGCACCGGGCCACCCGCGGGGGAGCCAAGGTGACGTGGCCGACCGGCTCGCCGGGAGAGCCGGATGTGCCGTCCTATCAAGAAATGCTCGACAACTGGCGCAAATTCGGGTTCATCGTCGAAAAGAGCACGAACGTCTTTGTCGAGGATGAACGGGAGCCCGACATCCCATGACCGGTCCCCACCCGGTCCGCCGCTCCGATGTAGCGGTCGTCGGCGGCGGCCCGGCCGGCGCCATGTGCGCCCTGGCGCTGGCGCGGGGCGGCGCCCGGGTTACGCTGCTCCACCGCCCGCGCCATCACGTCTCGCCCATCGAGCTTGTTTCGGGCCACGCCCGCAGGGTTCTCGAATCCCGGTTGGAGCAGCCCCTTCTCCGGCTGGCGGGCGGCCTCGAAATCGTCGAGACCGTCTCGCTCTGGGGCACGTCGGAGCCTGTGTCGTGGCCTGCCATCTCGAACCCCTGGGGGGCCGGCCTCGCCGTCAGTCGCGCGCCTTTTGATCAGGCCCTGATCGGGGCTGCCCGAGATGCGGGCGTCGTCGTTCTGGGCGATAGCGACGTGACGGCGGCGCGGCGCCAGGCCGACTTCTGGGAGCTGGCGGTGCGGGGTGCGGCGTCGGGCGCGACCGTCGAAAGCGACTTTCTGGTGCTGGCCACCGGGTGGGGCGGCGCAAGCCTCCTCCACTCGCCGCCGGCCGCCAGGCCCGCACAGCTGGCCCTGATGGCGCGGCTCACCTTGCAGGTTCCGGAGGAGGGGCACACGCTCTATATCGACCGGGAGGACAAGGGCTGGTGGTACCTCTTGCCCCACCCGGAGGGCGGTCACTTTGCCGGCCTGTGCACCGGGCGGGAAGCCGTCGCGCGCATGCCACGACCGCTGCGCGACTCCTTCCTCCACGAGCTGGCAGGCAGCCGCCTGCTTCGCGACGTTTTGCAGACCGGCGTGGTGATGGCCTCGCCGGCCGGCCGCCCCGCCGGTCCGCGATCGTACGCCGCGGCCGTCGGCAGCGGCTGGGCCACCGTCGGAGACGCGGCCTTTGTCTCCAACCCCCTCAGCGGCATGGGCATCGAGTTTGCCGTCGAGTCCGCTGCGGTGGTGGCCGGCGCGTTGCTCGGCACGAGGCGCGAATCGGCGCTCGCGGAGTATGGCCAGGCGGTCCAGGACTATGCAGCCCGCCACCGGCAAGAGGGCGACTACTATGACGACGTGGGGCGCTCCCCGACGGCGCAATAGACGACGTCGTTGTCCGGATCCGCCTGGATCTTGCCGTCGACCATCTCCGGGTCATTGCCGAACACCCAGTCGATGACCGTGTCCATTGTGCCCACGGTTTCGGGCCAGGCGCTCACCTTGCGCAGCGCCTCGGCGCCAAAACGGTGCGCGGGGGTGGAGGAGGGCTCGGTGCCGGTCACCGGGACCCGGGCGTAAGGGTGGGTAGTGCACGTGCAGGGGCGTCTGCCGGGCCGCGTCCAACGCAAAGCGGCCTGCCAGGATCGAGGAGCTCTTCCCGGGGCGCCCCGTGATCCGCCTGCAGGCCTACACCACCCTGGTCTTCCAGTTCCTGAAGCACCTGAACCCCTGACACAGGCTGCCGGCGCGGCCCGCCGGCGTGGGCTCTCCTGGCGCCGCCCCGGGGAGCAGGATGGCGCCGGTCGTTGGCCAAAAGCACCACAACCCTAGCCTCCTGGTCCCCGCCCTGGATCGGAAACGACCGAGATTGCGCCACAAGCGCAACAACTACAGCATCGTGGGCTGCGGTGCATGCCGTGCACCTGGCCTCGATCGCCGGGGCCGGCAGGCAATGGCGGTTGTCTGGCTGCAAGCGCCACAACGACCTCCAGCCTGTGCGATGTTGCGGTTGTGGTCCATGTTGCGCAACCTCGGGAGCGCCGGCACACCTGCCGGCCCCCCGGACCCTGGGAGCGCCGGCATCCCCCCTGGCACTGCCCGCCACCCTGGCACCGCCCGCCAGGGCAGGTGGGGCAAGTGTGCCGGCTCCCCGGGCCCGGCGACTTGGCCGCGCTCCTCTCCCCCCACCTGCCGTGTCGCGTGGAGGACTGGCCGGCGCTGTGCGCCCGGCTCGGT
Source organism: Anaerolineae bacterium (assembly GCA_041300865.1). Taxonomy (GTDB): domain Bacteria; phylum Chloroflexota; class Anaerolineae; order JAAYZQ01; family JAAYZQ01; genus JAAYZQ01. The sequence continues at coordinate 6,686 of JBFYTF010000627.1, forward strand.
GCGCTGCCGGGGGCGAGGGGCAAGCCGCTGCCAGGCCGTGAGGGCCAGGTGGTGAGACGCATGTGGGCCGCATGGACGGCATTCGCCGGAATCGATGGCCGGCATGGCCAGATTGGCCCCAGATCCGGCCGGTTATGCCCCAAAGATCCGGTAGAGCCGCAACAGCCCTTCGGCCTTGTTGGGGTTGAACAGGCTGCGGGCATAGGGTGTGTACGGGGCGTACTGAGCGCGAAAGCAGGCGATGAGCTCGTCGACCTTGGGCGCCACCTTCTGCGCCGCGACGGCCCGGCACAGGGCCTGGTAGGGAGCCCAACCCCTGAGCACCTGGCCAAACAGCTCATCGTCGGGGCCGCCGCCGGCGTAGACGCGACCGAGTGTCGAGAGCCGGTAACGCATCAGGCGGCCTTCCAACTGCTTTTGAGCCAGGCCAATCTGCACCAGGAAATCGAGCGAGCTCCGCACGCCGCTCGGGCCGGTCTGCCAGCCCATGGAATGCAGCTGCTGTTGAACAGCCGGGAGGAAGGCACTGCCCAGCACCAGGAGCGCCTCGGCCGTGGCTCTGACGGCGGGGTAGGTGCGGGCGGCATAGCCGGAAAAAGCATCCTCGATGTCCCAAGCTTCCTGCAAGCTCAGGTCGCCGGCACGCTCGGGGACCAGGCGGACGCTAGTCGTTGTCGCATCGTACCAGAACAGCCCCTTGGTCAGCTGCTGCCGGTGCAGCGCCAACCTGGGCATGCGGCGCAGCCACAGCTCCAGGCGATCAGGCAGGGTGACGAACTCGGGGAACTGCCGGGAGAGGGGCTCGGCCGTGACAGGGGCAAAACAGAGCTCGCTGCCGGACCGGCCGGCTGTCGCCGCGGTGCTCGTCAGCTCAAACTCGTCCAACAGAGCCGACGCATGGCCGCTCACGCCGGCCATGACCTCGTCGCGCAGGCCGACCCACGACACGAAGCCGATGTCCAGCTTGGGGCTGTGCTCCCAGGCGAGCATATCCCGGGTAAAGCCGTTGAGCGAGATGTAGCGGATGGCGGTGCAGCCTGTGTCAAGGGCGGCAGCCTGGCGGCGCGCCGGGTCGATGTCGCGGGGGGCCGCGGGCCGGTCGCGGAAGAACTTGGCTTCGATCAGGGTGCGATGCCGAGCGTCTTCGACAATGCCGTCACACTGCCACCATTGGCCGGAGCTGCCATGCAGGTAGGTAGACCACTCGCGGATGGTGCACTCGCCACTGCGCCGGTGGTGGCTCAGGATCAGGTCCTCGAATGCCCCGCCCTGCTGTGAGGCGGTGGTGGGCATCACGATGGTGGCCATCTTGCGTCTCCCTCGTTGGAACGGGGGCCCCTTTGCCG
>JBFYTF010000533.1:0-3561 GCA_041300865.1 Anaerolineae bacterium
GTCGAGGTGGTCCTGACGGAAGCGGCGACCAAGTTCATCTCGCCCCTGACGTTCCAGTCAGTGACCGGGCAGCCGGCCTACACCGACGCCGACCTGTGGGGGGCACAGGCCCACGTCCTGCACATTGGCCTCGCTCGCCGCGCCGATCTGCTGCTCATCGCCCCGGCTTCGGCGCAGACCATGGCGCGCCTGGCCCGAGGGCTGGCCGACAACCTGCTCAGCCTGACGGCCCTGGCTGCCACCTGCCCGCTGCTCATCGCCCCGGCCATGGATGCCGGCATGTTTTCGCACCCGGCGACACAGGACAACCTGGAGCTGTTGCTCGGGCGCGGCGCTGTGGTCGCCGGCCCGGAAGAAGGACACCTTGCTTCGGGCCTGGTGGCCCGTGGGCGCATGTCCGAGCCGCAGGACATCCTCGGCCGGGCCCGCTATCTTCTGTCCCGGGGCGGCCCCCTGGCCGGCCGCCGGGTACTGGTCACCGCCGGCGGCACGCAGGAGCCCATTGATCCGGTGCGCGTCCTCACCAACCGCTCATCGGGCAAACAGGGCCTCGCCGTGGCCCAGGCCGCCCTGGACGCCGGGGCCGAGGTGACGTTCATCGCCACGCCAGGCGTGGCCCGGGCGCCGGCCGGCGCCGAGCACCAGTTGGTCAGCACCTCCGCCGAGATGGCCGAGGCCGTCCTGCAGGCGAGCAGCACGGCCGACGTCCTGGTCATGGCCGCGGCGGTGGCCGACTTCCGCCCGGCGAGCGAAGCCGGGCAAAAGATCAAACGGGCAGCAGGCCCCCCGGTCCTCCCCCTGGAGCCGACGGTCGACATCCTGGCCGCCGTGAGCCGGGAGCGCCGGTCCACCGGCCGGCCGGCCGTGGTCGTCGGTTTTGCCGCCGAGACGCAGGACCTGCTGGCCAATGCCCGCTTGAAGCTCCAGTCCAAGAAGCTGGACCTCCTGGTGGCCAATGACGTCAGCGCCGCCGATTCCGGCTTTGGCGTTGACACCAACCGCGTTGTCCTGCTCGACGCCGGCGGGGATGCCGAAAGCCTGCCCCTCCTGACCAAAGCCGAGGTTGGAGAGCGCATCGTGGCGCGCATCATCGCCCTACTGCCGGCAGCCGCCGGCCCGGGCGGCCAGGAGCAGGGGGAAGAACAGCCATGAAGCCAGCCAACTCTATCACCGACGTGCCCGGTGTCCGCGTCGGGCAGGCACAAGATGACGACGCGCTCACGGGCTGCACGGTCATCCTGTGCGAGGCCGGCGCCGTGGCCGGTGTAGATCAGCGCGGCGGCGCGCCCGGCAGCCGCGAGACCGACCTCCTGCGGCCTATGCACCTGGTCCAGCAGGTGCACGCCGTGCTCCTGGCCGGTGGCTCAGCCTTTGGCCTCGATGCGGCGGCCGGCGTTGTGCGCTACCTGGAAGAACGCCAGGTGGGTTTCGACGTCCGCGTCGCCCGGGTGCCCATCGTGCCGGCGGCCATCCTCTTTGACCTGGAGGTCGGCCAGGCCGGCGTGCGGCCGGACGCCGAGATGGGCTACCGGGCCTGCCTCAACGCCAGCAGCGAGCCACCGGCGGAGGGCAACGCCGGGGCGGGAACGGGTGCCACCGTGGGCAAGATCTTGGGCATCGGCCAGGCGATGAAGGGTGGGCTGGGCACGGCCAGCATAGACGTCGGCAACGGTATTGTCGTCGGCGCCATCGTCGCCGTCAACGCCTTTGGCGACGTCGTCGCTCCAGACACGGGAGCCATCGTCGCCGGTGCCCGCTGCGCCGACATCGGCCCGCTGCACATCGGGGCGCCCGGTTACTTTGCCGACACGCTGCACGTCATGCGCGGCCTCGTGGGCCGGACGACGCTGGCCATCGCCCGGCGCGGCCACACCGTCATCGGCGTCGTCGCCTCCAACGCCCGGCTCAACAAAGAAGAGACCAACAAGGTGGCCCAAATGGCCCACGACGGCCTGGCCCGGGCGATCCGTCCGGCACACACAATGCTCGACGGCGACACCTTGTTTGCTCTGTCAACGGGCAAGCGCCGTGCCGATGTCAATATCGTCGGTGCCTTTGCCGCCGAAGTCGTGGCCCAAGCCATCAACCGCGCCGTGCGTGCTGCGCGCCCGGTCGCCGGCCTGCCGTCCGCGTGGACCGAGCCGGAACCACCGGTTCCGGACACCACGGTGACGGGCATAGGCTAACGGCAGCGGAGCAGCGCCAACCCGCCAAGGAAAACAACCGGGTCGCAGATGGGGGGCGCGCCGGTCCACGTTGGCTGGGACCATTGCATGGTTGTGCTGTTTTTGGGCTAACTGTGGGGGGTACCCTGGCATGCGCCGGCGCCTGTTCCCGGCCATGCTGACCTTTCTCGATTGGCCCGATGACGCCAGGCAATTGGCCGATGCTCTGCACCGCGTTATACCTCGGACCACGTGCCAGCTTGCAAAAAAATACGAATGATGCTATAGTTATAGAGGCAACGGCGTACGACCCCAGTTCCTTCGGTGAAGCGGGCGCAGGAGCAGCATGACGGTGTGGCAAGAGAACGACCTCAGCTTTTTCCTCTCATGGCGAGTTGGGCAGCGGTGCGCTTCACTACAAGCATCATAAGGAGTCTTGACATGACACATTCTCAACCTCAGGGCTTTCTCGCCGTCCCGCCCGCCGGCACCGGACCTGGTGTGCTGGTCCTTCATGCCTGGTGGGGGTTGAACGACACCATGAAGGCTTTCTGCACGCGACTGGCTGAAGCTGGTTTCGTGGCGTTCGCCCCAGACCTCTATCATGGCCAGGTGGCAGACACCATTACCGATGCGGAAGCCCTTGGCCAGGCTCTCGACGCCAACTACGTCCAAGCCAAGGCCGAGATTGCGGAGGCAGCAGAATTTCTCAACGAACGGGCTGGAAAAACCGGCGGCCACCTGGCAGTGATCGGCTTCTCTCTAGGCGCCTACTATGCACTGGACCTGTCCGCCGCCGATCCCGAACACATCCGTGCCGTCGTCCTCTATTACGGGACCGGGGAGGGTGACTTTAGCAGGTCAAAGGCGGCCTACCTCGGCCACTTTGCCGAGAATGACGAGTTCGAGCCGCCATCCAACGTCGACGAACTGGAGCAGTCGCTGAGGCGTGCCGGCCGCCCGGTGACTTTCTACCGGTACAGTGATATGGGACACTGGTTCTGTGAACCTGATCGCGTGCAGGCCTACGACCAGGCGGCGGCCGGCCTAGCATGGGATCGAACCCTGGCCTTCCTGAAGCAGTCCATAAGCGTCGAGTAGGATGCGGAAAGATGGCGTGGGCCTCGCCGATGCGCTTTCCAACGACGCCATGATCTGCTAACCGTGAAAGGAGATTCCGAGCATGGAAACCCAACCTGAAAGTATCCTCGTCGAGCTGATCCGCTACAACAATTGGGCCAACGCGCAAGTCCTCGCCGGCTGCCAGGAGCTCAGCGCCGACCAGCTCGCCGCCACAACGCCCGGGGCCTATGGCCCCGTCCACGCCACACTCGGGCACATTCTCGCCGCCGAAGCAGATTATGTCGAGCGGATGACGGGCAACGGCCCCCGGCCA
>JBFYTF010000630.1:0-12660 GCA_041300865.1 Anaerolineae bacterium
AGGCAAAGGCAAAGCGGTTCGTCTCCCAGATTACCTTGATGTCTCCGAAGGCGAAATCGCCAATCAGGCTCCAATGCCGGTGCCGGGGAGCCTCATCGCCGGTCAGCGGATTGGTGTGCCAGTTGGGCGGAAAGCCTACCTGGACGGCGGAGTGGCCGAAGTAGGTGAATCGGCCCTGTTCCAGGTCGTCGGCGACCTGCTGTGGTGTCGTATTCCCGTCATCCCACGCAGCAAAGAACGGTCGAAAGAGGTGCCGGTCGGACGGCGAGAAGAAGAAAGGCGGCGCGGCCAGCCGCCGATATTCCAGCAGGGCTTCCGGGTCGCCCAGGGCTGGGTCGCGGCATAGGTCACGCAGCGACCATGCAGTCCAGTCCCTCGCCGGGAGCCGGACGCGCAAATAGCCACTGCGCACACGGAGGAGGTGGTGCAGGCGCTGGGCGAGCCATCCCGGCCCCAGGAAGCGCCAGAGCTGGCCAAAGAGGCGTGCTTGCCTCAACATGGCGGTTTCCTTACCGCGGAGCCAGGACGTCCGCAATGCGCCTGCCCGCCTGTCCGTCCCAAAGTGGAATATCCGCTCCCTTCTTGCCCTGCCCGGCAAGAATATGCCCGGCTTCCCGGCGCAGGAGGGCCATGTCCTCGCCGACAAGGGTGTTTGTGCCCAGAGTCATGGTGATCGGTCGCTCGGTGTTTTCCCGCACGGTGAGACAGGGCACGCCCAGGAAAGTCGACTCTTCCTGGACGCCACCGGAGTCGGTGATCACCAGCCGGGCATGGTGCTGCAAGGCCAAAAAATCGAGGTAGCCGAGTGGCTCGACAAGGTGAAGATGCGCTGAGGCCGGAGCTATCCCGTGCGCTGCCATGCGCTGGCGCGTCCGAGGATGCAGGGGGAACACGAGCGGGAGATGCTGGCCAATGTCCTCTAACGCCGTCAGGATCGGGCGGAACTTTGCAGGCTCGTCCACGTTCGAAGGCCGGTGGAGGGTTACCAGGCCGTAGCTGGCCAAGCCGAGCTCTTTGCGCAGCGCATCCCAGCGCTCCTCCGCTTTGGGGAGCAGCCGCACCAGAGTGTCGATCATCACGTTGCCCACCAGGTGAACCTTCGACGGCGGGATGCCTTCCCGGAGCAGGTTCTCGTTGCCGTCGCTCGACGGTGTGAACAGCAGGGAGGCGAGCTGATCGGTCACGAGGCGATTGATCTCTTCCGGCATCGTGCGGTCGAAGGAGCGCAGCCCGGCCTCGACGTGGGCGACCGGGATCAGCAGCTTGGCGCAAACCAGGGAGGCGGCCGCGGTCGAGTTGACGTCACCGTACACCAAGACCCAATCAGGACGCTGAAGCAGGAGCATTTCTTCCAGGCGCATCATGATCTCGGCCGTCTGCACTGCATGGGAGCCGGACCCTACCTCCAGGTTGACGTCCGGCTCTGGCAGTCCTAGCTGCCGGATAAAGATCTCGGACATGTTAGCGTCGTAGTGCTGCCCGGTGTGCACCAGGCGCTGCTCCACGCGGCCCTGCTCGCCCAAGGCAGCCATGACGGGGGCAACCTTCATGAAATTGGGCCGTGCGCCGACGACGTGAAAGATCAGCATTCTCCTGGCTCCAGCTCAACGGGGCTGCCGCTCTCCAGGCTGCTCTGTGCTGCCAGGGTGGCTCGGGTGGAACAGGCGATGGCCTCGAAAGGGATGGGAGGCGGGGCTTGACCTGTCAGGTGGGCTACGAGCGTCTGCCATTCCGCACGTTGCCCCTTGTCGCGCCGCAGCCGGGCTCTCTTTTTCAGCCGCCGGCTGCCGTCGTCGATCTCCAAGATCCGATAGTCGTCCAGGCGCGCCGAAAGACCGCCGCCAAAGATCTCCAGGTATTCCTTGCCGAATCCCCTGGACCCGTTGGCCGCGTAGGTAATGGTTCCCAGGGTGCCATTCTCAAACTCAAGGCTGAGGGCCAGGTTGTCCCTTGAGTAGCGGCCCTGGTCTGGCAGTGCCCGGCTGGTAACCCGGACGGGGACACTCTCTGCCAGGTAGACTAGAAGGTCGACAAAGTGGCAGGCCTCGCCCAGCAACCTTCCGCCCTGGCGGGGATCCTGTGTCCAATGATCGGGCGCAATGTAGCCGGCGTCTACCCGGCAGGACAGGAGCAGCGGTTCTCGGACGGACCGCACCGCCGCCTTGAGCTCCTGAACAAAAGGAGCAAAGCGCCGGTTAAAGCCGACCATCAGGGCCGGAGGACGCTGCTGCAACGCCTCCAGTTCGGCGCGCAGCGAATCATAGACGGAAACGATCTGGTGCAGTTCGTCCTCCGACAGGCAGAGCGGTTTCTCGACAAAAACGTTCTTGCCTGCCTGCAGGGCGGCCACAACCTGCTCTGCGTGGAGATCATGACGGGTGAGGATTGCCACGGTGTCAATTGCGGGATCGCTCAGGATGTCCTGCACTTCACTGCTGCAGTAGTCAAAGTGGAACCGGTCGGCAACTGAGCGAGCACTCTGACCCCTGGCGCTCGCAACACCGCGGAACTCCAGGTTGGGCAAGCCTCTGATCGCGGGCAGGAGTGTGGCATTGGCATAGTTCCCGGCGCCCAACACACCCAGCCGCACTGTGTCCATCGTGGTTGCGGCTACCGCGCCTTTTGCTTCCACCCCTTCGTTTTCCCGCGATCTCTTCAGGCTAACCCGGGAGCTCAGGTCCGGGCTCTCCGGGTACGTCAGCAAGACTCCAAGGAAAGGCTCGCCTGTCTTGCCCGTAATCAGATCATATGCTTGTGGTGCCGTATCTATAGAAAAGCGATGGGTGACAAGGGAGTGGACGTCGACCTTGCCCGCAGACAGCAGCTGCACAAAGGCTTCCATGTTGCGCTGTTCCGTCCATCGCACGTAGGCATAGGGATAGTCGCGCCCCTTTTCCTCGTAGGCTGTATCGTAGCGTCCGGGGCCGTAGGAGCGCGAAACCCGAAAATCCAGCTCCTTTTCGTAGTATATCTTGCGCGGGATCTGCATGCCTACCGCTCCGACCGCCACCACCCTACCCTTGTCGCGGGCCAACTTGCCTCCCAATTCTACCGGCTGGTTGCTGGGTGTATCGGCCGTGATGAGGACCGCATCGGCCCCGTGCCCCGAGGACCGGGCGGCTACCAGGGCATGGAGCTCGTCGGGCGAGACGGCTGCAACGTCTGCACCGAGGGTTAGTGCAAGGGCGACGCGCTCTGGCTGTGGATCCGTGCCGACAACGAGGCAACCGGCGGCTTTGAGCATCTGCACAGACAGTTGTCCCAGCAAGCCGAGACCGATGACGGCGACCACCTCGCCTAGCTGGACCTCGGCGAGGCGGATGCCCTGCAGGGCGATAGCCCCCAGGGTGGTAAAGGCCGCGGACTCAAAGTCCACGTTGTCAGGCAGCTTGACCATCAAGTTCTTGGGAATCGACACAACTTCGGCATGCGTGGCATAGCCACCGCCGGCACAGGCGACCCGGTCGCCGGTTTTGATCCCTGCCACGTCATTCCCAACGGCGACGACGGCACCTGCGCAGGAGTAGCCCAAGGCCATGGGTTGATCCAGGCGGTTCCGAACTGCTTCCATGGTGGTCAAAATGCCGTCGCGCCGAGCTTTTTCCACAGTCTGGCGCACAAGATCGGGACGGGAACGGGCTTTTTGCAGGAGGTTCTTCTCGGCAAAATCGACTACCATACGCTCTGTGCCGGGCGAGACAAGGGAGGCAGAGACTTGGACGCCCAACATCCCTGGACCAACTTCGGGCCTGGGAACATTGACAATGGTAGCTTGTCCTGTTCGAACATTCTGCCAGAGTTGTTTCATACTGCTTTTTCTACTCCTCCCACCTGCCAGCTAACCTGAACATACGGGTGCCTCCTATGAGCTCCCATTGGCGTTTCCGTAGGTCTCCGTGTCATGAACCTAGTGACCGGTACAGCTCGACAAACCGAGCTTCCGCCCCCGAAGATCGGGCCAGTTCACCCTTGTCTGGTTGTGCTAAAGAGTCACGAGCGTCAAGGACCTGCCTGGCCAGCGAGGATGAATCTCCCGTCTTATGAAGAAACACTCCGGGCGGTCTCTCACACACGTCGCTGGCAACCACCGGTGTTCCTAGCATCAATGCTTCGTACACCGTGACGCCGCATGAATCAGCCAACGTAGGCCGTACATAAACATCACAGTGCCCAAGAACGTAAAAAAAGTGCTCAGGATCGAGATCTTTGAGAACCAGCGTTGGGCAGATTGCCTCAAACTGGCGGACTATGCCTCTCCTATACGCTACATCCTCGGGGCCATAGAAGCTTATCACGACTGCGAAACGCTTCTCGGCAGCGATCATTTCTTTTAACGCTTCGATCAATAGATCATAGCCGTAATAGGGGAATCCGAACCCCGACACCAAAATGATGCTCCGACGGCTGTTGTTCGCGCTAACCAACTGTATGAATTCGTCGAAAGGCCCAAGACTTGAGGCAATCCTCGCATGCGACGGCGCAATGAAGCTGCTAATGACCGTCAGCTGTGCTTTTAGCGAAGCAAACTGGCGGAGCATGGCATCACGCAATTCACGAGTGGGCAGCACGACGGCGTCGAAATCGTTGAGGGCCTCGCGGATCATAAATCGCTGAAATCGACTACCTCGCGCATAGTTCTCCACAAAATTGCCGTGATGTATGGTCAGCACTCTCTTTCCGCACCGCGCACCCTTGGTCAAGAGCCGTCCCCACCACGCAAAGCGCGCCATGCTGGAAACGTGCACGTGCGTGATGTCTGTGTCTTCTTGCCTTAGAAGACGATATAGCTCGCCGAGCCCCCTGGGCAAGTTTTGTGCTGGATGGTGGACGAAGGGAGGCAAGGCCACCTCTGACGTCTCACGACGATAGAGGTCGATCACTTGACAATCTATCCCTTCCCTGTGGCACAGGTCGGCTAGCCTTTGAATGTGGACCGTAACGCCGCCGTACGGCGGAGGGTAGCGGCCGATTTGCAGAATTCTCACCACACAGCTCCTTCTGGTGGTTTATCACGCCCGGTTTTGTGGTCACGGGATTCATTCATGCCAGCATTCCCAGGAGGCGGGCGACGTCCTGCGCACGGTTGCTCCATGTGTGGCGATGGCGGATGGCGGCGGTAACGGCCGCCTTCTGCTGTACTTCATCCGGATGTGCTGAAAGGTGGTGCAGCAAAGCACCGAGCCCACCTGGGGAGCAGGTGACGGTCCAACCGCATCCCTCCGATACCACAAAATCAGCAGACGCTGTGCCGTCGGCCACAATTACCGGCCGACCGAGACCCACGGCCTCAAACAGCTTGATGGGCATGGTGATTTTCTGGTATAACGTGGGATCCAAACAACCCACTGCTATGTGATGGGTCTCGTACAGTCGCCTTAGCGCCTCGCCCCCCGCGTGGACCACCGTCAACCAGGTGCCTTGCCACCGATCGTATTCGCGGGGTCTGCGCTCCCACTGCTCTCGAGGACAACAGATGGTCAGGGCGACACGCGCCCCAGTTTTTGCGCTCTCTGCGACACCTTCGAGCAAGGTCGCAAGATTATACAGAGGCGGAACAGCGCTTCCGACATAGAGCAGGTGCAGTCCGTTAAGCACGGACGAAAGCGGGAAGTCAATGACCTCGCCTCCGGGTGGCAGGGCGTGAACCGGCTTGTGCCTGGGCCACAACCGGACATACTTGAGCATGCTCTGATGAGGCAGAAAAAGCACGTCTACCCAGTGCCGGTAAGCGATCAAGTCGAGATGGTAAAAAGAGATCGCGGCCCGCCTGCGCAGTCCGGAAACCTGACGCCGGTACCCTTCAAACCGCCAGTGCACATCCCGATAGAACAGGCCGACCGGCACGTTAGCCTTGTGGCAGAGGCGAAAGAGGTCAAAGTCGAGCCAGGGGTGCGTAGGCCGATGATGTTTCTCGGTCAACAGAGTCGGCATGGTCGACGACTCGGAGTAGAGAAAGTCGTACACGACACCGTGCGCCATCTTTTGCTTCACGGCGTCGAGTGCTTCGCGCCGCTCCGCTGCCCAACCCCACACTACGTCGACATCGTACCCTATCTCCTGGAAGGCTGACAGCATCGCCCGAGGCCTGACGCGGGAGCCAGTACTCAGCGTTGGATCGATGTGCATTGGGATGTGAAAAATGCAGTTCTTTGAGCTTCTCAACCCGATCTCCCTAGTCCAGCTTCTGGCGTCGCCCACGTTGTCCCGGCCGCCGCCCTTGGAGAAAGCAACCAAACGAGGCCTCCCAGGACCCAAAGTGCATAATTGCCCGCAATGTCCATCGAAACCATAGCGTTGAACAACGCATAGAACCAGAGGGCCAGTAGCGGCCGGATGTTGATGTCCTGCTCGCGACGGCACGACACTTTGACAATCTGCCGCACAGTCGCAAACAGAAGGAGTAACAACACTACAAGTCCGATCACACCGTAGCTGGCCGCAACCTCCAGAACAAGGTTATGCGGATAGCGATAGCCCGGCACGCCGTACAGCGCCTCGAAACCTCCCGTTCCGACTCCAATACCCGAAGAAGCAAGAAATCCATCCCACGCCGCCGCCAGCAGGTCCAGCCGGACTATGTCGTTCGTGTTGGTTCCAATCGTCTCCAAGTAGACAAGGACACGCTGAATGCCTGCGTGTTCCAGCACTGCAGCCGGCAGAAAGAGCACTATGCCTGCGACAAGGACCAGGCCCAGCAGCAGAGCCACTACAATTCCACGTCGCGTGCCGGAGCCGTGCCCGAGGAAAACAAAGGTGGCGGGGACGATGAGAACAGCGGTGACGAGAGGCCCACGGGAGCCGGTAACCGCAACTGCGTACGAGAGGAAGCCAACCAGTGCCACGAGCGCTATCGTTCGGACGGCGTTTTCCTTGCGAGTTAGCAGGAGCCATACGATCAGCAAGCTGGCGCCCAGTCCGATGATACGTGCGACGTTGATCGGGCTCGCGTCGATTCCAAGCGTCACTCGTGCCAGCTCCTCAGTCGGGGCGGCGCCGGTATTGACGGCAAAAAGCCTGAGTGCAGTGAGCGTGGCGCCAGCTATAATCACGTTGCGAATGAGCCGGAGGTCGGTGCTGTCAAATGGTGCCATGAAACCGAGGGCCAGAACGGGCAGGATGCTCTTGACCAGCAGCCAGACGACGAGGCCAGTACCGTAGCCGCTGTTTTGAGAGATCAACAGGTAGACGAGCAGGACAAACTCGAGGGCCAACAGACCGAGCAGGTAGCCGTTGAGCGCAAGGCGGATAGCGTGCCCCCTGTTCTTGCGCATCATGAACCAGGTGAACGCGAGCAACAGGAATCCCAGCTGGCAGGAGAAGGCTGCAGCATCGAACGGCACCAGGTGCCAGGGCAAGGCTGTCAACGTGAATGTGGAGAACACCAGTCCCATGAGGATAGCGCGCCGAAAGTCTGACAGCAGGTAGTGAAGGAACAGGAAGAGACCGGCTGCGACGGCGGCATAATAGAGGAGAACCACTACCGGGCTCCCAAGACCGCCACACGGCGCAGCATGAACCACGACAGGATAAAGAGTATGAGGTAGGCCACTGCGCCGCTGAGACCATAAGCGGCAATCGTCTCAATGGGCGACCAGTGCCGGCTGTAGGCAAAGAACATCGCGCCGACGACGAGTACCAGCCGCGAGGCATCCCAGGCAAGCTGCAGATCCTGTCGCTCGAGGACGTTCAGCGTGTTAGACAGCGGCGTAACAACAAACTGCCCGGCCGACATGGGCGCCAAAACCTGGACGTAGCGGCCTGCTTCTCGCCACGGCTCTCCAAAAACGAAAGCGAACAGAGGTGGCGCGACAAGGCCAAGGAGAGCTATTGGCACGCCTCCGACAACGGCGAGCCGACCCGCCGTCCTCAGAAAGAGGCGGTAGAGTGCAGTCGCGTCCTTGTGCACCATCTTGGAGGCCTCACCAAGATAAACTTGCGCTACCGACTGGCCGATCAGGATCATTGGCAAGCTCACGACGCGCCGTCCCAATGCAAACCAGCCTACTACCTGGGTGTCAAAGAACGCCGCCAGAAGCAACGGAGGAAACTGCAACCCGATGCTGTTGAGCAAGCCGGAACCAGTCGACAGAAGAGGGAATCTCCGGTACCGGCGAGCTGCCGACGCCATCGATTGCCAATTCACCCTGGCGAGGTTTTGCCGCCGGTGACGGGCCACCTCGGCGCCGAGTGTCCAGCTCGCGGCGACATGGCCAACGATATATCCAGGCAGTAGCCCGAGAGGACCGAGTTTGGCGATTCCGAGTGTGAGCTGAGTCAGAACAGTTGCCACGCTTTGGCTCAGCCGAGTTCTCGCCAGACGACCGAATGCCTCTTGGCGCACCGCCCAATAGCTGAGCACCTGGTATGTGCCGACGCAGGCGAGCCCGACGGGCAGCACCCATAAGTGAGGTCGGAACGCCGGGGTGTTTGTCCACACTGGTATTTGTTCGCGCAAGATGAGCGTGAGCAGTCCCGTAACCACACTCGAGACCATCACGAAACTGATGGCTAGTGCAAGCAAGTTGATCGCGACATCTTCGTCTTCGGCGAGAGGGATGGCCAACTCGTAGCGCAGCGCGGCGACGACTGCGAGGATGCTCACAATTGAGACAAAGACGGTTAACACCCCAAAGTCCGCAGGCGTGTATAGCCGGCTTAGGATGGGTGACGTGATGACGACAATCGCCTGCGCAACGGCGGTACCACCGCCGAGAACCAACACGTTCTGCCGGAAACTGCTCTTCAGGAAAAGTCTGCGCAGCGAGCCCCTAACCTGATTTACCACGGCGGTCACAATACCGGCCAACTCTCACTCAGAAGTCTGACGCAGCGCCTGATGCCGGACGATCGTCCCACTTCCGATGGGCGCCGGCGGCGAGCCATCCACTGTTAGGCCGGCGCCGATGAGCATCCTCCGCATCTTCACCCTGGTCGCCAGCGGACCAACGTAGCGGCTCTCTGTCCTCTGATCCACTACTGCCCATCGTCCATGGCCTGCAACCGGCTGCGCGCTGCTTCGAAATCAGGATCGATTTCGAGAGCCTGGTCGTACTCGGCGCGCGCTTCTTCCCGTCGCTCTTCGAGCCGATAGATATCGCCCAGGATTACGTACAGCCACCTGTCCGTTGGCTTGAGGGCGATCGCTTTCTCTAGCTCGGCTTCGGCCGCAGCAACATTGCCATCCCGCTGGTAATATGCGTAACCCAGACGCGCGTGTGCCCACGCATGTAGCGGATCGGAGGCGATCGCCGCCTCAAACACGGCGATGTACTCCTCGATGCTGTGCCCCTCCCCGCGCAAAATCTCGCCGCGCTGATAGTGGCAGTCGGCCAGCTTTGCAGGTGTGCTAAACTGGTTCAGGGCAAGTGCGCTGTCGTAGAGGGCCAACGCCCGAGCCGGGTCACGAGGGTCGAGGCGCGATTGGTAGAGAAGCCCTGCGTGGTAGGCGGGATCGCTAGGGCTAACCCGCTCAAAGTCACCGATTTCCAGCGCCCGCTCGAAGGCGCGGACGGCCTCAGGGTAAAGCTGAAGCTCCTGGTACCACAACCCGAGTTGATACCTGGCGTCTCCGACCTCGGGCTGCAGGGCAACCGCGCGCCACAGCCAGACCAGTGCCTCCTCGGGCCGACCTGCGGCTTGCGCCGCTTTTGCGGTGTCGATTGCTTGCGCCTGCGTGTATGCTTCACCCCGCCACGCATCTGTCGTGCGCTCGGCGAGGTCGAACATTTGCTGACGAAGCCGCTCGTCTGCGGCGTCCGTCTCCGTCCTCTTCTCGAGCTCCTCGTAGAGTTCCGCGAACTCCAGGTAGCCCAATGGGTTCTCGGGGCGAAGGCCTATGTACTGGGCGAGTGCTTCTGCGGCGGCCTGCCAATCCTCGCTGGAGTGGTAAACGCGTGCAAGCAAACGATAGGCTTGCGCATTGTCCGAATCCCAGGCGATCGACCGCTCCAGGTAGGCAATTGCCCGCTGCGATCCGCCTCGGTGCAGCGGTAAGTCTTGCAGTGCGCGCCCGCCGGCCTCCAGGTAGTAGGCGCTGGCCAGGTAAGGAAAAGCGAGCAGCGCGATGGCCGCGATGGCGACCACCACCAGGACAGGCCACAGCCGCTGGATACGAGTTTGCATACTAGCCAGTCTTGACGGCTGGTGCAACACGCTCGCTGGCTTCTTCCTTGCCCGGCCAGAATTCGACGAAGAAGGCCACAATCACACCGATCACGAAGCCGGCCATCCCTCCCACCACTGCGGTGAACAGCCTTCCTGGCCCTACCGGCATGTCCGGAACCGCCGCTTGGCTGCCAACCTGCACTGTTCCGTTTGCTTCCTGCGAGGAAATCCGCCCTTCGTCCAACTTGTGCGCCAGAGTCACGTACGTGTCGTAGGCCATGTTTCGGGCGAGGGTCAGTTGCGTGCTTATCACCGTTGTCGCCTGCAGGTCCCGCTGCGAGGCCAGGATCTGGGGCTCCAATTGCGCCAGCTTGTCGTCGATCTCTGTCGACCTGGCCGCGAGCGTTGTGACCAGGTCATCCAGAAAGGCTCGTTGCTCAGCAGTGCTCTTGTCGGAAAAGCCAACATTCCCGTCGACCTGGAGCTGTACCGGAGTAGAGGTTTCGGCGGCGAACGCCTTGATCTGCAGCAGGAGGGCTGTGAGGTCGTCGGCGAGTGACCCCCGTTGGCCAACCGTCTCCTCCGCCAGCTGAGCACGAAGCCCCTGCACGTCCTGCATGATGTACTTGACCGCGCGCTGGCGCTGTAGGTACTCCGCCTGCGCCCGGAGCAGCGAACGCAGTTGGGCGGTAAGAATACTACCCGGGTTACGTCCCTGAAACTCCACTAGCTCGGACTCGGCCTGGTCCAGCGTCAGTTGAGCCTCTTGCACCCGTTCCTCGAAGAAGGCAACATCAACTTCGCTCTGGCCGTACACCTCTCGGCCGCGCTTCACCAATGCACCGGCCCAAACGTTGGCTATCGCTGCTGCATCCTCAGGCGACCGCGACGTGACCGTCAAGATGACCAGGCTGGGATCGCCCTCGGACGTAGCCTTCACCATGTTGCGCAGGGTGGAGAGCGTCCACTCCTCTATCCCGCTGCCGGGGGATGGGCTATAAGAGTCCAGAACATCATGCAACACGCCGTCCGATGTTGCCAGCGTAGGGAATGCCTTATAGGTTGGCACCCCCAGTCGCGTCTCGAATCGAGAGTCGAACTCGATCTGATAACGAGGCTGCGTGATAATGACGACGCTCTGGCCTTCGTACAGCTCGGGCTGGAGCGAGGCAAAGACAAAGCCAACGACCGCGCCAAGCACGGCCAGCCCGGCAATCCAATACCAATGCCGCAACAAAACCTCGACGTACGCTCGCAGATCGATCTCGTCTTCCATGGCTACACCATTGTATCAGAGTTCCGAATCGGGGGCAAAGCTCGCTAGCCTGCGTACCCCCACCCCCGCAGCTTTTCCTGCACCTCTTCCATGTCTTCCTCCGCCAGGCCGGGCTGGGCGGCGGCCTCCTTGTAGACGGTCTCCGGGCTGAAACGTACCGGCCGCGCCAGCGGCGAGGACTCCTGGAAGCCTTCCTGCAATACCCGGCCGTCCATCTCTTCCGGCACGGCCAGGCCGAGGGCGTGCAGGATCGTGGGCGCCACGTCGAGGATGCTGGCGCCGTGCAGCTCCGTGCCGGGCTGCACTCCCGCGCCGGCCAGGATGACCACACCCTCGAGGCGATGGTGGCCCGACAGCCCGGTGATGGGCTCCACGAGCCTGTGGGAGCCGAAATCGGCGTGTCCAAAGGCCATGTACTCCCAGCCGCGAGGCTGGAGGATGAGGTCGGGTGTGCGCTCCAGGTAGCGCCCACTGTAGATCTCCTCGCGGCGATAGACCCGCTCCACGAGGGGCAGGCCGCTGCGCGGGTCGCGCAGGGCGAGGGCCTGCTGCGCGATCCACTCCTTCAGGTCCTCGTATTCCTGCCCCGGCTGCACGCTGCCCTCGGGATACATGCCTGCCAGGTTGATATAGATCTGCCCGAAGCTGCCGATGCCAAAAGCTCTCGTCCGCGCCCAGTCCACGTCGTCGAACGACAAAAAGATCTTGTTGACCAGCCCGGCCTTCTGTTGGAAGCGGACCTTCTTGCGCAGCCGGCCAAGGCCTACCGCCTTCGTGATGCGAAAGCTGCGCAGGGGTGTGAAACCCAGGCGAAATAGCAGGCGCTTGCCCCCTGTTTTCAGGCCACCTTTGAAGCGCAGCAGTCCCTGCTGCACCAACCAGTTATTGAGCAGGAAAAAGCTGTGCACCGGCCCAAAGCCATGGTCCGACATCACGACCACGAGCGTTTCGGGGTCCGCACCGGCCACCTCCAACAGGCGCCCGACGTCGGCGTCGACCTTGCGATGAAAGTCCAGGATGCGCTGGCGCTGGGCAGCAGCCTCGGCGGCGTCGTGGCGGGGATGGCTGGGGTCGAGGAGGCGCCAGGTCTCGTGCTGAACCATGTCGGTGTCCCAGTAGACCACGGTGAACAGGTCCCAGGGCCGGGTGCGCATCAGGTACAGTGCCGCCTGGGTGCGGTTCTCCACGCTGGCCGTCAGATCGTCGAGGAAACGGTCCAGGTGCCGCGTGGACCGGTAGCGCTCGTTGGGTGCCAGGAGAAACTCGCCCAGCTCGCCCAC
>JBFYTF010000632.1:0-14959 GCA_041300865.1 Anaerolineae bacterium
TAACATCTCCTTGAACTTCACTGGCTCGGTCATGGGCCGCACTCCTACATCTCTAGTATGGCCCCTTCCTCCCCCTGGCGGCTCCAATTATACCACATTTCCAAATTTAGAATTGCTGGCCGGACCGATCCGGACCGATCGACGCCTGGAGTGGTTGCCTACTCGGCACCCAGACGTCTCGGGCTCCTGTCGGCTCGCCGCCCGGCAGAACGCGGCGGCGATCAACCAGTGACCGAAGGGAGTGCCGGACCGACATGAGCTTGCCGGCGCTTCCTGGCAAGACTAGAACCCCCCCCATATATAGCCCAAAAACAACACAACCTGACAACCATGCGCCCAGGTTCGCGTGCACTGAACTCGCGTTTGTATTTCCCGCGGGCGGTGGTATAATCGCTGGGCCTGGAAAGTTGAGACAAGACCTTGCGCCGATATGCACGCTTTCTCGCTCGCTACCTCTCGCCCTGGTGGCCCCTGGCCCTGGGGCTTTCCGTCCTGCTCCTGGCCAACATCGCCCTCGCCCTGGCCAACCCGCAGGTCATGCGCTACTTTCTCGACACCGCCCAGGCGGGGGGCTCGCCCGAGGTGCTGCGCAACGCGGCGCTCCTCTTCCTGGGCATTGCCCTCGCCCAGCAAGTAGTCTCCGTCGTGGCCGCCTACGCCAGCGAGAACCTGGCCTGGCTGGCCACCAACGGCCTGCGCGGCGACCTGGCTGCTTACTGCCTGGCCCTCGACATGGAGTTCCACAACGGACGGACACCGGGCGAAATGATCGAGCGCATTGACGGCGACGTCACGACCCTCTCGAACTTTTTCTCGCAGTTCATGGTGCAGGTCGTGGGCAACGGCCTGCTCCTGGCCGGGGTGCTCGTGCTCCTGTGGCGCGAGGATTGGCGGGTCGGGCTGACGCTGACGTTCTTTGTCGCCGTGACCCTGGTCGCCCTGCTGCGCATGGGCAACATCGCCGTGCCCCACTGGACGGCCGAGCGCCAGGCAAGCGCCGAGCTTTTCGGATTCCTCGAGGAGAGGCTGGCCGGCACGGAAGAGATCCGGGCCAACGGCGCCGAGCCCTACACCATGCGCCACTTTTACCGGCTGATGCGTACCCTCCTGCAAAAGTCGCTCCGGGCGGGGCTGATGGTCAATATCCTGTTGAACACCATGTTCGTGCTCTTTGCCCTCGGCACCGCGGCCGCCTTTGCCGTGGGCGCTTGGCTCTTTTACCAGGAGGTGCTGACCCTCGGCACGGTGTATCTCGTCTTTCACTACACGGCCATGTTGGAGCGACCCATCAACCAGATTGCCCACCAGCTCCAGGACCTGCAAAGGGCCGGCGCGGGCATGGTGCGGGTCGAAGAGCTCTTTGGCTTCCACAGCCAGATCCAGGATGGCCAGCAGCTGACTGCTCTGCCACCTGGTCCCCTCGGCGTGCGGTTCGAGGCGGTGACCTTTGGCTACAAAGACGGCGGTGGCGATGGGACGGGCTCCGGCGAGCGGGTGTTGCACGGGCTCTCGTTTTCGCTGCCGGCGGGCCGGGTCCTGGGCCTGCTGGGCCGCACCGGCAGCGGCAAGACGACGCTGACACGGCTGCTGTTCCGGCTGTACGAACCTGATGAGGGCAGCGTGGTCCTGGGTGCGGATGGCCGGCAGTTCGACATCCGGGACCTACCGCTGCGCGAGCTGCGGCGCCACGTGGGCATGGTCACCCAGAACATTCAGCTCTTTCACGCCACCGTGCGCGAGAACCTGACGCTCTTTGACGAGACCATCGCCGATGCCCGTATCCTGGAGGTGCTGGAAGAGGTAGGGCTCACCGGGTGGCTGGCTTCACTGCCCAACGGGCTGGACACCGAGTTGGAGTCAGGCGGCGGCCTATCGGCAGGCGAGGCACAGCTCCTGGCCTTCACCCGCATCTTTCTCCAGGATCCGGGCCTGGTCATCCTCGACGAGGCCTCTTCGCGGCTCGACGCGGCCACGGAGCAGCGCATTGAGCGCGCCGTGGACCGCCTCCTGCACGCTCCGCGGCGGACGGCGATCATCATCGCCCACCGCCTGGCCACCGTACAGCGCGCTGACGAAATCCTGATCCTGGAGGCGGGGAGCGTGGCTGAGCACGGGCCGCGCCAGATGCTGCTGGACCGCCCCGAGTCGCGCTTTAACCAGTTGTTGCGGACAGGGCTGGAGGAGGTACTGGCGTGAGCGCGGTGCAGAGGGAAGTGCCTCGGCTCAAGACCTGGCAGTACATCGTCGAGCTTATCCGCTTCCGTCCCTGGCTCTACCTGGCCCTGGGAGTCCTGGAGACCCTGTTCTTTGGCGTCTTTCCCCAGGTGGTGGCCTGGATCACCTATACTTTCTTCACCGTCCTGGCGGGCGAGTCGGAAGCGGGCATCAGCATCCCGACCCTCATCGCCCTCCTGGTCGCAACCGCCCTCGGCCGGGCAGCCGCGATTTTTGGCGACGTCGCCGTCTATTTCACCTTTCGCTACAACGTCGCGGCACTCTTGCGCAAGAACCTGTTCGAGCACGTCCTGCGGCAGCCGGGAGCACGGCCGGTCCCCGCCTCGCCTGGCGAAGCTATCAGCCGCTTTCGCGACGACGTGGACGAGGTTGCCTTCTTCATGGCCGAGTCCCTCATTCTCGTCGGCTTCGGGCTCTTTGCACTGATAGCCGTCATTGTCATGATGCGCATCGACCCGCGCATCACGGTCGTCGTCTTCCTGCCGCTGGTTGTGGTGGTGGCTGCTGCCAACCTGGCCATGAAAAAGATCGAAGTCTATCGCACGGCACACCGGCAGGCCACGGGCGGCGTCACCGATTTCGTTGGCGAGATGCTCGGCGCAGTGCAGGCCATCAAGGTGGCGACCGCCGAGGAGCGGGTCGTGGCCCGCTTCCGGCGCCTGAATGAGACGCGGCGCCGGGCGGCCGTCAAGGACCGCCTGTTCAACGTGCTCCTTGACTCGCTCTTTCGCAACACCGCTAACCTGGGCACCGGCGCCATCCTGCTGCTGGCCGCCGGGGAGATGCGTGCCGGTTCATTCACAGTCGGCGAATTCGCCCTCTTTGTCTACTACCTCGGGTTTGTCACCGATTTCACGGCCCTGATCGGGCACCATTGGGCGTGGTACAAGCAGACCGGCGTCTCGTTTCAGCGCTTGGCGCGGCTCATGGAAGGCGCGCCCCCGGAAAAGCTGGTCGAGCACGGGCTGGTCTACATGAGCGGCGAGCTGCCACCACTGCCCTGTGAGCCCAAGACCGCGGCTCATCACCTCGACAGGCTGGAGGCCCGCGGCCTGACCTGCTGCTATCCCGACTCCACCCGCGGTGTACAAGACGTCGATCTCTGCCTGGAGCGGGGCTCGTTCACCGTCATCACGGGGCGCATCGGGTCGGGCAAGACGACGCTTCTGCGCGCCCTCCTGGGGCTGCTGCCTGCCACTGCCGGCGAGGTCTACTGGAACGGCCGCCCGGTCGACAACCAGGCCACCTTTTTCGTGCCGCCGCGCAGCGCCTATGCTTCCCAAGTGCCGGTGCTGTTCGGTGAGTCGCTGCGCAACAACATCCTGATGGGCCTGCCCGAAGAGCGGGTAGACCTGCAAGGAGCCATCTGGCTGGCCGTCATGGAGCAGGATGTGGCCGACCTCGAGGCAGGGCTGGACACGGTAGTGGGTGCCGAGGGGGTCAAGCTCTCGGGCGGGCAGCGCCAGCGCGCTGCCGCCGCCCGCATGTTCGTCCGCGATCCGGAGCTCCTCGTCTTTGACGATCTGTCCAGTGCCCTCGACGTCGAAACAGAACGTGCCCTGTGGGAGCGCGTCTTTGCGCGCAGCCGGCGGGGCGAAGCAGGCGCCGCGGACCTTACCTGCCTGGTCGTCTCGCACCGACGCCCCGCGCTGCGCCGCGCCGACCAGATCATCCTCCTCAAGGACGGTCGCGTGGAGGACCGGGGCAGCCTGGACGAGCTGCTCGAGCGCTCTGAGGAGATGCGCCGTCTGTGGCAGGGAGAGCTGGAACCGGCCTAATCAGGGACAAGATCCGCCAGGTAGCGGTCGAGGGCCGCCAGCGAGTAATGGCGGCGGCCGATCTCGGAGTTGGTTTGTACGGCCTCCTGGCGCAGTGCGGGATCGGCCAACATGTCGACCGCGTGGTCGGCCGCGGTCTCTATCGCCTCTTGAGGTACACGGGCCAGGCCCAGATCGTCCCTTCCCTGGAGCTCTCCACCCAGCGAGATGACCTTGAAGCCCGATCCCTTGATGTCCGCCCGGAAGACCGGGTACTCAAAGACGACCACCGGCTGCCGCGCTCGCGCGCCCTCGAGGAACTGGTTACCCCAGCCCTCCTCAAGGCTGGGAAAAGTGACCAGGTCGGCAAAGACGTAGGTGTCCCACAGAGAATAGATCTTGTCCCCGCCGCGCAGCTGGCGCCTGGCCTCGACCAGGTCCTCGATGAAGAGGGCCTCGATCCCCGCCCGTTCCACGCGGACCTTGAGCCGGTCCAGGTAATTGCCTGTCAGGTCGTCACGGGCGTACCCGGCAAGCACGAGGACGATACGGCTGTCGTCGTCGAATGGCCGGGCGTCATACAGCCCCATGCGTTTCAGCCTGCCCTTCCGCGACGGGGTATTCAGCGCCTGCACCAGGTCCACAGCCAGCTCAATGCCCTTGCGTGGGGTAATGCGCGTCGCCTGGAGGATCATGACGTCCTTGTCCCGCAGGCCGATCCTCTCTCGGAAATCGGCGTTGAATTCGTCCACCGACCAGGCTGGCGACTCGAAATCAAAGACATTGGGCACGATGGTCGCGTCGATGCCCTTCCGCTCCGCCAGCTCCTGCCGGGCGATGCTGTTGATGACGGTATGGGCGACGTCCGGACCGCGGGGCGGCATGTACTTTTCGGCCATCTCCAGCGCGCTGGCGCAGGTCAGCGCCACCCCGGTCTCGCGCTCCCAATAAAAGTCGTGGTGGTGTCCAAGGGCCGGGATCTTACGCTCGCGCATGACCCGGGTGAGGGCAATACTGGCCGCGGGATTGATGGCAACCGACCAGACGTTCTCCGCGATGAGAAAGTCGATGCCTTTGGCCTCCACGAACTGGCAGATGCGCCGTTGCAGGACCTCGGCCACGCGATACAGGTCGGCGCGGTAGGCCCCGTCGTCGCCATAGTCCGTCAGGGCCTCGAACGTGTTGCGATACAGCCTCTCGACCTCTGGGCGATGGTGGTAAAGTTCTTCGATGAGGGTGCCCTCAGCCGTGCTCAGGTCACCGGCACACAGGTAGACCTCGTGCCCCCTGTTCTCCAGAACCTGCTTCCACTTTTCGATCTCCAGGGAAACTCCATCGGTTCGCCCTACCTGATAGTGCACGATGCCGATTCTCTTCACGCCGTCTCCTTGATCTCGGCCTCGAACTCGAGGCGCAGGGTGAGGATCTGGTAGGGCCGGATCATGGCCCGCAGCGCGTTGCCCTCGACCTCGACTGGCTCCTGGTCATCCTCCAGCAGGTTGGTGCGCCATGCCGCCTCAAGAGGCAAGCCGGTCTCCAGGCGAAAAACGCCCCGGTGGCGTTGGCTCTCGTAGACACGCACGATGATCCCCCGCCCATCCTCCGCCTGTTTGACCGTCTCGACGACGACGTTCGGCCGGTCCACGGCGAGGAACATGGCGGCCTGAGGCGGCCGTCCGGCCTGCACGCCCGCCGGTTCTACCGGCCAGACGATGAGCGGGTCGTTGAGGGCGTACGCCTGGGAGACCGTGTATTCGTCCCAGCCGCCGGCGTGGGGCAGCAGGCTGTAGACGAAGTGGTGGTGGCCCAGGTCGGCCGTAGGATCAGGTGACGTTGGCCCGCGCAGCAGCGTGAGGCGCATGACGTTGTCCTGGATGTCGTGTCCGTACTTGCCGTCGTTCAACAGGCTGGCGCCATAGCCGCCCTCTGAGAGATCGACCCACTTCTGAGCAGGGACCTCGAAGCGCGCCCAATCCCAGGAGGTGTTGCGGTGGGTGGGCCGCTGCACGTTGCCCCACTGGATCTCGTACGTCGCCGCCGGCGCCAGGACGTCGACCGGGAAGGCGACTTTGAGGAGGACGTGCCTCTCCCGCCACTCAACCGTGGTGTCAAAATCGAGCCGCGGGCTGCCGTGTGCCAGCGAGATGCGCTGCACGATGTCGCTGTTCAGGATGCGCCGCCGGACTTTGAGGCAGGCGCGCAGCGGACCACTCTCCACGGCGCGCACCTCGGTCGCCGGCTCGGCCGGCCAGCAGCGGTCATCGTAATAGATGTCAATGTCCCAGGCGTCGGGCACGCGGGGACGATCCTCGAAGGCCTGAAGCTCGTTGGCCACCTTCCCCACGGGCAGGACCTCGCGCGCGCTTATCTTGTCATAAATGCGCACAATGTCGCCCGCCCGGTCAACCTCGACGCGCAGCAGGGCGTTCTCGAGGAGGTAAGGCGTGCAGGTGAGAGGACACGGCGGCGCGGGGAGGGGGGATGCGGAGACCTGGGATTCCGGATGTGCGGTGCGCAGAGGAGTAACGCTATATGGAGGGCAGCAGCCGGCATCCAGCAGGAGGCCGCTTTCCACGGGCTGGGTCACGATTGGGCTGTCGTCGGGCCGCAGCAGCGTGGCGCCGGCCAGGTCGCCACCGGGCCAGAAGGCCAGATCATGGCGGGTGAACGAGGTTGGGTTACACAGCAACAGGCTGCCGCCGGTGTGCGCCGCGATGCGCGCTAGCGATTCGTCCCGGATGGCGACAGCTTCGCCCTGCACGGCCGCGTACTGGGCCAGTGACTCGGCATAGACCTCGGCGATGCTGCTGCCAGGGATGATGTCGTGGAACTGGTTCAGGCACACCGCCTGCCACGCCCGGCGCAGGCGCTCGTGGGGATAGGCGCTGCTCTCGCCCAGCGTGGCAGCCAGGGCGGCCAGGAACTCGGCGTCGTGGAGCAGGAACTCGGCCCGGCGGTTCGCCATCTTATTGCGCGCCTGGGTGGTGTACGTGCCGCGGTGGAACTCCAGATAAAGCTCACCGTTCCAGGTCGGCAGCCGCTCGCCGCTCTTTCGTTCCATCTCGGCGAAAAAGCCGGCCGCCGAGCCGCAGCGAGTGCGCGGTGTAGCCGGAAAGGCGCCCATGAGCTGGATGTTCTCCACCATTTCCACCGACGGCCCGCCGCCGCCGTCGCCATAACCGTACACCATCAGCAGGGGCGGAGACTCGCCCTGCCGGCCCCAGTCCTTTTGGCGAAAGTCGACCCAGGTGTTGAGGACCGTCTCGGGCGTGGCCAGGGCGTTGTACGTGCCGGCAAAGCTGTGCTCACCCTCGCGGCTGGGAGAAAAGTGGGCGAGGAGACGGGTGCCATCGATCCCTTGCCACCAGAACGAGTCGTAGGGGAAGCGGTTGTACTGGCTCCAGCCCATCTTGGTGCTAAAGAAGTAGCGCTGGCCGGCTTCGCGGGCCAGTTGTGGCAAGCTCCAGGGAAAGCCAAAGACGTCCGGGAGCCATAGGACCGGGCTTTCGCCTTTCTGCCCGAACTGCTGCCGGAAGAAGGTGGTGCCCAGGAGGAACTGCCTGGCCAGCGATTCGCCGCCTGTAACGTTGCAGTCGGCCTCAACCCACATGCCGCCTGCAGGCTCCCAACAGCCCGCGGTCACGCGCTCGGCGATGGCTTCATAGAGAGCAGGGTAGTCGCGCCGCACAAAATCGTAAAGCTGGGCCTGGCTCTGGACAAAGTGGAAAGCCGGATATGCTTCCATGAGGCGCACGATGTTGTGAAAAGTGCGGCCTGTTTTGAGGCGTGTCTGGGCCAGGGTCCACAGCCAGGCGACGTCGATGTGTGCGTGGCCCGCCGCCCAAACGTCCGCCTGCAAGGGGACGCCGGCCAGATCGATCCCGGCTCGCAATACCTGCAATGCCGGTGTCACGCTGGCATAAAAGGCCTCGCCGAGGGGCTCGCGCGTGTCGAGGGCTTTGAAGGCCTCGTCCAAGGCTGTGGTCAGGTGACCTTTGGCCGGCTCCCGCTCCGGCAGCGCAGCGGCCACACCCAGGGCAACCCGGGCCAGGGCCACCAACTCCCGCGTGGGCGGATCGATCTGTACCAGCTGGCCGGTGCCCATGGAAAGCCGGTTCCATGGCGGGGGAGGAAGCGGGCCGTCCAAGTCGAAGCGCAGGACGGGTGCGCCACCCGTCCAACCGTGAAGGGCCAGCACGTGGGCGCCGCCGGCGGTCCACCTCTCGGGAAGAAGGATTTCCTGATGGTAGCGGTCGCAGCTCGCCAGACCCTGCCCGTCCACGTGGACAAGGGCCTCGGGATGGTTGAACTCCTCGGTTTTGCCGATGGGCAGGTAGAGGGCGATGGGCCCGCCGTGGTCTGTCCAGGCCTCGGGGACCTCGAACCGCGTGCGCAGCACAAAGTCGAGATTGGGCTGTCCCCAGTCGCTCTCCCAGGCAATGGCCGGCCAACCGCTGTCGTCTACCTCGGGCTCGACGGGCGCCTTCAGCGAAGGGCCGGCGAGGGCCAGAAACCGGAAGGGAGGCAGGACCCGCCCGCGGCGATAGGCCAGGGGCTCAATCAGCTGCAAGCGCTGCCGGACTTTTTCCAGGGTCCAGCGCATGGCGTGGTACATAATCCCTCCGGGACGGACTGCCCGTCCGTCCTACATCTTGGCCCCTGTAGGGCACGGCTGCGTGGCGGCCCGCACGGGGCAAGGCCGCCAGCCCGGCCAACGCCTCGGCGAGAGGCTCCGCGCAGCGTGCCCCGTTACCGGGCGCGAAGCGGCCGTTTCCGCCGCAGCTCCTGCTTCTCTTCCTCGGAAAGAAAAGCGACTTCCAGGCCGTTGCGCTGTGCCTGCCGGATCTGCTCCGGCGAGAGGCCGGCCGCCGGAGCGGCCACCTCGTATTCGTAGGGCAGATCGATGGCACTGATGCCCGGGTCATCGGTGTTGAGGGTGACGAGCAGGCCTCGCTCGAGGAAGGTGCGAGCCGGATGGCTGGCATAGTCGAGCACAGTGCTCGTCTGGACATTGCTCGTCAGGTTGACCTCGATGCCAATTCGATCCTCGGCCAGGGTATCCATGAGCGCGGGGTCCTCGATGGCAGCCACACAGTGGCCGATGCGGTGGGCGCCCAGCTCGCGCAGCGCCTGCCAGATGCTCTGCGGTCCCGCCGCCTCGCCGGCGTGGACGGTGATCGCCCAGCCGGCGTCCCGCGCCCGGCGAAAGTGCTCCACAAATAGCTCTCCCGGCCACCGGGCCTCGTCACCGCCCATATCCAGGCCGGCGATGTGGTCCCGCTGGCTCAGGAGGGCATCCAGCTCCCGCAGCCCGATATCAGGCCCGTAGGTGCGGCTGATGATGCCCAGCAGGTTGGCCCGCACAGGAAAATCGCGGACCCCTTCCTCCAGTCCCACGGCCACCGCTTCGACCACGCCGGCCGGATCGAGGCCGTGCGGCTCGGCCATGAACCAGGGGCTAAAGCGCAGCTCCACGTAGTCGATGCCCTCCCGGTAGGCATCCTCGACGTTCTCGTAGGCTACCCGCCGGCAAGCATCATAGTCCACCAGGACCCCGGTCATCCATTCGAACTTTTCGATGAAGGCCATTACGCCCGGCAGAGCGCCGCGGCCCGCCGGTGACTGGACGATCTGCACGTGGGGCCGCAGTGCCTCCAGGTCCCAGGCGGGCAGGGACAGGCCGTGCCGGCGGCCCAGGTCCAGGATCGTTTCCAGACGCACGCTGCCGTCCAGGTGACGGTGCAGGTCCACCAGGGGCAAGGTAGGGTCGATCATGTTCGCTTGTCTCCTTGAGGATGGGGGCATTCGTCCGGTGACAGGTGCGAGCTCGAGGCGCGCGGGAAGATGCCCCAGACAGCGAGCGTGCTGCGTCGACCCTGAGAGAGTCCCGCGGATCGGCCCGCGGCGGGTGTTTGCCAGCCTGGGAAAACAGAGAAACCGCTGGCGGCCATCAGACTCGCTAGGTTAGCCGCAGTCGCAGTTGCATCCGCACCCGCAGTCATCGTCGCCGCAGTCGCAGCCGATGGCCACGACCTCGATCTCGACGCGGCCACCCAGGGGCAGGGCCGCTACCTGCACGGTGGAACGGGCAGGGGGTGCCTCAGAAAAGAACTCGGCGTAGACGGTGTTCATTCGCGCAAACTCGCCCATGTCGAGGAGAAATACCGTGGTCTTCAGGACGTGCGCCAGGCACGAACCGCCTGCCTCGAGGACGGCCTCCAGGTTCTGCAGAGCCTGGCGGGTCTGGCTCTCCACATCGGGGCCGGCAAACTCTTTTGTCCCAGGCACCAGGCCGAGCTGACCGGCTGTGTAGACCAGGTCGCCGATGCGCACCCCCTGAGAATAGGGGCCCACGGCTGCCGGTGCGTTTTCGGTAGCGAGTATCTGCTTGTCCATGTCCATTCTTCCTTTCGTCGGTAGCGCTGTTAAACTGGCCTGCTACACCTGCACAAGGGCCCGGTGGGAGGCTCATTCTACCGCAATGCCCCGAAAATTGCAAGTGTCTCCGGACCCAAAGGGGCCGGATTATCTTAATTTACGCAGATTTAATTGACAAAAAGGGGGTGATGTGCTATACTCCTGTCCGAGGACTGGAAAGGAAAGGCCGTGATGAACGAGCAGATTCTGGAAGCCCTTCGCGAGGTAATAGATCCCGAGCTGGGGATCAATGTCGTAGACCTGGGCCTGATCTACAGTGCTGAGCTGGAGAGGGGAAACGCGCGCGTGGCCATGACCCTGACAACCCCTGCCTGCCCCATGGCCGGCGAGGTGCAGGCCGCGGCCGAAATGGTGATCTGGCGCCGTGTACCTGAAATAGAGTCTGTCGAAGTGCGCCTGGTCTGGTCGCCGCCGTGGCGTCCGACCATGATGTCCGAAGAGGCCAAAGACGAAATGGGGTGGATGGACTGAATGGCTACTTTGAAGGATGAGATCTGGAAGGCACTGAGGACCATTCCCTTTCCCGGTTACACCCGGGATATCGTGTCCTTTGGCCTGGTGCAGGCCGTGTCCGAAGAGAAGGGGATCGCGACCATTGTCCTCGACGTAGACCAGATGGACGCCCAGCAGCAAGAACAGGTGCTGGCTGCCATGCAGCAGACCCTGGCCCAGATCTTGGGCCTGTCCGGCGTGCAGGTAGAGGCCGGCAAGGTGCTGGATGCTCGGGCGAGGGTGCAGCACCGGGCCCGGACCGGCTCCAGTGTCTCCGGCGCGCCCGTTCGCCAACCTGGCGGCCCGGGTCCCGGGGAACCGCACGCGGCATCAAGCTCGGCGGGCACCAGGGCCGGAGTCCCGACGTCGGTGGCCAGGGAGAAGCATCCCCAACAGGGCCAGGCACGTCCTGTCGGGGTGCGCTACGTGGTGGCCGTGGGCAGCGGCAAGGGCGGCGTCGGCAAGTCCACCGTGGCCGCGAACCTGGCGGTGGCCCTGGCGGAGCACGGCTTGCGTGTGGGACTGATGGATGCCGACGCGTATGGGCCGAATGTGCCGCGCATGATGGGCGTCGACTCGCTCCCGCCGGCGGCCAACGGCAAGCTGCAGCCCGCCGTGGCCCACGGCGTGCGCCTGGTGTCCATCGGCTTCCTGGTCAGTCCCGAGACGCCGCTGGTGTGGCGCGGGCCCATGACCGACAAGATGGTCGCGCAATTCCTGGTGGACGTTGCCTGGGGTGAGCTGGATATCCTCATCGTTGACCTCCCGCCCAGCACGGGCGACGTCCCTCTCTCGCTGGTGAAGCACTCCTGGGTAGACGGGGCCATCGTCGTCGTCACGCCGCAGCAGGTCGCCGTGGACGATGCCGCCAAGGCCCTGGGCATGTTCCAGGGCCTGAACGTCCGGATCCTGGGCGTGCTGGAGAACATGAGCTACTTTGTCTGCGACGAGTGCCAGGCACACCATGCCATCTTTGGTAAAGGCGGCGGCCGTCGCCTGGCCGAAGCCGCGGGTGTCCCCTTCCTGGGGCAGATACCCCTCGAGACTCTGGTCCGGGAGGCAGGAGATGAAGGCCGGCCGGCTGCGCTCAACCCGCAGTCGCAGGCGGGGGCTGCCTTTCGGGCAGTGGCCGAGCAAGTCTGGCGGCACCTTCAAGAGGCGACGGCAGGACCGCGTTCATCATAAAGATAATTTTACAAGGAAAATTTGACAAAATTGTCGGGCTGTGGTATGGTGCATGTGGAGTAGAGAGGAAGTGCGTGAGGCATGAGTAACGGGTGGCAGTTTTCGAATACGCCGGCTGCCCGGGTGCTGAAGGCCATCCAGGTGCGCGGCAGGGCCAGCATCAAGGATGTCGCCGGTGACCTGGGTGTGACAGCTTCGGCGGTCCGCCAGCACCTGACGCAACTCGAGGCCAGTGGGGCGGTGCGCGCGGACAAGATCCGCGAGGGGGTTGGCCGGCCCTACTTTATCTATTCGGTGACACCCGAAGGGCACAACCTTTTTCACAAAGACTACGGAGAGCTGGCCGGCCTGTTGCTTTCCGTGTTGTTGGACAAAGTGGGCCGAAACCGGGAGACGGATGCCCTGGAAGAGGTCATGGGCCTTCTCAGCGGGCAACTGGCCGAACTCTATCGCGATTCGGTGTCGGGCGAGAGCCTGGCCGAGCGACTGCACACCTGGGCGGCGATCCTCGAGCAGAGGGGGGTCGCAGTCGAGATCGAGCAGACCGAGAATGGCTTTGAGCTGCGCGAGTACGGCTGCCCTTACCAGGCACTGGCCGTACAAGATCGGGCGGCCTGTGAGTTGGAGCGCCGAGTCATGTCGCGCCTCCTGGCTTCCGGCGTCGAGCTGAGGGACTGTGTCCTGGACGGGTACCATGGCTGCCGGTTCAGGATCGGACAAAACGGGAATATGAATTCAACCAAGGGGGAGCGAACCCAATGACCGCTGACCTGGTAATCAAAAACCTGCACGTGCGCATCGAGGACCGGGAGATCCTGAAGGGGGTCGACCTGGAGATCAAGAAGGGCGAGATCCACGCCATCATGGGGCCCAATGGCTCGGGCAAGAGCACCCTGGCCAACACCCTGATGGGCCACCCCGCCTACGACGTAACCGACGGGGAGATCTGGTTCAAGGGCCAGAATGTCGTCGAGCTGGCGCCCGATGAGCGATCGCGCCTGGGCCTGTTCCTGGCCTTTCAGTACCCGAGTTCCATCCCGGGCGTGAGCGTGGCCAACTTTCTGCGGACGGCACTCAACGCTCGCCGCGACAAAGGGGAGACCTCGGGCAACGGCCACGCGCCGGAGAAGGGTATCTCAATGCGCGAGTTCCGCAACCTGCTCCGGGATAAGATGGCCATGCTGCAGGTCGATCCGGCCTTTGCCAGCCGCTACATCAACGAGGGCTTCTCGGGAGGCGAGAAGAAGCGCATGGAGATCTTGCAGATGGCCATGCTCCGGCCGGAGCTAGCCATCCTGGACGAGACCGACTCGGGGCTCGACATTGATGCCCTGCGCATCGTCTCGGAGGGTGTCAACCAATTGATGAACCCTGAGCTGGCCGTCCTGGTCATCACCCACTACCAGCGCATCCTCAATTACATCAAGCCCGACCACGTTCACATCCTGCTCAATGGCCGCATCGTCATGTCGGGCGGCCCCGAGCTGGCCCTGGAGCTGGAAGACAAGGGCTACGATTGGGTTCGAGAATAACGAGAGCGCCGGACGCGAGGCAGTGTGCATTGTCGCCGGCGCCTTTTCAGGAAGGATAAGCGATGTCTGAGAACATAGTGCTGGGCGTTGACCTGGACGAATATCGCTACGGTTTTCGCGACAAAGAAGATTACGTGTTCAAGAGCCGCAAGGGCCTCGACCACGAGATCGTGGACGAGATCTCCTATATGAAGCGCGAGCCGGACTGGATGCGCGCCCTGCGCCACAAGGCGCTGGACATCTTTTTCAGCAAGCCGATTCCCACCTGGGGCGGTGACCTGTCCCGGCTCGACTACAACGACATCTATTACTATATCAAGCCTGTGGAGCAGCAGGGCCGCACCTGGGATGAGGTGCCGGACGGCATCAAGGAGACTTTTGAGCGGCTGGGCATTCCCGAGGCCGAGCGCAAGTTCCTGGCCGGCGCCGGGGCGCAGTACGAGTCGGAGGCGGTCTACCACAGCCTGAAGGAAGAGTGGGGGAAGCAGGGCGTCATCTTTGTGGACAGCGACACCGGCCTGCGCGAGTACGAGGACGTCTACCGGGAGCATTTTGGCACGGTGGTGCCGGCCGCCGACAACAAATACGCGGCGCTGAACACGGCCACCTGGAGCGGCGGCAGCTTTGTGTACGTGCCACCCGGGGTCAAGGTCGAGGTGCCGCTGCAGGCCTATTTCCGGATTAATGCCCAGAACATGGGCCAGTTCGAGCGGACGCTGATCATTGCCGACGAGGGCTCGGAGGTGCACTATGTCGAGGGCTGCACGGCGCCAACCTACAGCACCGACTCGTTCCACTCGGGCGTCATCGAGATCATTGTCAAGAAGGGTGCCCGCGTGCGCTACACGACGATCCAGAACTGGAGCCACAACGTCTACAACCTGGTGACGCAGCGGGCGATGGCGCACGAGGAGGCCGTCATGGAATGGGTCGACGGCAACCTGGGCAGCAAGCTGACGATGAAATACCCTTCGGTGTATATGGTGGGCCGCGGTGCCCGCGCCGAGATCCTGTCCATTGCCTTTGCCAACTCCGGGCAGCACCAAGATGCCGGCGGCAAGGCCATCCACGCCGCGCCCGATACCTCGTCCAGTATCACGAGCAAGTCCATCAGCAAGGGCGGAGGGCGTGCGGGCTACCGCGGGCTGGTCAAGGTCTACAAGGGCGCCCGCGGCGTGAAAAGCAACGTCGTCTGCGATGCGCTGATTCTGGACGACAAGTCGCGCTCCGACACGTACCCGGTGATGGAGATCGACGAGAACGACACCAGTATCAGCCACGAGGCCACGGTCAGCAAGGTTAGCGACGAGCAGCTCTTTT
>JBFYTF010000659.1:0-13847 GCA_041300865.1 Anaerolineae bacterium
CCGGGAGACAGGAGCGGGCGGCGCCGGGTGTCGGCAGCTGTACTGCAGGCGCCCGGAGTGGGCGCGGGGCACCAGGGGTTCGGTGCGTATCGTAGTGACGACTTCAGTCGTTTTCTGGCCCCTTAGCGACTGAAGTCGCCACTACATGGTCCTTCTGAGAGCACGTTGTCCAGGGCGGCAAGCCATACTGAGAATGGCTCTGACTCGGCCCTTCTTACCCGCCGGCGAACTGAGCATAGTAGCGCCCCCAGTGGGGCTGCCGGCCGTCGATGTCCGTGAAGCCGTACTCCTCCGACAGGTCCCACGTGCTGAGCGCCCTGCCCGACTTGGCCATGATGTCTGGATCGGCAGCGAGGGCCGCGACCGCCCGCCCAATGTAGGCCGGCGTCTCGGACGCGATAAAGTGCGGGTCCTTCTGCGCGCCTTCCTGCCAGTTGGCTTCTGTCACACCAAAGTGGTCGAGTATGGCCTCCGATCGCAGAAAACCAGGCGTCAGGGCCACGGCCGCGACGCCGTGCGGCCTTAGCTCTTCGGCCATCGCGTAGGCCAGGCGGATGGCCGACACCTTGGCCAGGTCGTAGAACAGGTTACCGCGGTATGCTTGGCCGTCCCCATCGGTGATCTCGACGACGAGGCCGCCCTTGCCTTCCAGGAGGAGCGGCACGCCGTAGCGGCTGGTGATGATGTGCGAGTGCACCGCCCGCTCCTGCATCAGCAGGCCCTTCTTCAGGTCCAGCTGCCAGAAGGGCAAGCCCCACTCGCTGAGCTCGTCGCCGCCCCAAACGTCGTTGACCAGGAGGTCGAGGCGTCCCTGCTCGGCCTGGACGCGCGCAAACAGCGCCTCTACCTCTCCCGGCACGGTGTGGTCCACACGCACCGCGATCCCCAGCCCTCCCTGGCCCGTCACCATCTCCGCCGTCTCCTCGATCGTCTCTGGCCGCCCTGCCAGCTGAAAGTCCACGCCCGTCTGCGGCGGCGTTGCCCGCCCGGCACGGGTGCTGCGCCCCGTGCAGTACACCGTGGCCCCCGCCTCGCCGAGCATCGTGGCGATGCCCCGCCCTGCTCCCCGCGTGGCGCCGGCCACGACGGCGATCTTGCCCTCCAGCAATCCGGCCATTTGCCTCCCTCGTTCTACTCATTGCCCTCGCCCGCACAACGTCGCTGGCCGCGGGCACCCGGCCCACGGCCCGGCTCTCCGCCGCTGCGCCCATCCTATCACAAAACGGGGCAACGGGCAAGAGGGATTTCTGAAGGTTGCCCCCGCAAATGCAGGGCTTTCAACACGCTGCCACCTGACTGTTCACCTGCCGCGATTTGACCCCGGCGCCGTACGTCGTTTATACTAGAGGCGGCCCCTCCGGTGCGGCCTTTTGACCGATGGCGGATCGTTCATCCGTCCCTTGCCGCCGGCAGCACCATCTGTTACCATCGCTCCTCGACACAGGTCTGCGGCGAGGGACCGGCATTCTCGGCTGCCTGGAGGGCGCATGGACCAAGATTACGAATACAGCGGCTTGATGGCCACTACCTGGGACCTGTTTCGCGGCGACACGTCGGGCTGGGCGGACCGCTCTTTCTTTCGAGGCCTGATCCAGCAAGTCGGACAGCCGGCCCTGGACGTTGGCTGCGGCACAGGCCGCCTGCTCCTCGACTTTCTCTCGTCAGGGCTGGACGTCGACGGCGTCGACGTCTCCCCGGAGATGCTCGCCCTCTGCCGCCGCCGGGCTGCGGAGCGCGGCCTCAGCCCCACGCTCTATCAACAAGCCATGGAAGAACTGGACCTACCCCGGCGCTACCAAACCATCATTGTCCCTTCCAGTTCCTTCCAGCTCGTGATCGAGCCCCGGCTGGCCGCCCAGGCCATGGAGCGCTTCTACGCCCACCTGCTGCCCGGCGGCGCTTTGGCTATGCCGTTTCTCACCATCTGGCAGGAAGGCAGTCCCCTGGAGACCGGCTGGGAACCCAGCGGCGAGCTAGTGCGTCCCGAAGACGGCGCACTGGTGCGCCGCTGGTCGCGAACGCGCTACGACCCCGCCGGCCGGCTGGAGCATACCGAGGACCGCTACGAGGTGAGCCTGGAGGGCAAGCTAATCGCCTCCGAGCACCACCGCCGGTCGCCGGCGACGCGTGGCTATAGCCAGGAGCAGGCAGTGCGCCTGTACGAGGACGCGGGTTTTCGCGACATTCAGGTCTACCGGGAGTTTAGCTTTGAGCCGGCAGCCGCCGGCGACAGGATTTTCACTGTCATTGGAACCCGTAAGGAGGTGAGAACATGAAGACGACGCACTCGAAATGGGGCATAGCGTCCCTGGCAATTCTCCTCGTGGCCTTCAGCCTCGTCCTCGCCGGCTGCAGGCCCTTCGGCTCGTCCGACCGCCTGCGCGTCACCAACGCCGGCACGGTGCCCATCCAGAACCTCATCGTCCTCTTCCCCGAGGACAAGGTCGAGTTTGGCGATGTGCCTCCCGGCGCTACGACCGAGTACGAGCCGGTCCCCAACGGCGTTTACTCTTACGCCGCCTATAGCTTTGACTTGGCCGGCTCCAACGTCGGCCAACCGGTGATAGATTGGGTGGGTGCGGAGCCCCTGGAGGGAGAAGCCTTCACCTACGTCATCGACCTGGATACCAGCCGCGACTCGGTGTCCCTCATCCAGGTCCAGGAGGTACAGCGGGACGAATAGGGCGGCGTCCGCGGTACCCGGCGCGCTAGGGGTTCGCCCGCAGGCGGTAACCGACGCCGGGCTCGGTGAGGATAAAGTGCGGCCTGGCCGGGTCCGGCTCGATTTTGTGCCGTAGATTGCTGATGTTCACCCGCAACATGTGGGTTTCTTGTTCGTAGCCCATGCCCCACACCTCGCGCAGGAGCTGGCGATGGGTCAGCACTTTGCCGGCGTGGCTCACGAGTGTACGGAGCAGGTCGTACTCTGTCGGCGTCAGCTGAACTTCGGCCCCCGCCAGGGTCACCTGGCGCCGGCTCAGGTCGACGGCCAGATCGTCCACGCTGAACACCGGCTCCGCCTTGGATTGGGTCGCCCGGCGCAGCGCGACCCGCATGCGGGCCAGGAGCTCGCCTGTGCCAAACGGTTTGGTCAGATAGTCGTCGGCACCGGCGTCGAGGGCCGCGATCTTGTCAGCTTCCTGCCCTCGCACAGAGAGAATGATGATCGGCATTTGCGTCCACTCCCGCAGGACCCGCGTGACCTCCACGCCGTCTATGTCCGGCAAGCCCAGATCCAGGATGACGATGTCCGGGCGGTCGGCCGTGATGGCCTCCAGGGCGCCTTTGCCCGACTCCACCTCGAATACCGTATATCCGTGCGCGGAGAGCGAGGCACGCAGGTAGCGGCGGATGGCCGCCTCGTCATCGACGACCAACACGCGCAGGCCGTTGGGGGTCATACGCTTGCCCCTCCCGGCCGGTCCAGGGGCAGGGCAATGCGAAACACGTTGCCGCCCTCCGGGCGGTGCTCGGCCCAGATGTGCCCGCCGTGAGCCTCGACGATGCCCTTGCAGATGGACAGGCCCAGCCCCGTGCCACCGACCTTCTTGCGGTCCTCGACACGGTAGAACTTGTCAAACACGCGCCCGAGATCACCGGCTGGGATCTGGGTCGCCCTATCTGCCACGTCGACCCGCGCCTCGACGCCTGCGACCCAGGCCCGCACGTCGATGGGCAGGCCGGGTGGCGAATACTTGAGGGCATTCTCCAACAGGTTGACCAATACCTGCTCCATCAGAACAAAGTCCATCGGCACCAGGGGCAGGTTGGAGGGGATATCAAGCACCACCGGGCGATCGGCAAGCCGTTCACGGAGGTGTTCAATAGCCGCGCCCACGAGGTC
Organism: Anaerolineae bacterium; assembly: GCA_041300865.1. Classification (GTDB taxonomy): domain Bacteria; phylum Chloroflexota; class Anaerolineae; order JAAYZQ01; family JAAYZQ01; genus JAAYZQ01. The sequence continues at coordinate 3,845 of JBFYTF010000659.1, forward strand.
CTGCACGTCACACGGTTCGCACGCCACCTTGAGAGCCCCGGCCTCAATGCGCGTCATGTCCAGGAGGTTGCCCACCAGGCGGTTGAGCCGTTCGGCCTCCTCACGCGCATTGTCTACCAGGCTGCGGCGGTAGCCAGGGTCCAGCTCCTCCCCGTCCTCCTGCAGGCTGCTCAGAGCGCCGACGATGGACACGAGCGGCGTGCGTAGATCGTGCGAGATAGAGTTCAACAGCGCTGTCTGCAGCCGCTCCGCCGCTTGCAGCACTTCGGCCTCGCCTGCTCGCTCGGCGAGGAAGGCTCGCTCGATCGCCAGGGCGGCCTGGCTGGCAAACGTCTCGAGAAACTGCCGCTGCTCCACCGAGAGCGAGCTGCCCCAGGCATAAGGCTGCACCGCCAGAACGCCGATCGCCCCCGACGCGGTGCTCAGCGGCATAAAGCGCGCCCGAGCCGACGGGGTTGAGTCGGTGCCGCGGCCTGCCTCCATGCCATGCCGGTAGGCCCACAGCGCGATGTCCCGCTCACCCTCCTCCAGGACAAACCCGGGGCTGGCGGCCGCAAGCTTTAGCGTCTCACCCCCCGGCAGGAACACCCCTACCTGGCGGCCGAAGGTCTTGCTCACATGGTCGATGACAACCTGCACGATGGTATCGAGGTTGACGGCCACTGCCAGGTCACGGCTCAGCGTGTAGAGCGCCAGGTTCTGCGCGGCGCGGTGTTCCGCGGCCTGGGCCTGCTCCCGCACGCGCGCCGTCAAGCTGGTGATGACCAATCCCACGATGAGCAGCACGGCAAACGTAAAGACCTCCAGGGGATCCGACACGGCCAGGGTCAGCCGCGGCTGGACGAAAAAGAGGTCAAACGCCAGGACGCTGAGGACGGCCGTCAGGATCGAGGGCCCGCGGCCCAGGTAAACGGCGGCGGCCACCACGCCCAGGAGATAGATCATCACCAGGTTTACAGGCGAAAAGAGACGCCGCAGCAGCTCCCCTATGAGGGTCGCGGCGATGACCAGCCCTACGCCCCCCAGGTAGCGCAGCCACCTCGCACCCGTCTCTCTCTGCCGCCGGTCCCGCACTCTAGCCGCCACCGTCCCCGTGAACCCCCGCTCCCAGGCACAAACGTCGCCGCCCCAGAAGCATCTCCAGCCACCTCGTCAGGCTCTCGACCAGCCCGCACTTGACCGCCTCTCCCCGAAGCAACAGCTCGAGGCAGAACTGGGCCGCCAGGCGGCAGCTCCGGGTACAGGCCGAGTCGCAGGCGCCCTTGCCCTGGTCCGGTCATTATCCCCCAGATACCACGAAGGTGCAAGGCACCTAGTCGACGTGGTAGCGGACGTCGGTGATGGTGATACCTCGCTTGAACAACAGTGCCAGGCGCAGCATAACCGCCGTCTGCGTGTGCAACAGGTTGTGCCACCAGCGGCGCGGCACAAACTGCGGGACCACGATGGTGATCAGGTCTCCGGGGCTGCGCCGGGCGGAGACCATCTCCAGGTACCCAAGGAGAGGCTCCACGAACAGCCGGAAGGGGGAATCGAGGATGACCAGGCGCGTGCCACCACCCCAGGTTTCCCATTTCTCCTGGATCCTGTCCGCCTCGGCGGGATCGGTCGACACGTGCACGGCAGTCACGTCGTCGGACAGCGCCTGGGCATAGCGCAGCGCCACAAGGGTGCCCTGGTGCACGCCGCCAATAGGCAGGATGACAACGTGTCTCGTCCTACGCAAGGGTGCAGTCTCGTAGTTGTCTAGCGACAACTGGGCTGCCAGGGTTCTGTAGTGCTTGTGAACGCGCACAAAGACGAACACCAAGGCCGGCGTCAGCAGGACGACGATCCAGGCACCCTCATGGAACTTGGTCACGCCAAAGACGAGCATGACCACCAGCGTGCACACGGCGCCGAAGCCGTTGATGATCATCTTGTGCCGCCAGCCGGGTTGATACTGCAGCGTAGAACCGCGTTCTTGCAGCTCCTGCCCCGGCACGAGCCGGCCGATTTTCCGCCAGCGGCGGGCCATGCCCGCCTGGGACAGGGTGAAAGACATGAAGACGCCGATGGCGTACAGCGGGATCAGGGCTGTCACACTGGCGCTAAAGACGACGATCAACAGCGACGCCAGCAGCGCCAGGGCCACGATCCCGCGGGAGTAGACCAGGCGGCTACCGCGATACGTGAACTGCCGGGGCAGGAAGCCGTCCCCGGCCACCAGGGCGCCCAGGCGAGGAAAGTCGGCAAAGGAGGTGTTGGCGGCCATGATCAGGATGACCGTCGTGGCCGCAATCGTCGCCAGGTAGAGCGGCCCGCGGCCGTCAAAGGCAGTGCGCGCCAACTGCGAGATCACCGTCTCCTCTTCGGAAGGTACGGCCCCGATCTGCACTGCCAGGAAGCTGATGGCCAGCATCAGGCTGCCCAGGATGCCCGCCATCCAGCGCAGGGTGGTGGCCGCGTTGTGGCTGCGTGGCTCGCGGAAAGCGGGGATGCCATTGGAGATGGCTTCGACGCCGGTCAGGGCCGTCGTGCCGCCCGAGAAGGCCCGGAGCAGGAGGAACAGGCTCAGGGTCTGGGTGCCGTGCACCACGTCCATGGGCGGCGGACCCACTACGCTGCCCAGGCTGCCGGCGAGGTAGCGAACCAACCCGACACCCACCGTCAAGAAGATCATCACCAGGAAAAAGTAGGTCGGAATGGCAAAGGCGGACCCGGACTCCTTGACCCCTCTCAGGTTCACGAGCATCACGAAACTGACCAGGGCTACGGCCACAACCACCCGGTAGGCGAACAGGTCTGGATAAGCCGAAACGAGCTGCGCGACACCGGCCGAGATCGACACCGCCACAGTCAGCACATAGTCCGTCAGGAGTGCCGCGGCCGCCACCTGGGCCGGAACCTCGCCCAGGTTGTCACGCGCGACGATGTAGGCCCCGCCACCGTTCGGGTAGGCGTGGATGGTCTGCTGGTAGGAAATGGTCACAATGGCCAGCAGCGCGACGATGGCTATCGAGATGGGGAAGGCTAGGCCGAACACCGCGGTGCCTACCGCGGCCAGGATGACCAAGATCTCCTGGGTCGCGTACGCCGTCGACGACAGGGCATCGCTGGCGAACACCGCCAGGCCCACCAGCCGGCCGATGGTCTGGTGCGGTGCATCCGCGGTCGCCAGAGGCCGGCCGATAAGCCACGTACGCCACGAACGGGGCGGGCTGTCATCGGTCGTAAGCCGCATGACCGTTGTGCCGTTCTTTTCATCAAGCTTGATGGTATGCATTGTTCTCCTTCTAGGACGCCGACAAAGAACCGGACACCCAGCGGGCGTCCGGCGGATAGTATACTCGGAATCGTGTCAAAGGGGGGACAAGAAAAGGGGTCGTCAGGTCAAGAAGGTGTCAAGAAGTCCGGCGCGGCTGGGGGCGGAACCGGCTCTGGCGGGACCAAGGATCTCGACAACTTGTCCGAAGCATGCTATACTGCCCGCACGACGGCAATTGCTTTTGATTGCAAAGCGCCGCATGCTTGCCGGCGCCTGGAGCGAGGTCCGGCGGTTCGAGCCGCTGCAGTTCCTATTGAGGAGGGAGAGAGTCCATGGCTGAAGACAGAATCCGGCACCTGCTCGTCTTGATGCTCGAAAACCGCTCCTTCGACCACATGCTCGGCTACCTCGACTACCCCCCGGGCACCCCGTTCGACGGGCTCGCGGGCCGGGAAGCCGAGATGGGCAACGCGCTGCCCAACGGCCAGGTCGTGCTGCCCGCGCCCAACGCCACCTACGCCATGCATCCCGGCCCCGGCCACAGCCACGACGATGTCCTGCAGCAGCTCCTCGAGTCGGAGGACCGCTCTCGGCCCTACCGGCTGGCCAACAGAGGCTTTGCCGCGAACTACGAGGGCCACTACAACCCCGGCCAGGGCGCCCTGGCACTTGGCTGCTTCAGCCCCGAACGGCTGCCGGTCCTGTCGACGCTGGCCCGCGAGTTTGCCGTCTGCGACCATTGGTTTTGCTCGGTGCCCGGCGCCACCTGGCCCAACCGCAACTTCTGCCACGCCGGAACTTCCGACGGCCAGGTGAACATTGTCGTCCAGGCCTATCGCAACAAGACCATCTTTGAACAGCTGTCCGAGGCCAAGCGGGACTGGTCGATATACTACGGTGGTTTTCCACCCCAATCCCTGGCCTTTGCCCGCCTGTGGAGCCCATCAGAGCTCGATTGGCTGCAGCGCTACAAGCCCATCGGCCACCTCTATCGCGCCATCGCGCACGACCGCCTGCCGCACTATGCCTTCGTCGAGCCCGACATGGTGGGCAAGCTGTCAGACAGCCAGCACCCGGGCATGGGCGGCGAGATGGATTTTCGAGCCGGCGAGCGCCTGATCTGGCGCATCTATGCCGCACTGCGAGCCAACCCAGAGGTGGCTCGCAAGACGTTGCTGGTCATCACCTACGACGAGCATGGCGGGTTTTTCGACCATGTACCCCCGCCGCACGGCGCGGAATGGTCGGTGGAGCCCGCCTATCAGTCTCCGGACGGCAGCTATCGCTTCCCCTTTGACCTGCTTGGCCCGCGGGTACCGGCCGTGTTGATCTCGCCCTGGATCGAGCGCGGCACCGTCGATCAGACGGTATATGACCACGCCTCTATCCCTGCCACAGCCCGCAAGGTGCTGGACGTCGACGCCCCTCCCCTCACCAGGCGCGTCGCCATGACCAACACCTTCGAGACGGTGTTGAACAGGGCCACGCCCCGGGAGCTGCCCGAGCTGGAGGAGCCCTTTGTGGACGAAGCTGCCAGGCACCTGCAGGAGGAGCCGGACCTCCGGCCGAGCCTGATGGCGATCCTGACCCGCCTGGTGTGGAGTGAGCTGCAGCCGTCCGCCGGCGGGCCGCGCACCGGGCGCCCGGCGCGTCCCGAAGAGGCTCTGCGCCGCAGCGTGCCGCCCGAAGAGGTAGAGCATGATATCCTGGCCGAGATCGCTCCTGAGCTGTCGCCCGAGGCGCAGCGCGTCCTCGAGCAGCACGCGGCCGAGATGGCGATCGACGGCGCCGCGGAGCGCGTATTCCCCGGTGTGCAGGCCGTCGTCCACCGTCTGCGCCTGAAGGCCGAGCGGCTGGCAGAGAACCTGGAGCTGGTCGACGACCTCGCGCTGTTCGTGGACCTGGTTCTGCGGCGCTACTTTGAGGGCCGCAGCGTCATCCTGCGGACGGCAGACGGAGCGTCAGTCGAGCGGCCCGAGCCGGAGGCACTGCAGGCTGCCTTTGACGAGCTCCGCACCCACCCCGATCCCGCGGCACGCATCTGGCTGGCCGATCACAAGGACCGCTGGTTGACGCTCTATGCCGATGGCCGGGCGACACTCCACGACCAGGACCCCGAGGCGCTGCTGTCGCTCGATGGCGTCGATAGAGCGACCGCCTTGCGGCTCCTGGAATCCCTGAGAACCGCGGATGTGGCCGCCCTGCGCCGGGCTTTTGCCTAGCAGGCTGCCGGCGACGCGCGCTATAGCCACGGAGGTGACGGACGACGCTGCGCTCAGACCACCGGTTCTCTGCGCTCGACGCGTCCCCGTGGTCCATTCTCGAAGCTTTCTTGGTGCTCTTGAGGAGGTTGAGCAACAATGGCCATGACAGCCCGTGTCGCCCGCTTGCGACAGGAAAGCCTGGACGCCAGGCCGTCCATCTCCACCGAACGTGCGGAGCTCATGACCGCTTTCTACCAGGAGCAGACGGCACTCGCCTCGGCCCCCATGCGCCGCGCCCTCGCCTTTCACTACCTGGTAGAGGGCAGGACCATCTACATTGGCCAGGGCGAGCTCATCGTGGGCGAAAAGGGCCCGGCCCCCAAAGCCGCGCCCACCTATCCGGAGCTCTGCTGTCACAGCCTCCAGGATCTCGAGATCCTGGATTCGCGGGAGAAAATCCCGTTCTCCGTGGCCCCGCGGGCCAGGCAGGTCTACGAGGAGGCGATCATCCCGTTCTGGCAGGGCCGCTCCATGCGCGACCTCCTCTTCTCCCAGATGACGGCCGAATGGCACGCGGCCTACGAAGCCGGCGTCTTTACCGAGTTCATGGAACAGCGTTCTCCAGGCCACACCGTGCTTGACGACAAGATCTATCGCCGGGGCATGCTCGAGGTGCAGCGCGACATTGAGAGGCGCCTGGCCGGCCTGGACTACCTCCACGACCCCGAAGCCTACCGCCGCCAGGAGCAGCTCCGCGCCATGCACGTCGCCGCGCAAGCCATCATCCGCCTGGCCGAGCGCCATGCCGCACAGGCTCGCGATCTGGCGCGTCACGAGGGTGATGGGCTGCGCCGGGCTGAGCTGGAGCGTATCGCCGCGGTGTGCAGCCGCGTCCCGGCCCACGCTCCCCGCGACTTCTGGGAGGCCATCCAGGCCTATTGGTTCGTCCACCTGGGGGTCACCTCAGAGCTCAACCCCTGGGACGCCTTCTGTCCGGGCAAGCTGGACCAGCACCTCTATCCATTCTATTGCCAGGGACTCGAGGATGGCTCATTGACCCGCGAGTCTGCCGAAGAGCTGTTGCAATGCCTGTGGATCAAGTTCAACAACCAGCCTGCCCCACCGAAAGTTGGCGTCACAGCAGCCGAGAGCTCCACCTACACCGACTTTGCCCAGATCAACCTGGGCGGTGTGCGCGAGGACGGCTCCGACGCCGTCAACGACCTCACCTATCTGCTCCTCGATGTCGTCGAAGAGATGCGCCTCCTGCAGCCCAGCACCTCGATCCAGGTTAGCAAGAAGAATCCCGACGCCTTTATCAAGCGGGCCGGGCGCATTATCCGCACCGGATTCGGCCAGCCCTCGGTCTTTAACAGCGACCTCATCGTCCAGGAGCTCGTGCGCATGGGCAAGACAGTGGCCGATGCCCGAAATGGTGGCTCCAGCGGCTGCGTCGAAGTGGGCGCTTTCGGCAAGGAGAACTATAACCTCACCGGCTACTTTAACATGCCCAAGGTATTAGAGCTGGCCCTGCACGACGGCGTGGACCCGCGCACCGGCCGCCGCATTGGCCCCCCCACCGGCGATGCCACAGCCTTTAACAGCTACGAGCAGTTGTTCGAGGCGTATTGCCGGCAGCTGGGCGCTCTCATGGACGTCAAGGTCCGCGGCAACCAGGTCATCGAACGCCTCTACGCCGAGCACCTGCCGGTGCCTTTCCTGTCGCTGCTGATCGACGACTGCACGGCCACCGGCAAGGACTATCACGATGGCGGAGCCCGCTACAACACCACCTACGTCCAAGGGGTTGGGCTGGGTACCATGGCCGATGCCCTGACGGCGCTCAAGGTACACGTTTATGACAAGGAAACCCTGAGCATGGCCGGGCTCCTGGCGGCGCTACGGGACGACTTCCAGGGGCACGAGCGCACGCGGCAACTCCTGCTGAACCGCGGGCCGCGCTATGGCAACGACGACGACTACGCCGACGACGTCATGCGGGCCGTGTTTGAGGCCTACTTCCAGGCCGTTGACGGCCGGCCGAACACCAAGGGGGGCCGGTATCACGTCAACCTTTTGCCCACCACGTGCCACGTCTACTTTGGCTCGGTCTGCGGGGCGACGCCCGACGGACGCCGGGCGGGCACACCCCTGTCTGAGGGCATCTCCCCCGTTCAAGGGGCCGACCGGCGGGGGCCGACGGCCGTCCTGCGCTCCGCTGCCAAGATGGATCACGTCCGCACGGGAGGTACGCTGCTGAACCAGAAGCTGAGCCCGCAGCTTCTGGCGGGCGACGGCGGCCTCGAGACATTGCTGCAGCTCGTGCGCACCTACTTCAAGCTCGACGGCCACCACATCCAGTTCAACGTCGTGGATGCCGCCACTCTGCGGGCGGCGCAGCAGCACCCCGAGGAGCACCGCGACCTCATCGTGCGCGTGGCGGGATACAGCGACTACTTTTGCGACCTGAGCACGGCCCTTCAGGACGAGATCATTGCCCGCACAGAGCACCAGGCCCTTTAGCCTGGCGCCGAGCCCTCCCGGGAGACCGTCCAGGAGTTAACGGTCGTGGCCAAGGCCGTCATGCGGCGCCGTAGGCTGCACCCGGTGGGTGCCGTCACACAGCGGCTTGTTCCGCGAAAGTCCGCACGAGCACAGAGTCACCCGGTTCCGGGTTTCGAACGGCATCCCGTCCGCTCGCTCAATGGGGATGCCTCCGGTTACCCACAGGGGGCCGGCGATCGGCCCGTCTGCCGTCATCTCGGTTGTCACAGCGATCTGCTGCGGGAGGTCCGGCTCGATGTCCGGCTCGCCCTCCGCCAGGGCGTACGTGTACGAGCCCGACGGGCAGCGCTCGACCATGGCCATGATCTGGCCTCGCACTCCCGTGTCCTCGCTGTGATGCACCATCTCCTCGACATTCGTCAGCCGGTTGCCACAATAGCCGGAGCCCGTGCACAGCGTGTAATCGCGCCGCACGACGATGCCTGGTCCTCCCTCGTGGGTCACCCGGCGCTCGGCCGACGCGCGGGGTTCGGCCGTCTCTGTCCCGTCAAACTCGACGAGTGCGTGGCTCACATCACAAAACGGCAGAAACTTGGAGTGGCCGCAGCGGCACAGCTCATAGGTCTCCGGAGTCTCTATCACCCGGCCCGTTTTCCAGGTCAGGGGTTCCCCGTATTCCGAAACCACCTGTTCCTTGTAGACCAGGGGGACGTGCCCATGCACTACGTAGGGCCCATCGGGTGAAACCACGATCCGTTTGTCCTGCTTGCCGTTCCTGGCCATCAGCCCCCCTCCCCTAGCTCGACCGGCTACCTCCGGAAGTGCGTCTTTGACAGAGCTCTACCAAACGCAGCCGGCGTTCCGCTGGTGATTATAGCATCGAGGCAGGCGAGCGTCAACCATCGGTCCGGCTGGGGCCGGGACCTGACATGACACATCGCCGCAAACGACAACTTGACAGATTGCCTCAGCCAGGGTAATATTACCGCGCTTCACACGCCTGGGCTCCCGCCAGGCAGGGAAGGCAGGCTGTCTCGGTTCAAAGGAGGTTCGCAAACGATGCAGATCCGCACATCTACTCACACGGGGCGAGTCCCGGTCACTGTGTTTCACCTCGAGGGCGACCTGGATATGGAATCTCACGAGCAGCTGCAGCAGCAGGCAGCAGCAGCCTATGAGGCAGGCAGTCGCTACATGCTCCTCGATCTGAGCAAGGTCAAGTTCATGAGCAGCAGCGGGCTGCGCGCCGTCTACCAGATCTTTACCATGCTGCGGGGTGAGAGTGCGGGGGAAGTGCGGTCAGAGATCGCCGCCGGAACCTACCATTCGCCAAACCTGAAGCTGCTCAAACCCTCGGCCAGAGTCGCCCAGGTGCTGGCCTCAGCAGGGTTCGACATGTTCCTCGAGATCCATTCAGATCTTGAGGCGGCGCTCGAGTCCTTCGGCTAATCCAGGAATTCGCGCGGCTGCGTAGCTTCTCGCACCCTGGCACGAGGGCAGTTGGCTGCGTTCGCGCATTCGGCACAGATTCTGCGCGAGGCGAGTGGCAGGGCGACAAAACCAGACAGGCAAAAGAGCAGCAACGCCAGCAGCAGGCCCCAGTTTAGCCCCGAGCCCAGGTCTCTGATCAGGCCATAGAGCCCCACCAACGGCGCGAAGGCCCAGACGGGATACATCACCGGCACGTAGCGTTGGAACTCGCGCGCGAAAGTCCGACCCTCGCGCCGGGGAAAGAACTTGGCCACGTGGTGATAGCCACTGTGGCAGGTTCTGGCCTCAAAGTGGAGGCAATAGGGGCAGATGAGCGCCATGAAGAGCAGGTTGCAGACGAGGATCACGACCAGGTAGAGCAAGCTCAGGGGTGCCCAGACAAGCCAGGCAGCCACCAGGCCGGCGGCATACATTGTCAGCAGCGCCACGGTTTCCACGACGACCGGCCAGTGCACTCCTGCTCGCGCCTGGGCATCTCGCATTGCGGCAACCTCGGTGTTGGCTGCGGGCTGCAAGGCTCGGTCTCCCCGACCACAACCAGCCAGCCTCGCGCGAG